>NZ_KZ984620.1 GCF_003574465.1 Methylobacterium crusticola
CGGCGCGCCGGGCTCGACCGGGCGCCGCGGCGCTGAGCCGCGCCCGGGCGCCCGCCCGCGGGAGAGCGCCTCCGCGCCGACGCGGGAGGCGGGCCGCAGCGAGGTCCGGGGCGTCCCGTCAGGGCCGCGCGGCCGGGTGCCGCTAGGGCAGCACCACGACCTTGGTGCCGACCTTGACCCGGCCGTAGAGGTCGATGATGTCCCGGTTCGTCATCCGGATGCAGCCGGACGACACCGCGGCCCCGATGGTCTCCGGCTCGTTCGAGCCGTGGATGCGGTAGAGGCTCGAGCCGAGGTAGAGCGCCCGCGCGCCGAGCGGGTTCTCGGTGCCGCCCGCCATGTAGCGCGGCAGGTCCGGGCGGCGCTTCAGCATCTGCTCCGGCGGCCGCCAGGAGGGCCACTCCTTCTTCATCGTCACGGCCTTGGTGCCGGACCAGGAGAAGCCCTCGCGCCCGACGCCGACGCCGTACTGGACGGCCTCCTGGTCGGGCAGGATGTAGTAGAGCCGCCTCTGGCTGGTGGAGATCACCACGGTGCCGGGCTTGTAGGGGCTGTTCCAGCCGATGGTCTGGCGCGGCACCCCCTGCTGCCGGAAGACGGTCAGGAAATCCGCGAGCGGCCCGCTCTCGAGCAGGCTCGCGGCGCCAGACGGCGCGGCGCCGGCCGGCGCGGCGCCGGCGAGCGCCAGAAGGACGACGCCGCAGAGCGGCGCCAGGTATCGACGGGTCATCTCCCCACCCCTGATTGCTGAAGGCGTGAGCGTCCGGATGGCCACCGCCTGCGGCAGGGTCAAGGCAGCCCCGCGCGTGGCGGCCCGGGTGACGCATCTCGGCCACAGGGGACGAGGGGCGCTCCCGCGCGCCGCGCTAACCCGGCGCGGGGTCCGGCGTCGGCCTGGCGCTGAGATCCTGCCCGGTCTCGGGGAGTGGCCCGGCGTCGGGATCCCGCCCGGCGCCGGGCGGCGGCGCCCCGGTCCGGGCCGGGGCCAGGAAGGCCAGGAGCGCCGCGTTGACGGCCGCCACCTCCTCGTGCTGCACCCAGTGCGTGGCCTCGGGGAACCAGCGCGCGCTGCCGGCCTCGCACAGGGCGAGGCTCGCGCGCGCGAGCCCCGTCTCGAGGGCCGTGTCCTTCTCGCCCCACAGCACCAGGACGGGGGGCCGGACCGGCGCGGGCGCGGCGCGGCGGGCGAGCCGCAGGGCGCGGTACCAGTTCAGCATGCCGGTGAGCGCGCCCGGCTGCCGCCAGGCCGCGGCGTAGCGGTCGAGGTCGGCCGGCGTAAAAGTGCCGGGCCGGCTGCTGGTCGCGAGCGCGCGGCGCAAGCCCAGGAAGCCGCCCGCCCGCAGGGCAGCCTCCGGCAGCCAGGGCAGCTGGAAGAGGCCGACGTAGGTGCTGCGGAGCGCCTGGCTCGGGTGGCGCCGCGCGTAGGCCCCGAACACGTCGGGATGGGGGGCGTTGAGGATCGCCGCGCGCTCGATCCGGCCCGGGTGCTGCGCGGCGGCCCACCAGGCGACGAGGCCGCCCCAATCGTGCCCGACGACGCTGATCCGGTCGCGGCCGTAGGCATCGGCGAGCCCGATCACGTCCGCGGCCAGCCGGTCGAGATGGTAGGCGGCGAGATCGTCGGGCTTGCTGCTGAGGTTGTAGCCGCGCTGGTCGGGCGCCACGACGCGCATCCCGGCCTCGGCGAGCGGCCCGATCTGGTGCCGCCAGCCCCACCAGAATTCCGGGAAGCCGTGCAGCAGGACGACCAGGGGCCCGGTCTCGGGCCCCGCCTCGGCGACGTTGAGGGTCTGGCCGCGGACGCGGATCGCCCGCGTGGCCGGCTCCGGGGTTTGCGTCACGCCCGCCTCCAGGGTTCCCGCGTCCCGGCCGCGGGCGCCCGGCCGCACCGGACCGCGTTCGGGCAGCCCGCATCGGAGTGCGATTGGATTGCGTCAAATACGACTGTTGTAAAAAAACGTCGCGCTTCTCACGCAAGGGCAAGGCTGTGAGAAATCGCTTGTCGCGCCGCGGGGCGTAGTTTTGCATTGCAGCACGGCGATGGCGTCGTCGTGTTGCAGCCCTCTTTGGGCGTTTCCTCCCTAGACTTGGGCCACACCTCGCGTGTGGCCTTTTTTCTTAGGTGCCGGCCGTCCTGTCAACGGCCAAGGCGCCAGGTTTTCGCCCAATGCGGGCAAGGCGCGATCATTTTTCGCTCAGCCCGGCGGCATGCCGGGTCCGGTCCCTGCGCGGCGGGACCCTACCAGGCGGGGTCGTAGGCCGGCACGTACGCGCTACCGACGGGCTGGAACCCAGGATCGTAGCCGGGGCGCACCCGCCAGGCGGGTTCGGCGCGCAGCGCAGGTCGGGCGCGTAGCGCGGGCTCGGCGCGCAGCGCGGGTTCGGCCCGGAGCGTGCGGCCGAGCCGCGCCTGCGCCGCGGCGGGTGCGCGCATCCGCTCCGGCGCCACCCGCCGCGCGAGCCGGGTCTCGTCCCCACCGATCACCACCCGGGTGCTCGACAGTCCCTCGGCCGCGACGAGCGCGTACAGGAGCGCGGCCTTGCCGGGCGCGAGGCGGACGCAGCCGTGCGAGGCCGGGCTGCCGAGCCGGCCGGTGTGCCCGCTGCCGTGGATGGCGTGGCCGCGCCCGGTGAAGAAGATCGCGTGGGGCATCGGCGCGTCGTCCCACTCGCGCGAGCGGTGATCGCGCACGAGGCGGGAGGGCGTGTAGGCGCCGCCCGGCGTGCTGTAGCCGGGCTGGCCGGTCGAGACCGGCCAGTCGTACAGGGCCCGGCCGTCCACCGCGACGTGCATGCGCTGGGTCGTCTTGTCGACCCTGATCAGCACCCCGGCCCCGGCCTGCGAGGCCCCGAGCGTGGCCAGGACCGCGAGGAGTACGGGAGCGCGCATGGCAGGGGCCTCTGGCGGATCGCGCGCGGGCCTCGCCCGGCCGCGCTCCGAATCGACGCGCCGCCGCGGCGCGGGTTCCGGCGCCCGACTACGCAGGGCGCGGAGAGCCGCTCACGCCCCCGCCACCTCCGGCTCCCAGCCGATGGAGCGGCGCAGGAACGCGGCGCCGAGGGCCGCGAAGGCCGCGGTCTCGGCGCTGTTCTTGCCGTGCGAGTGCCCGCCCGCCTCGGGCTCGTAGAAGCGGGCGTCGTAGCCCAGGCCCTGGAGCTTCGCCGCCATCTTGCGGGCGTGGCCGGGATGGACGCGGTCGTCCCGGCGGGTGGTGGCGATCAGGATCGGCGGGTAGGGCCGGCCGGCCTCCGCGGCGTGGTAGGCCGAGATGCGCTGCAGGAAGGCCCAGTCGTCCGGGTTCTCCGGGTCGCCGTACTCCGCCACCCAGCTCGCGCCGGCCAGCAGCCGCGGGTAGCGGCGCATGTCGATCAGCGGCACGGTGCAGAAGAGGGCGCCGAAGCGCTCGGGGTAGCGCGTCAGCATGTTGGCGATCAGCAGGCCGCCGTTCGAGCCGCCTTCCGCGGCGATGCGGCCCGGCCGCGTCACGCCGCGCCGCACGAGGTCGGCGGCCACCGCGGCGAAATCGTCGTGGGTGAGGGCCTTGCCCTCGCGCCGGCCGGCCTCGTGCCAGCGCGTGCCGAACTCGCCGCCGCCGCGGATGCTGGCGACCACGCGGGTGCCGCCCTTGGCGAGCCAGAGCCGGCCGAGGACGGCCGAGTAGCCGGCGAGGTTGGTGACCTGGAACCCGCCGTAGCCGGAGAGGTGCACCGGCGCCGCGCCGGTCTCCCCCGGCGGCCCCGCCTGGACGTAGGGGATGCGCTCGCCGTCCGAGGACACGGCCTCGTGCCGGGTGACCGCGAGGCCCTCGGCCTCGAACAGGGCCGGCGCCTGCTTCAGGAGCGTCGGGGCCGGGAGGTCGGCCCGGGTCATCAGCAGGGTCGAGGGCGTGACCGGGTCGTTGGCGGCCGCCAGGAGGTCGCCGTTCGACTCGTCCTCGTCGCCGTCGAGGGACCAGACGCTGACGACGCCGAGCTCCGGCAGGCCCCGGACCCGTCCCTCGGCCCAGCCGGCCTCCGACGGCGTGAACACGGGGAAGCGCGCCTTCAGGTCGTCGAGGACCGAGAGCACCAGCTGCCCGCCCGTCCAGAAGAAGCCCTGGAGCGCCCGGCGCGGCCCCGGGGTGAACAGCACCGCGAAGGTCCGCCCGCCCGCCAGGAAGGCGTCGAGCCCGATGCCCAGCACGCTGTCGGGCGGGTAGGTCTCGGCGCCGACGCTCCAGGGCGAGCGGGTGCGGATCGCCAGGAAGCCGCGGTGCCAGTGCGCGTCGGCGTCGGTCGGCACGTCGAGGCGCGCCCTCGGCCCGGTGCGGTCGCCGAGGTCGATGGTGCCGTCGAAGAAGCCGGTGCGCTCCACGAAGACGAGGCGCTCCGGCACGGCCCCGCGATCCGGGTAGCCGTACGCCACCATGCTGTCCTCGGAGGCCGAGAAGATCACCGGGGCCTCCCGGAGGTCGCTGCCGCGCCGCCAGAGCCGCACCGTGCGGGCGTAGCCGGAGCGGGTCGCCATCCCGTCGCCGAGCGGGCTCGCCAGCAGCAGCGTGTCGCGGTCGAGCCAGACCGGGATGTGCTTGCCCTCCGGCAGCGCGAAGCCGTCCGGCACGAAGGCCCGGCCGGCGAGATCGAACTCCCGCGCCACCGTGGCGTCGCCGCCGCCGCGCGAGAGCTGCACGAGGGCGCGGTCGTGCGCCTCCGGGAGGCTGACGGCGCCGCTCCAGACCCAGTCCGCGCCCTCCTCCCGCGCCAGCGCGTCGAGGTCGAGCAGCACCTCCCAGTCGGGGTCGGGGCCGCGGTAGGACGCCAGGGTGGTGCGGCGCCACAGCCCGCGGGGATGCTCGGCATCCTGCCAGAGGTTGTAGAGCCAGCCGCCGCGGCGGGTGACGCCCGGGATCTTGTCCGGCCGGTCGAGGGCGGCCTTCAGCCCGTCGCGGTCGGCGGCGTAGCGCCCGTCCGCGAAGGCCTCGAGGGTCGCGGCGTTCTGCGCCTCGACCCAGGCCAGGGCCCGCGCGCCGTCGATCTCCTCCAGCCAGAGGTAGGGATCATCGTCCGGGGCCGCGAGGGTCGGGCGGGCGTCTGGCTCTGGCGGCATCGCGGGGTCTCGCTTGCGGAGGGCTGCCGCAGCATCTAGCCCCGCCGCGGCCGCAATCCAGGGCACGGCCCGGCGCCCGACCGGCGGCGCGCGGCGGGCGCGGGAGCCGCGTCCGGGAGCGCCCGCGTCACGCGCGCAGGATCGCGGGTTCGCTCCCCGCCGCGCCCGCCGTGCAGCCGGTCCGGTGCCGGACGGGCCGACCTCAGGCGGCGCTGCGGGCGCCGGCCCCGAGGCGCGCGACGGCGTCGTAGAGCGCGTCGAAATGCTCGATGACGACGTCGGGGTCGAGATCCTCGACGGGCACGTCGGTGTAGCCGAACGGCACCGCCACCACCGGCACCCCGGCCGCCTTCGCGGTGGCGATGTCGGTGCGGGAATCCCCCACCATCACGGCGCGGGCCGGGTCGCCGCCCGCGCGGGCGATCGTCTCGGTCAGGTGGCGGGGATCGGGCTTGAAGTACGGGAACGTGTCGCGGCCGCAGATCGCCGCGAAGCGCCCGCCGATGCCGAGGAGGTCGAGGAGCCGGATCGAGTGCGATTCCGGCTTGTTGGTGCAGACCGCCAGCCGGTAGCCCGCCTGCTCCAGCCGGTCGAGGGCGGCCTCGACGCCGGGGAAGAGGTGCGAGGCGTCGCACAGGTGCTGGCCGTAATGGGCGATGAAGACCCGGAACAGCGCGTCCAGGCGGTCCGGCGCCAGCTCGCGCCCCGCCGCCGCGAAGCCCCGCTCGATGAGCGCCCGGGCACCGGCGCCGATCAGCTCCCGCGCCTGCGCCACGTCGACCGCCGGCAGGCCCTCCCGCGTCAGGATGACGTTGAGCGTGGCGATCAGGTCCCCGGCCGTCTCGGCGAGCGTGCCGTCGAGGTCGAACACCACGATGGGCGCGGGGGCGTGGGCGGAAGCAGGCATCGGAACTCGCTGGATCGAACGGAGCGTGGCCGGGCCCGGCGCGCCGCGTCCCGGCGCCCGCGCGATCGGGCCGAGCGGGGCCGCAGGTGAATCCCGTCGTCCTACCAGCCGCGGCGCGACCGCGTCGAGGAAAACCGCCTCACCGGCGGGAGATCGCGCGCCGATGTGTCCTTCCGATCAACGCCCCTGCCGGACCGCCGTAACCGCGGGCGTCTCCGGGCGAACCCGGCAGCACGGCACCGCGGGACGGCCGCGCGGGGCCGGCGGCGTGCGCGACGGGCTCCCCGTCCGCTCAGCGGCCCGCGACGGCAGGCCGGGCATCAGAGGGACGATCGATCATGCTCAAGCGGATTCTCATCGCGGGGGGCCTCGTGGCGGCGGGCGGCCTCGGCAGCGCCGTGGCGCAGGGCACCTTCACGGCCTGGGGCCACGAGTTCACCCTGTCGCCGTTCCAGGCGCAGACCCTGGAGACGGCGGTCGCCACCGACCGGGCGACCGGCCGCCGCCTCATGATTGTCAAGATGAAGGGGGGCAGGATGATGGCCCTGGTCTCGCCGCAGCGCATGCAGCCCGTGGGCGAGATGGGCGAGGACGACCCGATGTGAGGCGCCGGGACGGCGCGCCCGCGGGCGCGCCACAAAAGAACCCCGCCGGCGGGGGCACGGCGGGGCTGTTCAGAGTGTCGCTTGTTGAAGCCACCCGATGCTACTCGGGCCGGACAGTTTGTCCAGTGTATTTCCGGGATGATCCCGTGCAACGCGCCGGCCGGGCGACCGGCGCCGGCCGGCCCGGCTCCGCGTCCGGCGGGCCCGGCCCCGGCCGTGGACCGGGGAGAGCGGCGTTGGCGCGCAATTGAGCGAAGTGCTGAACGCTTTGTTGGCGGGCCGGAGAGAGAACGGGCGGCACCGTCGGGGGAACTGAGTGCCCGTGCCGCTCGCGAGTCGCCTGCGCTTCGAACACCAGCTCGCCGCCCTCGTCGGCCTGCTCTGCCTCGTCCTGGTCGGGACGACCGCCGGGGGGGCGATCTGGATCGAGCGCCGCGCCGCGATCCGGCTGGTCGAGGCGAACATGGCGCAGCTCGCCGCCACCATGGCCTCCATCCTCGACGGCGCCCTGCGGGAGCGTTTTCGCGAGGTGCAGACCCTCGCCGGCCTCGAACCCATGCGCCCGCTCTGGCACGCGGCGCCGGCGACGGTGCGCACGGTCCTGGACGCGCTGCACGTCTCGCAGCCGGACTACGCCTGGATCGGCTTCGTCGGGCCGGACGGCACCGTGCGGTCCGCGACGCAGCGCCTGCTGGAGGGCGCCTCGGTGGCGGGCCGGCCCTGGTTCGCCGCCGGCCTGCGCGGCCCCGCCCTCGGCGACGTGCACGAGGCGGTGCTGCTCGCAGGCCTCCTCGGGCGCGGCGGCGAGGCGGAGCCGTTCCGCCTTGTCGACCTCGCGGCCCCGGTGCGCGACGCGGACGGGGCCGTGACCGGCGTGCTGGGCGCGCACCTGAGCTGGGCCTGGGCCGAGACCGTGCGCCGCCGCCTGCTCGCTCAGGAAGCCCCCGGGGACGGGACCGAGATCTGGATCCTCGACCGGACCGGCCGCGTGGTCCTCGGCCGCGACCTCGGCTCCGTGCCGTTCCCGCCCGCCGAGGTCGCGGCCATGGCGGCCCGGGACAGGGGCGCGCTGGCGGCCGGGACGCTGGGCGAGCCGCCGGGCGAGCCGATGCTCGCGGGCTTCGCGGTGGCGGGCGCGTCGGCGTCGCGCCGGGGAGAGGGCGCGAGCCTCGGCTGGATCGTGGTGGCGCGCCGCCCGGCCGCCCTCGCCCTCGCGCCGGTCGGCGCCGCGGTGCGGGGCCTTTCGGCCCTCGCCGCCGCCGTGGCGGCGGCCGGGATCGCCCTCGCCTGGCTCATCGGGCGGAGGGCCGCGGCCCCGCTGCGGCAGATGACCCTGGCGGCGGACCGCATCGGGCGCGACCCGTCGGCCACCATGCTGCCGCGGCTGGGCGGCGCCCGGGAGTTCGTGGCCCTCTCGGCCGCCCTGCGCTCGCTGCTGCGGCGCCTCGGCGTCGCCGAGCGGGAGCTCAGCGCCGCCGAGGCGCGCTCGACCCTGTCCACCGCGGCCTACCGGCGCGAGATCGAGGCCCTGCGCCTCGCCGTCGGCACCGATTCCCTCACGGGCCTGCTCAACCGGCGCGGCTTCACGGCCCCGGCCGAGGAGGCCTTCGCGCAGGTCCGCTCCGCGCGCCGCGGCGTCGCCGTCCTAGTGGCCGACATCGACCACTTCAAGCGGGTCAACGACGTCCACGGCCACGCCGCCGGCGACGCGGTGATCCGCTCCGTGGGCAATCTCCTGGCCGAGACCCTGCGGGCCACCGACACGGTCGCGCGCTTCGGCGGCGAGGAGTTCGTGGTGCTCCTGCGCGGCCTCGGCGCCGAGGAGGCCGCGGCCGTCGCCGGGCGCCTGTGCGCCGCGGTGCGGGCCGCCGCCACGCTGGACGGCCCGCACCGCATCGCCGTCACGATCAGCATCGGGGTCGCGGTGGCCGGGCCGGAGGATGCCGACATCCAGGCGGTCATCGCCCGGGCCGACGCCGCCCTCTACGCCGCCAAGGCCCGCGGCCGCGACGGCATCAGCGTGGCGGCTCATGCCGCCATCGAGCGCGCGGCGTGAGCGGGCACGCCGCCGTCGCGGGCGGCGGATGCCGGCCCAAGGTCCCGCCGGAGCCGGGGCCCGCCCGCGGCCGGCCCCTCGCCGGCGTTGCTCAGCGGAACCGAGTCGTCACCGCCTCGTTTCTCCTTCGAACAAGTATTCGTGAACGATGGAGGCGTCGATGATGAAGGGTGGGCTTCTGTGGTTGATCGGGATTCCGTTGCCGATCATCCTGATCCTGTTCTTCCTGGGCTATCTTCACTGAGACGACTTCGCCGGGATTCGGCGAGGTCGGTCGATCAGCGGGCCGGGGCGACCCATCGTCGTGATGGCGCCCCGGCTCTTTCGCGGTGGGGCGCGCCTACTCGGCCGCCTCGATCCGCGGCCGCTCGTGGTCCTTGCGCTCGCGCTTGACGAGGTCGGCCGTCAGGAACGCCACCTCGAGGGCCTGCTCGGCGTTGAGGCGCGGGTCGCAGTAGGTGTGGTAGCGGTCCTGGAGGTCCTCGGCCGTGAGGGCCCGCGCGCCGCCGGTGCACTCGGTGACGTTCTTGCCGGTCATCTCGAGGTGGATGCCGCCCGCGTGGGTGCCCTCCGCCCGGTGGACGTCGAAGAAGCCCTGGATCTCCTTCATCACCCGGTCGAAGGGGCGGGTCTTGTAGCCGCTCGCCGTCACGGTGTTGCCGTGCATCGGATCGCACGACCACACCACCGTGCGCCCCTCGCGCTCGACCGCCCGGACCAGACCGGGCAGGTGCTCGCCGACCTTGTCCGCCCCGAAGCGGCAGATCAGGGTCAGGCGGCCCGCCTCGTCCTGCGGGTTCAGGAGGTCGATGAGCCGGACGAGGTCGTCGGGCCGGAGCGAGGGGCCGCACTTGAGGCCGACCGGGTTCCTGATCCCGCGGGCGTACTCGACGTGGGCGTGGTCCGCCTGCCGGGTGCGGTCGCCGATCCACAGCATGTGGCCCGAGGTGGCGTACCAGTCGCCGCTCGTCGAATCGACGCGGGTCAGGGCCTGCTCGTAGCCGAGCAGCAGCGCCTCGTGGCTCGTGTAGAAATCGGTCTGGCGCACCTCCTGGTGCGTCTCCGGGTTGATCCCGATCGCCCGCATGAAGTCGAGCGTCTCGGTCATGCGCTGGGCCAGGTCGGCGTAGGCCGAGGACTGGGGCGAGTCCTTGACGAAGCCGAGCATCCAGCGGTGCGCGTTCTCCAGGTTGGCGTAGCCGCCCGTCGCGAAGGCGCGCAGCAGGTTGAGGGTCGCGGCCGACTGGCGGTAGGCCTCGACCTGGCGCCGCGGATCGGGGATCCGCTCCTCCTGCGTGAAGCCGAGGCCGTTGACGATGTCGCCCCGGTAGCTCGGGAGCGCGACGCCGCCCACCGTCTCGGTCGGGGACGAGCGGGGCTTGGCGAACTGCCCGGCGATGCGGCCGACCTTCACCACCGGCGAGCCGCCCGCGAAGGTCAGGACCAGCGCCATCTGCAGGAAGACGCGGAAGAAATCGCGGATGTTGTCGGCCGAGTGCTCGTCGAAGCTCTCGGCGCAGTCGCCGCCCTGGAGCAGGAACGCCTCCCCGGCCGCCACCGTGGCGAGGCTCTTCCTCAGCTTGCGGGCCTCGCCCGCGAACACCAGGGGAGGAAAGCTCGCGAGCTGGCGCTCCACCGCCTCGAGGGCCGCCGCATCCGGATAGTCCGGAACCTGCTGGATCGGCAGCCGCCGCCAGTTCGAGGGGGTCCAGCGCTCGCTCATCGTCCTCTCCTGCACACCTCGTCCGAGTCCATGCGCGCGGGCGCGCCCGGGGAGCCGGGCTTATAGGGCGGTTCGGCGGCGGAAGCGAGGGGACCCTCGCGGCGTCAGGCGGCGCGCGGCTGCGCCGCCTCGCGGGCCGGGGTCTCAGGCGGCGCGGAGCGTCCGCAGGTGCGAGAAGCCGACGAGCTTGCGGGTCTCCTCGTCCCAGAGGGCGAGCCCGAGGCAGCCCAGGCTCTCGCGCAGCGTCAGCCGCCCGACCCGCCCGAGCGCGGCGTGGCCGTCCAGGCATTCCTGGAGCCGGTAGTTCGGGATCCGGCTGTTGAGGTGGTGGACGTGATGGAGGCCGACGTTCCCGGTGAACCACTGCAGGATCGGCGGCAGGACGTAGTAGGAGCTGCCGCCCAGGGCCGCGTGGTGCAGGTTCCAGTCGGCGGCATCCTCCCACACCGTCTCCTCGTACTGGTGCTGGACGTAGAACAGCCAGCCGCCGATCCAGGCCGCGACGCAGATCACCGGGACGAACACCCAGGCCACGGGCCCGAGGCCGCCGGCGGCGTAGGCCAGGACCGCGACGACGGCCGCGAGGCCGAGGTTGAGGGCCAGCACGTCCCGCCACGCGCTGCGCCACGGCAGGCCGGCCCCGGAGGGCAGCCGCTGCAGCACGAGGAAGTTCAGGGGCGAGCCGAGCACGATGAGGATGAGCGGGTTGCGGTAGAGCCGGTACCGGAGGCGTCCCCAGCGGGTCCGGTCGAGGTACTCCCGCACCGTCAGCGTCTGGATGTCGCCGGTGCCCCGGCGGCTCAGGTCCCCCGACGAAGCGTGGTGCAGGGCGTGCGCCCGCTTCCAGCTGTCGTAGGGCGTCACCGTCAGGAGGCTCAGGGCGCGGCCGAGCCAGTCGTTGGCGGCCCGCGAGGGCAGGAACGACCCGTGCCCGCAATCGTGCTGGATGATGAAGAGCCGGACCAGCAGCCCCCCGGCCGGCAGCGCGAGCGGGAGCGCGAGGGCCCCGTACCCGTGCGCGGCCGCGTACAGCAGGGCGGCGCACAGCGCCAGGTAGGGCACGAGGGTGTTGGCGAGCTGCTGGAATGCCGCCGAGGGCAGCGGGTCGCGGTAGGCGGTGCAGTGGCGCACGAACTCGCGGGCGAGGTCGGCGACCTCGTGCCGGGCGCTCCTCTCCGGGCCCGGGCCGGTCGTCGCTGTGGGGGATGCGTCGTGTGTCACGGTCGGGTGTCGCTTCCATGGTCTGGGCGAGGCGGGTGCGGCGCGCGGGGCGCGCCGGGCCATCCGCGGAGGGGCGGGAGGCGATACCCCGGAGACCGCCCCGCGGGCCGCACCCGCGGAGCGTGCCGCCGCGGCCGCTGTCTCAAAGATCCGCACGGTCCGGCCGGCCGGTCCGGATCCCCGGCCGCCGCGAACATTGCGAAATCACCAAGAGATGATCGGGACTTAGGCCGCTCTGCCAGGCCGCTTTGATCGCCAAGATGTAGCTTGAGCACGCAGTTCCTGAGGCGTCCGAGACCGTCGGGGACGATCTACTGTGGTTCTCGATCATTCTCAAGGAAAAGCCGAGATCTCGCGGGGTTCCCTGCCGCGATGAATGTTCTCACCGCGCGGCCCTGGCGAGCGCCCGCGGCCCTGGCGAGCGCCCGCCCCGCAGGCCCGGGTTCCAGGGCGCGGGGCCGCGCCGTTCAGCCCACGGCCACGGGCTGCTTGACCACCGCGGGCGTGCGCATGGTCACGAGCTCCTCGCTGGCCGTCGGATGGACCGCGATGGTGCGGTCGAAATCGGCCTTGGTAGCGCCCATCGTCACGGCGATGCCGACGGCCTGGATGATCTCGCCGGCGTCGTGGCCGAGGACGTGGACGCCCACCACCCGGTCGCTGGCGCGCTCGACCACGATCTTCATGAGGACGCGCTCGTCGCGGCCCGACAGGGTCGCCTTCATGGGCCGGAAGCGGGCCTCGTAGACGTCGATCTCGCCGCAGAGCCGGCGGGCCACCTCCTCGCCGTGGCCGACGACGCCGATCTCCGGCGTGGAGAAGACCGCGGTCGGGATCAGGGCGTGGTCGACCGCCCAGGGCCTGCCGCCGAACACCGTGTCGGCGAAGGCGTGCCCCTCCCGGATGGCGATCGGCGTCAGGGCGGCCCGGTTCGTGACGTCGCCGACGGCGTAGATCGACGGCACGGCGGTCTGCGAGAAGCGGTCGACCGGGACCGCCCCGGCAGCGTCGAGGGCGATGCCGACCCGCTCGAGGCCCAGGCCCGCGACGTTCGGGCGCCGGCCGGTGGCGACCAGCACCTGGTCGACCTCGATCACGCTGCCGTCGTGCAGGGTCGCGGCGATCGCGCCGCCGCGCCGGTCGAGGCGGTGGACGGTGGTGCCGAGGCGCAGGTCCATGCGCTTGGCGTAGGCCTCGCCGAGAGCCTGCCGGATCTCGCCGTCGAAGCCCCGGAGCAGCCGGTCGCCCCGGTGCAGCAGCGTCGTGCGGCTGCCGAGCGCCGCGAAGATGCCCGCGAACTCGACCGCGATGTAGCCGCCGCCGACCACCAGGATGCGCGCGGGCAGGCTCTCGAGCTCGAACACCTCGTTCGACGTGATGGCGAGCTCCGCGCCCGGGATCAGCGGCTCCTTCACCGGGTGCGCGCCGACCGCGACCAGGATGGTGCGGGCCCGCACCCGCTCGCCCGACCGCACGAGGCGCACCGTGTGGGGGTCCTCGATCACGGCGCGGTCGGCGATCACCTCGACCCCGGCGCGCATCAGGTTGGTGTCGTAGATGCTCTCGAGCCGGGTGACCTCGGCGTCCCGGCGCGCCCGCAGGGTGGCCCAGTCGAATTGCGGCGGCGCGACCTGCCAGCCGAACCCGGCGGCGTCCTCGAACTCGTCGGCGAAGCGGCCGGCATAGACCATCAGCTTCTTCGGCACGCAGCCCCGGATCACGCAGGTGCCGCCGACGCGGTACTCCTCGGCGAGGCGCACCGTCGCGCCGTGGCCGGCGGCGATGCGGGCCGCGCGCACGCCGCCGGAGCCGCCGCCGATCACGAACAGGTCGACGTCGAAAGTGTCGGTTTCGTCTCGGCTCATGGTGGTCCCCGCTCGCCCTCAGGCCGTCGTCATATGGGGCGTCGCCCGCAGCCAGGCGACGGCCGCGCCGACGCCCGCGGTCCACCAGGCCTGCCAGGCGCCGTGCTCGACGAAGGCCACCGCGGCGCCGGCCGCGAGCAGGCTCAGGGCCGCGGCGCGGGCCGGGAGCGGCCAGCGGCCGAGCGCGCGCAGCGTCAGGACCAGCACGATCCCGGCGAGGCTCGCCCCGACCACCCCGAGCTCGGCCCAGACCTGCAGGAAGCTGTTGTGGGGATGGCCGACGCCGAGCAGCACCCGCATGTCGGGGTCGAGGGCGGCGGCG
The DNA here is from genome assembly GCF_003574465.1 of Methylobacterium crusticola. Taxonomy (GTDB): domain Bacteria; phylum Pseudomonadota; class Alphaproteobacteria; order Rhizobiales; family Beijerinckiaceae; genus Methylobacterium; species Methylobacterium crusticola. The sequence goes on from NZ_KZ984620.1 coordinate 13,786, forward strand.
ACCGGCGTCGCCTCGAAGCGCCCGCTGGTGCCGTAGCCGGCGCCGCGCCAGGGATCGGCCGCCACCGCGGCGCCGAAGCTGCGCGCGATGGCGACCCGGGCCCGCGTGCTGCTCGCGGCGAGGCGCTGGTGGAGGGCCTCCGGCATGGTGCGGGCCAGGACGTCGCCCTCGACGGGCGCCAGCACCAGGGCGCCGAGGAGCCCGGCGCCGACGAGGGCGAGCCCGGCCCGGGCCGGCAGCCAGCGCACGAGCCCGTAGGTCACGCCGGCCACCGCGAGGCCGAGCACCGCCGCGCCGCTCGCCGAGCGCCCGGCCGCCGCCGCGCAGGCCGCGAGCGCGAGGAGCGCGAGGCCGCGGCGGCCGCCCCGGGCGAGGAAGGCCGCCAGCGGGATCACCAGCAGCATCAGGGTGAGGACCGGGCGGTTGAACACGAAGGCCGCCACCCGCAGGCCGAGCACCTTCTGGACGACGAGGCCGGCGGCGAGGTCCGCCACCACGTAAGCGCAGGCGGCGAGCAGGCACGCGAGCGCCGGGCGCGCGACGGACGCGAGCCGGGGCGGCGCGAGGCGCGCCACCAGGGCCGCGCCGGCCAGGGCCGGCAGGAACTCCGACAGGGTGCGCAGCGAGAGGCCCGGCAGCGGGCTCCAGGCGAGGCTCAGGACGCACCAGGCCAGGAAGGCGAGGCTCGCGAGGCCCGCCGGCGTCGCGAGCGGGCGAAGGAGCGCGGCCGCGGTCGCCCGGCGGTCCTCCAGGAGCCCGGCCGCGAGGACGAGGAGGCCGGCGAGCCCGACCACGAGCGGGCTCGAGCGGTTGGCCGCCGCCATGCACAGCGGCAGGGCGGCGAGCACGAGGGCGCCGAGGCGCCCCAGGCGCCGGGGCAGCGGCGCGTCGGAGGGCACCCGCCTACTGCAGCTGGTGGCCGCGCTTGCCCATCTCGGCCCGGACCCGGACCATCATGTATTCCGAGACTTCCTGGGTCCAGGTCTGCATCGACTGGACCATCTCGTCGAGGATCTGGGGCTGGGTCTCGACGTAGCGCTTGCCGGCCGGCGAGCGGAAGAACGCCGCGATGTCGCGAAGCTCCGCCTCGCTCAGCTTCGAGGCGTAGATCCGCGAGGCGATGTCGATGATGCGCTGCTTCTGGAGCTCGAGCTCGGGCTGCATCTTGTCGATGACGTCGCCGAGGTCCTTGTTCAGCTCCGGCCGGGTGACCGCCGCCTGCTTGATCTGCTCGCCGAAGGCCGGGAGGATCGAGTCGAACGAGCGGGCGATGCCGGAGGAGAGCATCACCTCGCGGGCGAGCGCGAAGTGGCTCGGGCTGATCCCGTCCCTCTGGGGCGCCGCCGGGGCGGCCGGGGCCGGGGCGGGCGCAGGGGCGGGCGCGGCCGGGCGCTGCTGGGCCGCCGCCGGGGCGGCCAGGAGTGCGGCGAGGACGCCCGCCAGGAGGGCTGGGGAACGGCGCGGGGACATGGGGGAAGCTCCGGGGTGGGTGTGGCCGCCGAGAACCGGAGGCGCCGGGATCGGGGCGGGAGGCGGCTCGTCAGACCGTCCCGAGGAGATCGAGGCGGGGCGCGCCCCCGCCGGGCGGGGCCGCCTCCCCGGGGGAGCCTGCCTCCCCGCGGGAGGCCGCCTCCCCGAAGGAGGCAGGCTCGCGGGAGGCCAGGATCGCGCCGGTGGCGAGGCCGAGGAACAGGCCGTGCTCGACCACGCCCGGGATCGCCGCGAGCGCGTGCGCCAGGGCGTCCGGGTCGGGGATGCGGCCCAGATGGGCGTCGAGGATCAGGTGGCCGCCATCGGTGACGAGGGCGGACCCGTCGGCGGCCTGCCGCAGGGTGAGCGCGCCCGCGCAGCCGGCCCGGGGGAGCGCCGCCTCGACGGCCCGCCGGGTCGCGCCGAGACCGAAGGGCACCACCTCGATCGGCAGCGGGAAGCGCCCGAGGACCGCGACCCGCTTGTCGCCGTCGGCGATCACCACCATGCGGCGGCTCGCCGCCGCCACGATCTTCTCCCGCAGGAGGGCGCCGCCGCCGCCCTTGACGAGGCGCAGCCCTGCGTCGATCTCGTCGGCGCCGTCGACCGTCAGGTCGAGCTCGGGGGTCTCGTCGAGGGTGGTGAGCGGGATGCCGGCGGCCTGCGCCGCCGCGCGGGTCGCCTCCGAGGTCGGCACCCCGATGACGGCGAGGCCCTGGCGCACCCGCGCCCCGAGCAGTTCCACGAAGAAGGCCGCGGTCGAGCCGGTGCCGAGCCCGAGCCGCATGCCGTCCGTCACGAGCGCGACCGCGCGGGCGGCCGCGGCGCGCTTGAGGTCCTGGGTGCTCACGCGGGGCCCCGGCGGGAGCGGCGCGGATAGGGGTCGGGCGGCATGGCGTTCGCTGCGGTTGCGTCTCTCGAGGGCCGACGGGCCGGCTGAGCCCTCGGCCTCGAGGGCCGAGTGGCCCCTAGCACGGGGCTGAAGGAGGCGGAAGCGCCGTCCCGGCCGCGCCCGCGGCGACGGGCTGGCGCCTCACGGCTTCGGGGCCGGCGCGGCGCCGCCGGTGGCCACCCGGCCGCCCGCCTCGCCGCCGCCCGCATTCGCCTGCGGGGTGCAGACGACGGCGTCGTCGAGCACGTAGCAGATGCTCATCGCGCCGGTGCGCTGGTTGACCCGGAAGACCCCGGCCTCGCGCAGGTGGCGCGAGGCCACCAGGCTGTACTCCGAGGGCGCCTGGGGCCCGGCGCCCTCGCCGGGACCGAAGCAGAGGGTCGTCCCGATGGTGTTCTCCTGCAGCCCGTACTGGCAGGAGATGACCTCGCCCGTGGCCTTGTCGACCCGGTAGACCCGGTTGAGGTCGGCCTGGGGCGCCGGCACGAACTCGAAGGAGGCGGCCCGCGCCGGCAGGCCGGCGGCCCCGACCGCGAGGGCCGCGAGGGCGAGCGCCCCGCAGCCGCGAAAACCCGTTCTTCCGCGCATGGCGCGCTCCTTTGGCGCATCGTCCGACGACGCGCAGGCCGGTTCGCCGCGGACGCGGCGGCCCGATCGGACGCCCGGATCCCGCGGTGCCGGGCTCGGCGAGGGGACCGAATCACCGGGACGCCGCGTTATAGCGCAGCCCCCGAACCTTGAGCGCGGCAGGCGTGCGGACCCGGGCACGGCACCCGCCGGTTGCAGCACCGGCGTGCCCCCGGGGCCACAGGGGGCGGCATGCCCGGGGCGTGAGGGCGTCAGGGCGCTCCCGCGTGCGCGCGCAGGAAGGCCCGGGTCGCCGGGTCGGTCCGCCAGGCGCTCACCCGCGGGCAGACCAGCACGTCGCGCAGGTGCCGGGCGTAGGCGGCGTAGCTCCGGGCGATGAACTCGGGCAGGGCCATGGTCCGGGCCGGGCCCGTCCGGCGCGTCTCGGACTTGAGGAAGAGTGCGCTGCCCTGGACGCCGTAATGCTCGGCGATGGCGGGGTAGACCGGGAAGGTGCCGGCGCGGATCAGGTCGTCCGCCAGGTAGCTGTCGAGGTCGCAGGCCCCGTAGGCGATCCCGGCCCGCTCGAGGAGGCCCCGGGCGAGGTCGGCGGCGACGTGGACCTTGGGATGGTTGTTCGCGTGCATGAAGCAGCCCCGGCGGCTCCAGCGCACGAGGTCGGCGTCGAGGTCGTAGCCGACCTCCCGCCCGAGGGCGAGCAGCGTGGCGACGGAATCGTTCCAGAAGTCGAAGTAGCCGAGGTGCCGGTAGACCGCGGCGTCGAACAGCGCCTCGGTCCGCGCCGGCGCCAATCCCTCGAGGTAGCCGAACAGCGCCAGCGCCGAGTGCGCGTGGCCGAGGGGTCCCACGATCAGCCCGTCCCGCCCCGGCTCCCCGGGCTCGCCCACCATCACGAGGTCGGGGTGGAAGGCCGAGAACACGATGGTGGGGATCGTCACCAGGTTGGTCTCGGCCCGCAGGCCCGCGAGATCGCCCCCGTCCCGGAACCGCGGCAGCCAGGTGTTCGAGAACACCACGTCGTGGCGCCGCCCCTCCGCCGCGAGGTCGGCGAGGCGCGGGTAGCGCCGCGCGGCCGCGAAGGCCGACACGAAGGTCACCTCGGACCCCGGGACGAGCAGCCGCATCGCCTCCGCGATGGCGCCGCCCTGGCAGATGCCCACGACCATGATGCGGGGGGAGCCGGTCGGGCCGGCGCGGCGGCGGCGCGCGGCGGCGAGGCGCGACTGGACGGCCCATCGCGCGCCGTGCAGAACGTCGGGAAGCGGCATGCGGCCTTCTTGCATCATCCGCAAGGCAGGACAAGCCGAGCCGCCGCGCGGGCGCCATGCCGCTGGCGCCGATCATTCTTTCGCCGCGAACCGGGGCTCAGCCTCACCCCCGCGCCCCCGCGCCGCGAGACCCCGACGAGGAGCCGCCATGCCGTCGAACCCCTACGCCGACCTGCCGGCGGAGCGCTCCTGGCGCCGCGCCGTCGTGGCGACGCCGCCCTTCGCCCTCGACCCGACCCGGCCGGGCGACTTCCGCCTGAGCCGCACCGAGCGCATCGCCACGGCGGGGAGCTGCTTTGCCCAGCACGTCGCCCGGGTCCTGCGGGAGTCGGGCTACACCTTCTACGTCGCGGAGCCGCCGCGCCTCGCCGGGAGCGAGGCGGAGGACAATTTCTCCGCGCGCTACGGCAACATCTACACCACGCGCCAGCTCGTGCAGCTCTTCGACCGGGCCTTCGGCGCCTTCACGCCGCGCCTCACCGCCTGGGAGCGCCCGGACGGCCGCTTCGTCGATCCGTTCCGGCCCCGCATGGAGCCGGACGGGTTCGCGAGCCCCGAGGCGGTCGCGGCGGCGCGCGACCGGCACCTCGCCCAGGTGCGGACGCTGTTCGAGACCCTCGACACCCTGGTGTTCACCCTCGGGCTGACCGAGGGCTGGCGCGACCGGCACGACGGCGCCGCCCTGCCGCTGGCGCCCGGCGTCGTGGGCGGCACCTGGGATCCCGCGGAGTACGGCTTCGTCAACGCGGGCGTCGCCGAGATGGTCGGCGACGTCACGCGCTTCGTCGACGGGCTGCGGGGCGTGAACCCGCGGGCGCGGGTGATCCTGACGGTCTCGCCCGTGCCCCTCGCCATGACGTACGCCGAGCGGCACGTGCTGGTGGCCAACGCCTACAGCAAGGCGGCGCTGCGGGTCGTGGCCGACGAGGTCGCGGCGGCGCGGCCGGACGTGTTCTACTTCCCCTCCTACGAGATCGTCACCGCGCCGACGACCGTCGGCCGCTACTTCTCGGAGAACCTGCGGGCCGTGACGCCGGCGGGCGTGGCCCACGTCATGCGCTGCTTCATGGCCCACGCCCAGGAGGGCGACCGCGCCGCCACGGCCGCCCTCGACATCCGCTCCGAGGCGATGCGGACCTCGCAGGTCATCTGCGACGAGGAACTGCTCGACGCGTGAGCCCCCGCCGGCGGGTCACCAGCCGGTCGTCCGCCGGCGGGTCACTGGCTGGTCTCCGCCGGCTGCGCGCCGGCGTCCCGGGCGCGGGCCTCCTCCTCGGCCCTGAGCCGCGCCGCCTCGGCGGCCGCGGCCTGCTCGGCCCTGAGCCGCGCCGCCTCGGCGGCCGCGGCCTGCTCGGCCCTGAGCCGCGCCNCGCCTCCTCGACGGCGCGGGCCCGGTCCATCTCCAGGCGGCTCTGGCGCCGGGCGCGCTCGTTGCGGTCGGCCTCGATCGTCTCGATCTTGTCGAGCTCGCGCTGGAGCACCACGGCGGCGAGCAGGTTGCTGAGCGGCACGACGTCGACCTCCCGCACCGGCCGGGCAAGGGGCCCGGCGAGCGCCAGGCCGAGGGTCGGGGGCGGCGCCGTCCAGGCGCGCGGGGTCGCCTGGGCGGTCAGGGTGCCGCGGGCGTCGAGGCGCAGGGTGCGCAGGTCCACCTGCACGAGACCGCTCCAGGACGAGGGGCCGAGATCGAGCGCGAGCGACCCGGTGCGCAGCACGCCGCCGACGAGGGAGGCCGGGACCGCGACCGGGCCCGGGACCGACAGGGGGCCGCGCGCGAACTCCTCCGCCACCACGCGCTCGACGCGGCCGGCGCGCAGGGGGTCCTCCTCGGCGAGCAGGCGGCCGAGGGCCCGGTCGACGGCGGCCGGGTCGAGGTCGCGCACGCCGAGGCCCGCGAGCTCGAGCCCGCCGCTGCCCGCGAGGTTGCCCACGAGGGCCGCGACGCTGTCGCCGGCCGCGCCGAGGCGCAGGCGCAGGCTCGCCTGCCCGCGGATCGCGTCGCCCCCGACGAGGGCCTGGATCGAGGCCGCGGTGAGCACCCCCTCCCCCGCCACGGTGGCCTGGTCGCCCTGGCGCGCGAGGGTCGCGGTTCCGGTGAGGCGCCCCCCCGCGAGGCCGGCCTCGAAGTCGCGCAGGGTCAGGCCCTCGGGGCCGACCGCGAGGCCGAAGCGCGCCCCCTCCGCGACGAGGCCGCGGCCGAGGTCGAGCCGCCGGGCCGCCACCGCGAGGCGCGCCGGGGGGGGTGCGGGCGCCGGGCCGAAGCGGCCCGCGGGCCAGGGCTCGGCGCCGGCCGGGCCCTGGCCCAGCACCAGCGCCGAGGCGAGCCAGGGCAGCGAGAGCCGGTCGAGGCTCGCGCTGCCCGCGAGGGGCCCGCCGGGCTCGCGCGACAGCGTCGCCTCGAGGGCCCCGCCCGCCACCGTGCCGGCGAGGGCGAGGCGGGGAGCGCTCCCGCTGGCGCCGAACGCGACCGTGACCCGGGCCGGCACCGGCTCCTGCACCGCGGGGGCGCGGCCGAGGAGGCCCGCGAGGGGCCGCAGGTCGGGGCTCGCCACCAGGATCTCGCCGTCCCGGAGCGGCACGTCGCCGATCTGCAGGGCGAGGGGACGGGTCGTGCTGAGCGCCGCCCCGGCGAGTTCCGCCTCGACCGTGAGGGCGAGCGGCGCGCCGGCCTCGCCCGCCCGGCGGCCGCCGAGCCGGAGGCTCGCCGGGGCCTTGAGGGCGGGGTCGTCGGGGCGGCCGAGCCAGCGGCCGGAGGCCACGCCGTCGAGCCGGGCGTCGAGGCTGTCGATCCGGCCGGCGCGGGTGACGAGGGCGAGGCCGAGCCGCCCGCCCGCGGCGCTGCCGCGGGCGTGGCTGCGCAGGCGGCCCTCCTCCGCCCCGCCCGGGTCGCGCTCCAGGGTGACGTCGAGGGCGACCGGGCCGTCGCGCAGGAAGGCCGGCAGGTAGCGCGCCTCCTCCACGAAGGTGCGGGCCAGGAGGTCGACGAGGGGCGCCGCCACCGGGGCGCTGAGCCGCCCCGCGATGCGGCCGGCGCCGTCCGGTCCGATGCGCCCCGAGAGGCTGACCTGCGCGCCGGCGAGGTCGCGCACCTCCAGGCTGTCGAGGCGCAGGGCCGCCCCCTCGGACTGGAGGCTCGCGGCGATCTCGCCGGTGCGCGGGCCGGCCGGGCCGTAGCGCAGGTCGCGGGCGAGGAGGGTGAGGCCGACGTCGTGGTCCTGGAGCGCGTCGACCACCCCGCGCAGGGGCGGCAGCTCCGCCACGTCGAGGCCGTCGGCGACGATCTGGGCGTCGAAGCGCGGGCGCTCCCCGTCCGGGCCGGCCGGGACGTAGCGGGCGCTGCCGGTGAGGCGGGCCGCCCCGAGGGCGACGCGGGCGTTGCGCAGGGAGACGTCCGGCAGCGCCGCCGCCACGTCGGCCTGGCCCGCGAAGGGGCGCCCGTCGAGGAGGCGCAGGAGCGGGCTCGCGAAGCCGAGGCGGTCCGCGAGGCGCGCCAGCCGGTCGGAGGCCGGGGCCTGGACGGCGACGTGCCCGGAGAAGCCGCCGCTGACCGAGACGTCGCCGTTGAGGGCGATCCGGGTGCCCCCCGGCGCCGTCGCCTCGAGCCGCCGCAGGGTGACGGCGCCCGAGGGGCGCAGCACCGCCCCGAGCGCGATGCCGGACCACTCGTCGCGGGCGAAGGCCGCGCTCTCGGCGGCGACGTCGAGGGCGACGAAGCCCGGGAGGCTGAACCCGAGGGCGCCGAGCCCGCGGGCGAGCAGGGCCTGGCCGCTCGGGCCGGCCAGGAAGGCGTCGAGGTCGAGCCGCCGCGCCTCCAGGGCGAGGCTCGCCCGCGCGGCGGCGGCGTCGAGGGTGCCGCGGCCGGCGAGCCGCAGGGGGGCGTCGCCGGGCAGTTCCAGGGTCAGGCCGTCGAAGGCGGCGAGGCGCCCCCTCGCCTTGAAGCTGCCCTGGAGCGAGAGCGGCAGGGCCGCGCCGGCGGCCTGCGCGGGCGGGCCGACCACGAGCCGGGCGCTGCCGGAGGCCTCCGGCACCTCGCCGCCGTCGGCCTCGGGGCTGAGGGCGACCCGGGCGTCGACCTCGAGGCGCGGCACCGTGTCGCCGCCGGCCGCGACCTTGACCGGCACGGCGCCGTCGGGGCCGGGGGCGCCGGTGACGATCCGGAACGGCACGGCGCCGGCCTCGCCCTCGGCCCGCCAGGGCCCGGCGAGGCGCGGCGCGGCGAGGCGCACGTTCTCGGCGTAGAGCTGATCGGTGCGCCCGGTCGCCGCCACGACGGTGGTGAGGAGGAGCTGGGCGACCCGCAGGTCCTCGACCGCGAGGTCGCGGCCCTCGAGCGGGGGCGGGCGCAGGAAGCTCCCGGCCTCGGTCATGGGCAGCGTCACCTCGCCGCGGCCGATCCGGGTCTCGGTGAAGCGCATCTCGCCCGAGAGGAGCGGGGTCAGGGCGAGCTCGGCCTTGACGAAGCGGGCGTCGAGGGCGGGCCGGTCGCGGCCGGTCGCCAGCACGAGGTGGTCCACCCGCAGGCGGGGCGAGGGCAGCAGGCGGATCTCGAGGCGGCCGTCGCTGCGGGCCTCGACCCCGAGGGAGCGGCTGAGCGCCGCGTCCACGACGGCGCGCTGCGCCTCCCAGGGGATGAAGGGAGGCGCGATCAGGGCCGCGGCGAGGATCAGGATGACGAGGCCCGCCAGGGCTGTCAGGATGTCGCGCACTGAGAGAACCGCTTCCCGGCCCGCCCCGCTCGCGGGCGCCGTGTTGATCCGACGGTCCGCCGGGACCGCCACCCCGATGGCAGCATTAGCATATCGGCGCCCGCGCCGCGGCCCCATCCCGGCCCCGCCGGGGAGCGGCGGCGCGCGTCGCCCGGGGCCGATGCCGGAATGCAACGCTCGGCGGGCGGCCTGACACGTCCGGCGCGCCCTGTTAGAGCGCTGCCTGATCGCCACACCGGACACGGTCCAGGACCCGATGCGCTACTACCTCGGACTCGCCACGACCTTCCACGATCCGGGCCTCGCCCTGGTCGGCCCGGACGGCGCCGTGCTGTTCGCCGAGGCGACGGAGCGCTACCTCCAGTACAAGCGGGCGCCCCATTGCGAGCCGGATTCCGCGCCCCGCATGGCGGGCCTCCTCGCGGCGCACCTGCCGGAGGGCGCCGAGCTCGTCCTCTCCACGACCTGGGGCCCGGAATTCAGCCGCTACCTCGCCGACGCGGCGGGCGCCGGCGCCTTCACCCTGGAGGCGCTGAACGCCCACCCGCCGACGCTCAACCGCTCGCTCGTGCCCGAGCGGGCCGAGCGCACCTTCATCGCCGAGCTCGGCCTCGCGCAGGGCCGCGCCGGCCGCGGCACGCTGCTGGGCCTCGACCGGGCGCACGAGGGGCGCTCGCGGGTCGCCGCCCTGCGGCGCTATCCCCACCACCTCACCCACGCGGCCTACGGGCTCTGGGGCAGCCCCTTCCGGGACGCCACCTGCCTCGTGGTCGACGGCATGGGCGAGACCGGGGCGTCGGCGATCCACCGCATGGAGGCGGGACGGATCGCCGAGGTGAAGCGCCACCGCGGCCGCGAGTCGGTCGGCTTCTTCTTCGGCTTCGTCACCGACCTCGCCGGGTTCGACCAGACCAAGGGCGAGGAGTGGAAGATCATGGGCCTCGCCCCCTACGGGCGGCCCGACCCGGAGCTCCTCGCCCTGCTGCGGCGGCTCTACCGGGTCGAGGACGGGCGCCTGCGCTTCGGCGCCGCCGCCGCCGTGCAGGCGGTCGCCGCGGAGATCCGGGCCCGGCGCCCGGCCGACGCCGAGGAGGCCGGGTGGGCCGACCTCGCGGCCTGCGGCCAGCAGGTCTTCGGGGAGATGATGGACGTGCTCGTGGCGGAGGCCTGGCGGCTCGCGCCGGGCGAGAACCTCGTCCTCACCGGCGGCTGCGCCCTCAACTCCTCCTACAACGGCCGGGTGCTCGGGCGCTCCGGCTTCCGGCACCTGCACGTGCCCTCGGCCCCGGCCGACGACGGCAACGCGCTCGGCGCCGCCTGGCTCGCCTTCGCGGAGGATCACCCGGGCTGGACCGGCCCGGGGGCGCTGGCGAGCCCCTATCTCGGCTCCACCGTCTCGACGGAGCCCCTGGAGCGCATGACCGCCTGGGAGCCGCGCCTGCGGCGCCTCGGACACGCGGGCGTCACCCAGGCGGCGGCCGGGATCCTGGCGGCGGGCGGGCTCGTCGGCTGGGTGCAGGGACGGGCGGAGTTCGGCCCGCGGGCGCTCGGCAACCGCTCGATCCTGGCCGACCCCCGGCCCGCCGACGCCAAGGCGATCCTGAACGCCAAGGTGAAGTACCGGGAGGCCTTCCGGCCGTTCGCGCCCTCGATCCTGGCCGATGCCGGTCCCGACTGGTTCGAGGATTACCAGGACAGCCCCTACATGGAGCGCACCCTGGTCTGGCGCGAGGCGGTGCGGGAGCGCGTGCCGGCGGTGGTGCACCAGGACGGGACCGGCCGCCTCCAGAGCGTGACCCCGGCGCGCAACCCGGCCTACGCCGCCCTGATCGCGGCCTTCGCGGAGCGGACCGGCGTGCCGGTCCTCCTCAACACGAGCTTCAACGTGATGGGCAAGCCCATCCTCCACACCGCCGAGGACGCGATCCTGATGTTCTACACCACCGGGCTCGACGCCCTGGTGGTGGAGGACTGGCTCCTGGTGAAGGACGGGGTCGCGGGCTGAGCGGGGGCGCCCCGCCTACTCGCAGACCTCGACCCGCTTGTAGGTGAAGGACTCGTCGTCGAGCCAGACCTTGCGGCGCTCGAAGTGGCAGACCGGGCCGCGGCGGGGGCGCACGATCACGGTCTCGGTCGGCTCCTCGACGTAGACCCGGCGCGGCGGGGGCACGATGTAGGCGGGCGGCGGGGGCGGGGCCGCCTGGGCGCCGTTGATGATCGCGCCGGCCGCGACGCCGCCGAGCACGCCGGCCGCCGCGCCGCCCAGGATCGCCGCCCCGACATTGTCGCGGGCCGAGGCCGTCTGGGGGCTGGCCGTGACCAGCAGGGCGGCGGCGAGCGCCGCGCACGCGCCGAGGCGCGGAAGGCCGAGTAAGGTCAGAGCGCGCACGCTGGGGTCTCCCAAAGAAGTCTGCGCTAACATGGGGGCGAGTGCTTAATGAACCGCCAAGATGAACCGCCGGGAGGCGCCTCCGGCCGGAGGATCCTCCGGGCGGAGGAACGGGTCCGGGGGGACCCGGCGGGTCTCGGCGGGGACCGGGTGGCCCGCGCCGACGCCCCGACGGAATGGCGGCGCTTTGCGGCGATTTGCGGGTTCGACCGCATCCCGGCCGGCTTTGCGCGGAGCTGTGCTTTCCGGGTGACGGGCGGGCAGGGACCGGCGGGACCGTGCGCGCGGGTCGGATCGCCTCGCTCTCGGCGGCACGCGTCATCCCGTCGGCCCGATGCGGCGCGGAGGGTTCAGGCCCGGGGATGCGCGCCGGGGTAGGCCCCGACCGGTCCGGTCGACCGCGGCCGCCTACTTGCCCTTCGGAAACAGCCAGTTCGACACCCCGAGGGAGATGGCGCCGAACTGGACTGTCGTCGCTCCGATCAGCGTCATCACGACCTTCGCGTCGATGGTCCTCTGCAAATCCGGCTTGTCAGAGGAAACCGCAACCCAGGTATCAACGCCGTACATTATACAAACGATCAATAATATTCCGATATTGACTCGGGTGAAGGCACTCAGAATGCTGGCCGAAAGTCGCTTGCGGTGGTCCCACTCGGCCCTCGCCATGGTCTCGGTGAAGCTGAGATCTTTCTCGAAATCCTCCGGCGAGCCGGTGCCCGGCGGGAGTTTACGGTGCATGGCAATCCCTTCCGCCGGCATCGCGACGAGCGGCCGGGACGACTCCCGGCCGAGCAGGAACTCGAACGCTCGCGCGCCGAAGCGGATACCGGTCCGGCGCGCGAGCGCGTCGACGCAGAGACGCGGCGCGGCACCCGCAGGCGCGACGCGATCGGGTGCCGCCCTAGTAGCGCTGCGGAAGGATGACCTCCCGTTTGATTCCCTCGTCGGTCGCGTTGAGCAGGTGGATGTTGTGATCGTCGTCGGCGTACTGCGACGCGGCCAGCGCGATCGCCAGCGCACGACGCAGCACCGCCGCATTGGAGGAGACGCCGTACGTCTCCTTCAGCGAGTTCAGCGCGCTCGCGGTCTTCTCGTCGATGTCGAAACTCGTCTGAGCCATGACGCCGCTCCGTCGTCCGCGGGAGTGAAAGCCCGCGCAGCCATGGCTTTCCATATGGAATCCATGCACCCGGCAGGCAATATCCATGTGCGCCGGGAACGCCGCGGCCTCACCCCTCCATGGCGATCAGCGCGGCGTCGCCGCCGGCGGCGGCCGTGTTGACCGTCACGGTCTGCTCGACCGCGAAGCGCGGCAGGTAGTGGGGACCGCCGGCCTTGGGGCCGGTGCCCGACAGGCCGTGGCCGCCGAAGGGCTGCACGCCGACCACCGCGCCGATCATGTTGCGGTTGACGTAGACGTTGCCGGTCGAGAGGCGCGCCACGACCCGGTCCACGGTGGCATCGATGCGCGAGTGGATCCCGAGGGTCAGCCCGTAGCCCGTGGCGTCGATCCGGTCGAGCACGCGGTCGAGGTCGGCGGCCCTGTAGCGGGCGACGTGCAGGATCGGCCCGAACACCTCCTCGGTGAGCGCCTCCGGGCCCGGGATCTCGTAGATCTGCGGCGCCACGAAGTGGCCCTGCGCCGGGACCTCGCCGACGAGGTGGGCCTTGGCGTCCCGCCGCATCCGCGCCCCGTGCCCGTCGAGGCGGGCCCTGGCCTCGGCGTCGATCACCGGGCCGACATGCACCGCCGGGTCGGCGGGGTCGCCGAGGCGCAGTTCGCGGGCCGCGCCCGCCACCATGGCGATCACCCGGTCGGCGACGTCGGCCTGGACCAGGAGCAGGCGCAGGGCCGAGCAGCGCTGGCCGGCGGAGCGGAACGCGGAGGTCACGACGTCGTCGGCCACCTGCTCGGGCAGGGCGGTGGCGTCGACCAGCATGGCGTTGATGCCCCCGGTCTCGGCGATCAGCGGCACGATCGGGCCGTCCTTGGCGGCGAGCGTCCGGTTGATCAGGCGCGCCACCTCGGTCGAGCCGGTGAAGACCACGCCGGCCGCGGCCGGGTGCGACACGAGGTGGGCCCCGACCGTGCCGTCGCCCGGCACGAGGTGGAGCGCGGACGGCCGCACCCCCGCCCGGTGCAGCAGGCGCACCGCCTCCGCGGCGACGAGGGGGGTCTGCTCGGCGGGCTTGGCCACCACGGCGTTGCCGGCCATCAGGGCCGCCGCCACCTGCCCGACGAAGATCGCGAGCGGGAAGTTCCAGGGCGAGATCGCCACGAACGCGCCGCGGCCGCGCAAGGACAGGCGGTTGCTCTCGCCGGTCGGGCCGGGCAGCGCCTGGGGCGCCCCGAAGAGGCGGCGGCCCTCCGCCGCGTAGTAGCGGCAGAAATCCACCGCCTCGCGCAGCTCCGCCACGGCGTCGTCGAGGGTCTTGCCCGCCTCGGCCTGGAGGAGGTGGATCAGGCGCCCGCGGCTCGCCTCCATGGCGTCGGCGGCGCGCTCGAGGGCGGCGGCGCGCTCGCCCGCCGGCACCCGGCCCCAGGCGGCGGCACCCGCGACGGCGGCCCGCATGGCGGCCTCGGCGGTCTCGGGCCCGGCCTCCGCGACGGTGCCGACCCGCGTGCGCCCGTCCGCCGGGCTGAGGACGGGGCGCGGCGTGCCGGCCTGCGGGGCGCCGTCGACGAGGGGGACGGCCTCGGCCGGGGCACCGGCGGCCGCGACCTCCGCGACCAGGCGCGCCAGGGCCGCCCGGTCGCCGAGCTCGACGCCCGCGGAGTTGACCCGCTCCGGCGCGAACAGCGCGGCCGGCCGGCGCAGCTTCGGGTGGCGGGCCCGGTCGGGGTTGCCGACGCTCTCGGCCGGCCGGCGCAGCAGGCTCTCGACCGGCACGGCCGGGTCGGCCGCCTGCGACACGAACGACGAGTTGGCGCCGTTCTCCAGGAGCCGCCGCACCAGGTAGGCGAGGAGGTCGCGATGGCCGCCGACGGGCGCGTAGGTGCGGCAGGCCGCGCCCGGGACCTGCGCCAGCAGCCGGCCGTAGAGTGCCTCGCCCATGCCGTGCAGGCGCTGGAACTCGTAGGTGCCGCCCTCCGGCCCGGCCCGCTCGACGATGGCCGCGACCGTGAGGGCGTTGTGGGTGGCGAATTGCGGGAACAGCCGCGGCCGGTGGGCGAGCATCCGCTCGGCCGCCGCCAGGTAGCTGAGGTCGGTCATGCTCTTGCGGGTGAAGACCGGGTAGTCGGCGAGCCCCCGCTCCTGCGCGCGCTTCACCTCCGTGTCCCAGTAGGCGCCCTTGACGAGCCGCACCATCAGGCGCCGGTCGAGGCGCGCGGCGAGGTCCGCGACGTGGTCGATCACCGCCAGGCAGCGCTTCTGGTAGGCCTGGACCGCGAGGCCGAAGCCCTCCCAGCCGGCGAGCGCGGGATCCGCCAGCACCGCCGCGATCACGTCGAGGGAGAGCTCCAGGCGGTCGGCCTCCTCGGCGTCGACCGTGAAGTTGAGGTCGTGGGCCCTGGCCGCGCGGGCGAGGCCCGTCAGCACCGGCACCAGTTCGGCCATCACGCGGGCCCGGCTCACGGCCTCGTAGCGCGGGTGCAGGGCCGAGAGCTTCACCGAGATCCCGGGGCGGTCCGGCAGCGGGCGGTTCCCCGCCGCCCGGCCGATCGCCTCGATGGCCCCAGCGTAGGATTCCGCGTAGGCCCGGGCGTCCTGCGCCGTGCGGGCCCCCTCCCCCAGCATGTCGAACGAGTAGCGGTAGAGCCGGCCCTGCCCGCTCGTCGAGCGCTTGAGGGCCGCCCCGATGGTCTCGCCGAGGACGAAGTGCCCGCCCATCACCCGCATGGCCTGCCGGGCGGCCTGGCGCACGGCGGGCAGGCCGAGGCGCTTGGCGAGGCCCGCCAGGATGCCCTCGGGCGTCTCGCCGGGCTGGATGATCCGGGCCGAGAGGCCGAGGGCCCAGGCCGAGGCGTTGACGAGGAGCGCGTCCGAGCGGGTGGCGTGCTGCTCGAAGCCGCCGAAGCGCAGCTTGTCCTCGATCAGGCGGTCGGCCGTGGCGGCGTCCGGCACCCGCAGCAGCGCCTCGGCCAGCACCATCAGGGCCAGGCCCTCCTTGGTGGAGAGGGAGTATTCCCGCAGCATCGCCTCGACGCCGCCGAGCCCGCCGGCCTCGGACCGGATCGCGCCGACGAGGTCGCGGGCGAGGGCGTCGACCCGCGCCTCGGCCTCCGGCGCCAGGGCGGTGCTCGCCAGGAAGGCGCGGGCGAGGCCGGCATCGTCGGCCGCGTAGGGAGCATGGAAGTCGGGGAGCGGGGCGGGCATCGAAGGGTCCGGCGGGGCGGGAGGGACGATTCACAGGATAAGCCGGCGCCCGCCGCCGCTCGATGGCGTTTCTCGGCTCGAAGCCGCATGTTTCGCGCTCCGACGGGGCTTTGGCAGAGATTATGGCGGACGGGCTCGACCGGGTCGACCGGAGCATCCTGAGGATCCTCCAGCGGGAGGGACGGATCGCCGCCGTCGAGCTCGCCGAGCGGGTGGGCCTGTCGCCCACCGCCACGGGCGAGCGCCTGCGCCGGCTGCAGAAGGACGGGGTGATCACGGGGTTCGGGGCGCGGCTCGATCCGCACCGGCTCGGCCTCGCGCTCCTCGTCTTCGTCGAGGTGTCCCTCGACAAGACGACGCCGGACGCCTTCGCGCGCTTCGCCGCCGCGGTCCGGCGGGCCCCCGAGGTGCTGGAATGCCACATGGTGGGCGGGGGCTTCGACTACCTGGTCAAGGCCCGCGTGGCCGACATGCCGGCCTACCGGCGCTTCCTCGGCGAGGGCCTGCTCTCGCTCCCGGGCGTCAACAACACCCGCACCTACGCGGTGATGGAGGAGGTGAAGAGCGACGGGCTGCTGCCGCTCTGAGGGCCGGGGCCGCCGGCCTCCGGGACCGGGCCGCCGGGGGCCCGCGCCCGGCCTCACCCCTGCGGGCATGCGCCTTCATGCGCGCAACGCATGGTGGTCCACCGAAATTGCGGCGTGCGCGGCCCCGTGCGGAGTTGGCAGGCGGCGCAACTTGTCGCAGTCTGGTGCCACGAAGCCGCCGCAGAGCGGCTTGCTCCCGCAACGGAGGTACGCCGTGGTCAACCCGAACCGCCTCGTGAAATCCGCCTGGATCGCCGCCGAGGTCACCCGCGACAGCGCCGAGAAGATCCTGGTGGTCGAGGCCTACGTCGCCGTCAGCCCGCTCGAGAGCGGCTTCGACGCCGGCCGCTACGGCCAGCTCGTCGAGGACGTGCGCCGCATCCTCGCCGACAACCCGGACATCGACCGGGCCTCGATCCTGAGCGTGCACCGCGAGTCGCGCTGCGCCGCCCTGTTCCGCCGCGCGGCGCCCGAGGAGGCCGCGAAGCCCGAACTGGTCGCCTGAGGCGGCGTCCGGGGCGTCCCCCCGGACGCCGCTCCGCTCAGACGCCGTCGAACAGTGCCGACGAGATGTAGCGCTCGGCGAACGAGCACGCGACCGTCACGATGCGCTTGCCGCGGAACTCCGGGCGGGCCGCGATCTCGAGGGCCGCCGCGACGTTGCCGCCCGTCGAGATGCCGCCCGGGATGCCCTCGATCCGGGCGAGCAGGCGCGCGGTGTCGAACGCGGTCTGGTTGGAGACCGTCACCACCTCGTCGATCACCGAGCGGTCGAGCACGTTCGGCACGAAGCCGGCGCCGATGCCCTGGATCTTGTGCGGCCCCGGCTGGCCGCCGGAGAGGACCGGTGAATCCTCGGGCTCCACCGCGACCACCCGCAGGTGGGGCAGGCGCGGCTTGATCACCTGGCCGACGCCCGTGATGGTGCCGCCGGTGCCCACCCCCGCCACGAAGGCGTCGAGCTGCCCGTGGGTGTCGTTCCAGATCTCCTCCGCGGTGGTCCGGCGGTGGATCTCGGGGTTGGCCGGGTTGTTGAACTGCTGCGGCATCACCGCGCCCGGGATCTCGCGCAGCAGCTCCTCGGCCTTGGCGATGGCGCCCTTCATGCCCTGCGGGCCGGGCGTCAGGGCGAGCTCGGCCCCGAGGAACGCCAGCATCTTGCGGCGCTCGATGGACATCGTCTCGGGCATCACCAGGATCAGCCGGTAGCCCCGCGCCGCCGCCACGAAGGCAAGCGCGATGCCGGTGTTGCCGGAGGTCGGCTCCACCAGGGTGCCGCCGGGCTTGACGGCGCCGGCCGCCTCGAGGGCGTCGATCATGTTGACGCCGATGCGGTCCTTGACGGAGGCGATCGGGTTGAAGAACTCGAGCTTCAGGAGGATCTCGGCATCGACCCCGCGCTCCTTCGCCAGCCGGTTCAGGCGCACCAGGGGGGTGTTGCCGATGGTGTCGGTGATCGAGTCGTAGACGCGGCCGTGCCCGGGCTTGCGACCGGCGTCGGTAGAGGTGGGGGCGGCGTCGGCCATGGTCGGGTCTCCCTGTTGGTCAGCGGGCGGAGCGCGGGGGCCGCGAGGCCCCGCCGGCCGGCACGGGTAGCGGAAAACCGGCGAGCCGTCGAGATATGCCGTAATGTACGAAAATCATTTGTAGAATTCGGCTCCCTTGACCCGGCGCGCGGGTCGGTCCACCGCAGCGGCCGTGACCGACGGCGCCACGGATCCCCGCGCCGGGGACCGCCGCGCCGGAATGCCCGCGCCGGGAATCCCCGCGACATGACACACCGCTACGCCGCCTCCGAGCGCCAGCTCGACCGCGCCCTGGCCACCATCCCGCTCGGCGCGCAGACCTTCTCGAAGAGCACGACCCAGTTCCCGCACGGCGTCTCGCCGTACTTCGCGGCCCGGGCCGAGGGCGCGCGGCTCTGGGACGTCGACGGCAACGAGTACATCGACTTCGTCAACGCCCTGGCGGCCGTGACCCTCGGCTACGCCGACCCGGACGTGAACGCGGCGGTGGCCGAGCAGCTCGGGCACGGCACGGTGTTCTCGCTCTCGCACGCCCTCGAATCCGAGGTCGCGGAGCTGATCTGCGCCATGGTGCCCTCGGCGGAGGCGGTGCGCTTCGGCAAGAACGGCTCGGACGCGACCGCGGGCGCCGTCCGGCTCGCCCGGGCCTTCACCGGGCGGGACCACGTCCTCGCCTGCGGCTACCACGGCTGGCAGGACTGGTACATCGGCGCCACCGCCCGCCACCGCGGCGTGCCGGAGGCCGTGCGGGCGCTCACCCACACCTTCCCGTACAACGACCTGCCGGCGGTGGAGCGGCTGCTCGGGCGCCACCGCGGCGCGGTCGCGGCGATCATGCTCGAGCCGATGAACGTCGCGGCGCCGGCGCCCGGCTACCTCGAGGGCCTGAAGGCCCTGGCGGCGGAGGCCGGCGCGCTCCTGATCTTCGACGAGACCATCACGGGCTTCCGCTACGCCCCGGGCGGCGCGCAGGAGCTCTTCGGCGTGACGCCCGACCTGACCACCCTCGGCAAGGGCATCGCCAACGGCTTCCCGCTCGCCGCATTGTGCGGCCGGGCCGACGTGATGCGGCTCATGACGGAGATCTTCTTCTCCTTCACCATGGGCGGCGAGACCCTGTCGCTCGCCGCCGCCAAGGCCGCGCTGACGAAGCTCCGGCGCGAGCCGGTGATCGAGACCCTGCGGGCGCGGGGCACGCGGCTGCTGGCCGGCGCCGAGGCCGCCATCGCCCGGGCCGGGGCCGGCGGCTTCCTGGCCACGGCGGGCGACCCGACCTGGAGCTTCCTCGTGGTCCGGGACGCGCCGGGGGCGACCGCGCTCGAGATCAAGACGCTGTG
The DNA here is from genome assembly GCF_003574465.1 of Methylobacterium crusticola. GTDB lineage: Bacteria > Pseudomonadota > Alphaproteobacteria > Rhizobiales > Beijerinckiaceae > Methylobacterium > Methylobacterium crusticola. The sequence goes on from NZ_KZ984620.1 coordinate 32,871, forward strand.
GCTCCAGGAGATCTTCTCCCGCGGGATCCTCTCCCTCGGCACCCACAACCTCTCGTACGCGCACGCGGAGGTCGACATCGACCGGCTGGTCGCCGTCTACGACGAGGTGTTCCCGCTCCTCGCCGGCGCGGTGGCGCAGGGCGACGTGCCCCGCCACCTGCGCTGCGCCGTGCTCGAGCCGCTGTTCCGTGTCCGCTGAGATGCGGCGCATCGCCCTCGGCACGGCCCAGCTCGGGCTCGATTACGGCATCTCCAACGCCGGCGGGCAGGTGTCGCGCCGCGAGGCGCGGGCCATCCTGGCGGACGCCGCGGGGCGCGGCGTCGACCTCCTCGACACCGCCGCCGCCTACGGCGAGGCGGAGGCCGTGATCGGCGCGCTCCGCCCGGAGAGCGACGCCTTCGCGGTCGTGACGAAGACGATCCGGCTGCCCGGGGACGACGCGGCGGCCGTCGCCGGCCGGGCCCGCGCCTCCCTCGACCGCCTCGGCCGCCCGGCCGCCGAGGCGCTCCTCGTCCACGCCGCCGCCGACCTCGCGGGCCGCGCCGGCGACGCCCTCTGGCGGGCGCTCGCGGACCTGAAGGCGGAGGGCGCCTACCGCCGCATCGGCATCTCGGCCTACGCCGCCGACGACCCGGCCGGCCTCGCCCGGCGCTTCCGCCCGGACCTGATGCAGGTGCCGGTGAGCCTCCTCGACCAGCGCCTCGTGCGCGACGGCACCCTCGCGGCCCTGGCGGCGTCCGGGGTGGAGATCCACGCCCGCTCGCTCTTCCTCCAGGGCCTCGTCTTCCTCGCGCCGGAGCGGCTGCCGCCCGCCCTCGCCCATGCCGGCCCGGCCCTCGCCGCCCGCCGGGATCGCGCCGGCGGCGACATGCTGGGCGCGGCGCTGCATTTCGGCCTCGCCCTGCCGGAGGTCGCCCGGCTGGTCGTCGGGGTGACCTCGCTCGCCGAGTGGCGCGCGCTCGCGGCGGCGGCGGCCGCCCCCTCCCCGGGCCTCGACTGGCCGGCCTTCGCCCTCGACGACGCCACCGTGCTGAACCCGGCGGCCTGGCGCCGGGACGGTCCGTGACCGCCCCGCCCCGGGGGGGCGCGGCGTCCCGACCGGCGGGCGCAGCGCGCTTGCACGTCCGGCACGGCGCGCTCAGGTTGTATTTTGCCAACAAAATTGCAGATCCTGCGCTCCGCGCAAGCACAGGCGCGGATCCTGCGCCGCTCCGACCGCTTGCGGGCGCGCCCGGATTGTTCTAACCTCGGGTCATGTGAGCGATTCAGCAGTGGCATGTTCGATCCAGGCTCGTCCCCAGCCCCGAGCGCACGGGAGATCCTGCACAGCCTGACGGCGATCGGACAGGCGGTGCACCGCCTGAACGCGGCCGGACGGAACGTGAGGGTCTCCATCGTTCCGGACGGCCTGTGGATCGACGGCCGGACGGGGGCGGGCGAGAGCGTGTCCGAGTTGATCCCGACCGCCGACCTGCACGGGCTCGCGAGCTACGCCCTGGTCAAGACGATCAACGACCTGGCCGGCAGGCTGTAGGTCAGCGGCCCGGCGCGGCCGGCCCGGCGAGGTGGAGGAGAGATCGCGCCGGGGCCTGTGTCCGGCGCCGGTGGCGCGCCCGCCGCGTCCCGTGCCGGCCGGCGCGCCCGACGGACGCGGGCGCGGGCGGACGCGACCCCGGGCGGGCTCGGCGGGCCGGACCCCGGGACCGGTCC
>NZ_QOWC01000078.1 GCF_003574465.1 Methylobacterium crusticola
GGCGGCGGCGCGGGCGCTCCCGGCCCCCAGCGCCAGGCGGGCGGTCCAGGCCGGGGCCGCGCCGTCGCGTGCCGGCGCTCCCGCCGCCTGCGGCGGCGTGGTGAGGTCGAGCCAGTCTCGTCCGGGCCGCGTCGTCACTGACTCTGCCATGTTGCTGCGCGCGCGCCTCTGCACCGCGGCCACGCCCATGGCCACGGTGACGAGCAACGTCGACCCGCGCGGGGCAGTTCCGCCCGCGGATGGGTGCCCGCTCCGCGCGCGGACGAGGAGGCGAGCCCACGCGTGTCCGCCGTGGCCGGGACGAGACCACCGCCACGGCAAGAACAAATGTGCAGCGCAGCATGCATTGACCCTGCACCTTGGCCGTATTTGACCGCGGCTGACAGTCTCCGCATCATGCATCCGGAACGATATTCGGGGATCGGCGTTTCGGACCATCGATAAGAGTTCGCCCGATTGCGCGAGACCTGGAATCGGAGGGAAAGTCATGAATCGTTTGACTGTTGGGCTGGCAGCTCTGCTGATCAGCACCTCGGCGTTCGCCCAGGGCGCCGGGTCGCCCGGCGCGAGCGGGACGGCGGGCGGCGCCTCACGCGGCGGCGAGACGGGCCAGCCGGCGGCCAAGGGCGGCCAGGGCGGCGCGCAGGAGAACCGGGCTGAGACCGGCGCGGGCCGAGGCCAGCCCGGCATGGCCGACAAGGACCGGGACCAGCCCGGCATGGCCGACAAGAGCCGGGACCGGCCCGGCATGGCTGACAAGAGCCGGGACCGGCCCGGCATGGCTGACAAGAGCCGGGACCAGCCCGGCATGGCTGACAAGGGTGGTCGCCCGGAGACGGGCCGGCAGACCGGCACCGAGGGCGGCGACCGCATGGCTCGCGACGGGAAGCGGCGCGAGGCCGGGCCGGGCGAGCGCGCCGGCCGCGACGAGGCCCGCGACGGACGCCGCGAGATGTCGGGCCGCCGCGACGTCGAGGAGCGGACCGAGAGCCGCCGCGACACGCAGACCCGCATCCGCACCGGGTCCCGCGAGGAGAGCGTCTCCGGCGGTCGCCGCTTCGTGACGATCGCCGGGCAGCGCGTGATCTACGGCTCGCCCGAGTACCGCCGGCTCGTGGTGGTGGAGCGGCGCGAGACGCGGGGCGTGCGCACGGGCGGTGCGGAGTTCGTGGTGATCCAGGGGCGCCGGGTTCGCGTCGGCTCGCCCGAGTACCGCCGCCTGGTGGTGCGCGAGCGCAGCGGCCCGAGCCGGACCGTGGTGATCCGCGGCCAGCGCGTCGTCTACGGCTCGCCCGAGTACCGCCGGCTGGTCGTCGGCGAGCGCAGCAGCGTCACCGGGAGCGTGACGACCCGCAGCGAGCGGACCCGCGACCGGGTCGACGTGCGCCGCAGCGAGGGCGTCTCGGCCCGGGCCGGCACGCGGGGCGAGCGGGATGCCGGCGCGGCGCGCCACGACGAGCGCGGCGGCATGGCCGAGCGCGGCGGGCGCGACACCCGCACGGGCATGGGCGAGAAGGGCACGGGCGACAAGGGGATGGGCGACAAGGGGATGGGCGGCCAGGAGCCCGGCGCCCGGAACGCGGCCGGGACGGGCCGCGGCGAGGAGCGTGGCGCCGGGCAGCCGGGCGGCACGAGCGGCGAGCGGGGCCAGGCCAAGGGCGGCGCGGGCGCGGCGCCGGACACGACCGGCAGCACCCAGAGGGGCGGCGGGCGTCCCGGCGCCGCGCCGGGCGCCGGCGGCGCCTCCGGCGGCCGGATGTAGGCCCCGGGCTCTCCGGCGACCGACCTCGCGTCGGATAAGCATCGCCTCTCCCCGTATGCGGGGAGAGGTTTTTTCGTTTCGGGGGCCCGGTCCTCGCCGGCGCGGTCGATCGCCCGCGGTCGGCTCGGCGCGGCGCGGCGGTTCACTCCCCGGCCGCGCTCCGCCAAGATGCGCGCCGTCGCACGCGATCGGGAGGTGAGCATGAAGGTGCGCGGTCTGGCCTCGCTGCCGGAATTCGCCAGCGACGCGGACATCGCGGTGGCCCTCGTCGGCAAGCAGCGGGCGCCCGCGGCGGAGGCGCTGTTCGCGACCCTCGAGGCGTCCGGCTTCCCGCACGTCGATCCGCGCTTCAACGCGCGCTACGTGCCGGCCGTGCGCCGCTTCTTCGAGGTCGAGTACGGCCTCGCGGCCCCCCTCGACCCGCCGTCCGGCGACGGCGAGGTCCCGGCGCTCCGGGTCCGGGCACGGCGCCGGGACTGACCGGCCGCGCGAGCCCGCGGCCCAGCCCGGCCTTGATCGGCGCGCTCCGGCGCGGCACGATCGGGCCCGGCGCCCCGGCCCCGCCCGGTCGCGGCGCCGGGGGCGCGGGGCCCGCCTCAGTCCCGCCCGGATGAGGCCTTAGGCGCGCCACGACGCGGGATTCAGGATGCGGTGCGCGAGATCGCACCCCGTCGTCTCCCGTCCGGCCGCCCGCGGCCGACCCCTCTCTCACGGCAGCCGGGCTGAACCGATGCGCAGATGCTGAAAACCGCCATCGTCGCAGCGCGGGATCGCCAGCGCCTGCAGGAGATCGCCGGGATCCTGATCGGGTTCGGCGTCAACAAGGTCGTGGACCGGCTGGGGCTGCGGGGCATCCCGCGGCTCGCCTGGCGCAGCGCGCCGGCCGTCGACCTCACCCGCCTGTCCCAGCCCGAGCGCCTGCGCCGGGCCATCGAGGCGCTCGGCCCCACCTTCATCAAGCTCGGGCAGGTGCTGGCCAGCCGCGCCGACCTTCTGGCGCCGCAATGGACCGAGGAGCTCGGCAAGCTCCACGACCAGGTCGCGCCGCTGCCCTGGGAGGTGATCCGGCCGCAGCTCGAGGCCGACCTCGGCGCGCCGCCCTCCGAGATCTTCTCCGAGTTCGACGTCAACCCGATCGCCTCGGCGTCGATCGCGCAGGTCTACCGGGCGCGTCTCGAGACCGGCGAGGAGGTGATCGTCAAGGTCCGGCGGCCCGGCCTGCAGAAGGTGATCGAGGCGGACCTGCGCCTCCTCTCCCACGCCACCCGCATCGTCGAGAGCGAGTGGCCCGAGATGGCGCGCTACCGGCCCACCGAGCAGATGCGCCACATCTCGAACGGCCTGCGGGAGGAGCTCGACCTCAACAACGAGGGCCGCAACTGCGAGATGCTGGCGGCCCTGTTCGCCGACCGCGAGGACGTCGTCTTCCCGAAGATCTACTGGGACTACACCTCCGAGCGGGTCCTGGTGCAGGAATTCATCCACGGCATCCCGCCGACCGACACCAAGCGCCTGGAGGAGGCCGGCCTCGACCGGGTGCTGCTGGCGCAGCGCGGCGTCGACGCCTTCCTGCACATGGCGCTGATCGAGGGCGTCTTCCACGCCGACCCCCACCCCGGCAACCTGCTGGCGATGACCGGCAACCGGGTCGGCTTCATCGATTTCGGCATCGTCGGCCGCCTGTCGCAGCGGCGGCGCTCGCAGCTCCTGATCCTCATCGGCGCGATGCTGAAGGAGGATGCCGACGGGCTGATGGCGGTGCTCCTCGACTGGACCGGCGCCAGCAACCCCGACCTGACCCGCCTCGAGGCCGCCTCGCAGGCCTTCGTCACCCGGCACAACGGCACGACGCTCAACCTCGGCCTCGTGCTCACCGACTTCATGACCATGGCGCGCGAGAACGACCTCGCGATGCCGACCGACCTCGCCATCCTGTTCAAGGGCCTGGTGACGGCGGACGGCGTGATGCGCCAGCTCGACCCGAACTTCGACCTCTTCGCCGCGGCGGGCCCGACCGTGCGGCGCACGATGCGGGCGCAGTTCTCGCTCAAGGACCTGAAGGGCCGCTTCCAGGGCCTCGCGGCCGGGCTCTACGGCGCCGCCTCGGAGCTGCCGACCCTGGTCCACCTGATGCTGGTGCGCCTCAAGCAGGGCCGGGTCACCGTCGAGATCGAGCTGAAGGGCATGGACAAGCTGACCCGGGGCATCGAGCGGGCCGCCGCGCGGGTCGCGGTCGGCCTCGTGGTGGCGGCCTTCGCCACGCAGCTCGCCCCCCGGCTGATGGAGCACGGCACCCCGGCTTTCGTGACGATCGGCATCCTCGTCCTCACCATCGGGATCGGCTGGATCCTGCTGCTCGCCCGCAACCGCTGAGGCACGGGGCGGCGCGCCCGGCGCGCCGCCCCCCGCTCACGGCCGCCGCCTGCCGCGGCGGCGGGCCTGGAGCGCGCTCGCCTCCCGGGTGGCGTGGCGCGGGCTGCGGAACACGCGGCCCTCCAGGGCGTGGAAATCCGGGTGGGCGGCGAAGAACCGGAAGCCATCGGGCTCCGGGACGACGATGCCGGCCGAGGTCTCGTTCACCTCGACGATGCGGGCAGAGTGCATGACGTGCGTCTCCTGGCGCCGGCCCGGCATCGGGACGCGGCGCGGGATCGGGGAAGTGCGAGCGTCGGGCCGGGCGTCGCGGCCTCGTCGGTCGGGGCGGGCGCGGGGCGCGCCGCAGGTTCCCGCGACGGGCGCGGACGGCCTTGCTCGACCTGGTGCGGGATCAGCGCGGGGCGGGACAGCCGTCGCGCACGGCGCGGGCCGGGACCTCGCGGCGGCGGCACATTCGTCGGGGCCGCGTCATCGCACGTCGCTCCGTGGTCGGTCGCTCCGCGAAGCAGGGGAGCAGGGCGGTCGGGCGCGCGCCGGTGCGGGACGGACGCTCGCGGTCCGCGCGCTCCAGGGCCCGGCCAGGATCGCCGCCAGGACGGTCCGTGTCAACCAGAACGTTCTTTTTATGGAACAGTTCGAAGGACGTGGCTCGACCTCCCGCGGGTCACGGACGCGGAAGAAAGCGGTTTTTTCGCGGGCTGATCGCTCGCCATCCGGACGGTGACCCGCGGCCTGCTCCGGCGCGTCCCCTGCCCCGGCCGGCGGGGTCACCGGGCGCGCTAGCCGGTCATTGTTCGTTATACAAAACGATCGCGCGTCGCGCCGGGCGCCCGGGCCGTGCCCCGGCCTCGCGCCCGCCCTGCGCCCGGAGGTGCTGGCGCGGCGGTCCGCCCTCGCGCAGGATGCCGGCGAACCGGCATCAGGGAGAGCGCCGCGTGACGACCGAACCGCACGACCACGACCACGATTCCGCGCCCGGTGCGCCGCGCTGGAAGCACGACGGCGTCCGGGTGATCACCGGGGACAAGCTCGACCCCAACACCGCGCAGACGCCCGGCATGTTCCGGCAGGCCGCCATCAACCATGCCCGCGTGGGCGCCCAGAAGATCTGGGCCGGCACCGTGGCGATCCAGCCGGACGCCAAGACCGGCGTGCACCACCACGGCGCCCTCGAGAGCGTGATCTACGTGGTGCGGGGCCGGGCGCGGATGCGCTGGGGCGAGCGCCTCGAGTTCGTGGCGGAGGCGGGGCCCGGCGACTTCATCTACGTGCCGCCCTACGTCCCCCACCAGGAGATCAACGCCTCGCCGGACGAGCCGCTCGAATGCGTGCTGGTGCGCTCCGACAACGAGGCGGTGGTGGTGAACCTCGGCGACATCGAGCCGGTCGAGAAGCCCGAGGCGGTCTACTGGGTCGATCCGATCCACCGGCACCCGTGACGGCAGTCGAAGTCGCCGGGTTGCACAACCAAAGCGTGCTTAACTCCGATCCGCAGGCGCACCGGATGTCGAGCGGCGGGCGCTGACCGCCCTCGTCTCTCCGTCATCTCGCCGACGCCCGCGCCGTCGCCAGGGAAGCGGCGCCGCGACACGTCGCGGAATTGCCACGCCCCGCGGATCATCTCGGCGGGACTTGGGCCCGGGACCCCTGCGGGCGCGCCGCTTAAGGGCTTGTTAAGCACGCGGGGCGAGGCTTCCGGGGTTCACGCCGCGCAGGTGCCCGATGTCGCTGCCGAAGGCCCGACCCTCCTTGATCGACGGCGGCGACTGCCCCGTGCCGCTCGAGACGCTCGGCGCCCTCTACCGGGGCGACCGGGAGGCCGTGGCGGCGATCGTGGCCGGCATCCCGAACCTGACGCGGGCACGCCTCGCCGCGTACCTCTACGGGAAGAGCCACCTGCACGCGCTCGGCCTGCGCCTCGCCGCCACCTGTGCGGAGGCGGACCTGGTCCAGGTGGCCGGCCATGCCGGCGCCGTGCTGTTCGCCCAGGCGCGCCAGCCCGGCCCGCCGACGAGCGAGCCGCGCGTCTCCGGCCCGCGCCGGATCAGCCTCGCGGGCTCCGGCTCCCTCGCGCGGGGCGTCGACTGACCTGAGGCGCGCCGAGGCGTCGGCGGGCGGGACGCGCCGGCAGCGCGGCTGCCCGAGGCCGTGTGCGCCCGCCGGCGCGCGCTCTGAACCCCACGGTTGCGGTCGCGACGGAACGGGCCCCGGGTCAGGCCCGAGGCCGTGTGCCGGGCGGGCGCGTGGCACGGCAGCCACACTCCGGACTTCCCTCCGCCACCGCCTTGCTCCGCCGGGGGCGACACCTTACGCCTTACCGCAAAGCTCATTCATATCAGTAGCTTAGGATAGTTATAAACTGGCGCCTGCCCGGGCAGGCGCGTGGTGGCGCGTGCGCGGAGTGTCAGATGCGGGTTGGCAAGTCTCAGTACCTCTTCTCCCCCCGGAGCGCTGCGTCGCGCCTCGGCCTTGCCGGCGCTTCGCTCCTCACCCTCGCCGTGGCCGCGGCGGCCCAGGACGCGACGCCGCCGCGCCGCGGCATCGCCAGCCCGCCCGCCGAGGCGACGGTGCAGCTCGACGAGATCACCGTCGAGGGGCGCGGGGGCGGCGCGCTGCCGCCCTCCGCCGCGGCCGCCGCCGTGCGCACCGTCGAGAGCCCGACCGGCCCCGTGAACGGCTTCGTGGCCACCCGCTCCGCCACCGCGACCAAGACCAACACGCCGCTCATCGAGACGCCGCAATCGATCAGCGTCGTCGGGCGCGAGCAGATCGACGCCCAGAAGGCCCAGACCCTGACCCAGGCGACCCAGTACGTGCCGGGCCTCTACTCGGGCACCTTCGGGGCCGATTCGCGCATCGACTACTTCACCCTGCGCGGCTTCGTGGCGAGCGACTACGGCATCTATCGGGACGGGCTTCAGCTCCTGAACTACGGCTTCGCCTATTTCCGGGTCGACACGTTCGGCCTGGAGCGCATCGAGGTGCTGCGCGGGCCCGCCGCCGTGCTGTTCGGCGCCGGCAACCCGGGCGGCCTCATCAACCAGGTCACGAAGCGCCCGACGCTCGACCCGCTGCGCTACGTCGAGGTCGGCGGCGGGGCCTTCGGCCAGGGCGGCTTCGGCTACGCCGCCTTCGACCTCGGCGGCCCGGCCGACGCGGACGGCCACTGGTTCTACCGCCTGACCGGCATCGGCCGCACCGGCGGCACCCAGGTCGAGGGCGCGCCGGAGGACCGCGTCTACATCGCGCCGGCCTTCACCTACAAGCCGGACGGCGCGACCAAGCTCACCGTGCTGTCGAGCTACCAGCACGACAACGCCGCCGTCACGGCGAACTTCCTGCCCTATTCCGGGACGGTCCGGCCGAACCTCTCGGGGCTGCGGATCCCGCGCTCGCTCAACGTGGGCGACGCCGACCTCAACACCTTCCGGCGCGACCAGGCCTACGTCGGCTACGAGTTCGAGCACGCCTTCGACGAGACATGGACGGTCCGGCAGAACCTGCGCTACTCGTTCGTGGAGAGCTTCCAGAACTCCTACATCGGCCAGATCGGCTACAGCGACGCCGCCGAGACCCGCCTCGCCCGCTACCAGTTCCGCGACAGCGCCCGGGCCAACCTGTTCCAGGTGGACAACCAGGCCGAGGCACGCTTCTCCGACGGGTTCTTCCGCCACGACCTGCTGCTCGGCCTCGACTACAAGAACTACCAGCTGCACGACAACCAGGCGTCGACGTTCCCGGGGCCCAGCCTGAGCATCCTGTTTCCGGTCTACGGGCAGCGCGTCGCCGCGCCGACGCCCTACCTCGTCAACGCCGATTCGTTCGAGCAGCTCGGCCTCTACGCCCAGGACCAGATCAAGATCACCGACCGGCTGACCCTCCTGCTCGGCGGCCGGCAGGACTTCGCCGACAACCGCGTCCGCGACCTGCTCACGCCGGGCAACAGCAACGGGCGCAGCGACAACGCGTTCACCTACCGCACGGCCCTGATCTACAACTTCGACTTCGGCCTCGCGCCCTACGTCACCTACGCGACGTCGTTCCAGCCGCAGATCGGGACCGACGTCAACGGGCAGTCCTTCCGGCCCGAGACGGGCGACCAGATCGAGGGCGGCGTCAAGTTCGAGCCGCCGGGCGCAGGCTACTTCGTCACGCTCGCGGGCTTCGACCTGCGCCGCTCCAACGTGCTCACCGCCAACCCGGCGAACACGCTGTTCCAGACGCAGATCGGCGAGGTGCGCTCCACCGGCTTCGAGGCGTCGCTGACCGCGACCCTGGCGGAGGGCTTGAACGCCGTCGCGGCCTACACGGTCTTCGGGCTCACCACCGAGAAGGGCACGCCGGAGCAGCTCGGGCGGGTGCCGGTCAACATTCCGGAGAACCTCGCCTCGCTGTTCGTGGACTACACCATCCCGTTCGGCGACTGGAAGGGGTTCGGCTTCGGCGGCGGCGTGCGCTACATCGGGCGCTCCTTCGCGGACGTGGCCAACACCGTGCGGGTGCCGGATTACGTGCTGTTCGACGCCCAGGTGCACTACAACTACGAGAACTGGCGCATCGCCCTGAACGCCACGAACATCGCCGACCGGCGCTTCGTGTCCTCCTGCCAGGCAATCAATTCCTGCTTCTACGGCGACGCCCGCCGGGTCGTCGCGAGCCTGAGCTACAAGTGGTGAGGCCGGCCCCGCGGCCGGGCGGTCCCGGCCGCTCCGGTCACTCGGCCGCCGTCGGGCTCTCCCGCGGCTCCGGCCCGGCCGGGGTGCCGTGGAGGCGGCGGTAGTACCCGCCGGCCTCGACCAGGGCGTCGTGCCGGCCCTCCTCGGCGACCCCGTTCTCGGCCACCACGACGATGCGGTCCGCGTTGCGGATCGTCGCGAGGCGGTGGGCGATGACGAGGGTGGTCCGCCCCTCGGCCAGGTCCGTCAGGGATTGCTGGATCTCCCGCTCGGTCTGCGTGTCGAGCGCCGAGGTCGCCTCGTCCAGGATCAGGATCGGCGGGTTCTTGAGGAAGACCCGCGCGATCGCCAGGCGCTGCTTCTGGCCGCCCGAGAGCTTCACGCCCCGCTCCCCCACCGGCGTGTCGAGGCCCTCGGGCAGGCCCGCGATCAACCCGTCGAGGCGCGCCCGGCGCGCCGCCTCGCGGATCTCGCCCTCGTCGGCGTCGAGGCGGCCGTAGGCGATGTTCTCCCGGATGGTGCCGGCGAACAGGAAGACGTCCTGCTGGACGATGCCGATCTGGCGCCGCAGGGACGCGAGCGTGAGGTCGCGGATGTCCCGCCCGTCGATCGTGATCCGGCCGGCCTCGACCTCGTAGAAGCGCGGGATCAGCGAGCACAGGGTCGTCTTGCCCGCCCCCGAGGCGCCCACGAAGGCCACCGTCTCGCCGGCCGCGATCCCGAGGTTGAGGTTCGCCAGCACGGAACGCCCGGAGGCGTAGCCGAAGCTCACCCCCTCGAAGCGGATGTCGCCCCGCAGGGGCGGCGCTGCGACCGCCCCCGGTCGGTCGACGATGTCGGGCCGGATCGCCAGGAGCTCGCAGTAGCGCCGGAAGCCCGCGATGCCCTTCGGGTAGGTCTCGACCACGGCGCCGATCTTCTCGAGCGGGCGGTAGAACACGCCGACGAGCAGCAGGAACCCGACGAAGCCGCCGGCCGTGAGGTCGCCCCGGACCACGTAGGCGGCGCCCCCGAGCAGCACCACGATCTGGACCAGCCGCATGCCGAGGTAGTTGATCGACAGGCTGCCGGCCATGATCCGGTAGGCCTCGAGCTTGGTGGTGCGGTAGCGCGCGTTGTCGGCGGCGAACAGGCGCCGCTCGTGCGCCTCGTTGGCGAAGGCCTTGACCACCCGGATGCCGCCGACGTTCTCCTCGATGCGGGCGTTGAAGGCCCCGACCCGGCCGTACTGGGCCTGCCAGTTGCGGGTCATGCGCCCGCCGTAGCGCAGGGTGACGAAGGCGATCACCGGCAGGATCGCGGCGGTGAGCAGCGCCAGCGGCGGGTGGACGAGGAACATCAGCGCGAAGGCGCCGACGAGGGTCATCACGGCGATGAACAGGTCCTCGGGGCCGTGGTGGGCCACCTCCCCGATCTCCTCGAGGTCCTTGGTGACCCGCGCCACGAGGTGGCCGGTCTTCTGGTTGTCGTAGAAGCGGAACGACAGCGTCTGCAGGTGGTCGAAGGCGCGGGCGCGCATCTCGGTCTCGATGTTGATGCCGAGCACGTGCCCCCAGTAGGTCACCACCACCATCAGCCCGGCATTCGCGACGTAGAGCGCCACGAGCCCGGCCGCCGCCAGCAGGATCAGGGACCAGTCCTGCCGGGGCAGCAGGACGTCGACGAAGGCCTTGACGGCCATCGGGAAGCCGAGCTCGAGCAGGCCCGACAGGATGGCGCAGCCGAAATCGAGCAGGAAGAGGGCCCGGTGCGGCCGGTAGTAGGCGAGGAAGGCCTTCAGCATGGCGCTCAGGTCGGGGGTTGGACGGGGCAGAGGGCGCCGCAGGAGGGTACGCCGGGCAGCCGGTAGCGCGTGCAGCAGACGCGACGGCACGGCCCGTCGCAGGGGCTCCCGGGGCGGAAGGTCTGCGCCAGGGGGCTTGTAGGCGAGGCCCGGCCCGAACGCCACCCGAGGAGGGCCTCGGCCTCCGCCCGCGGCGCGGCCAGCACGGGCGCGGCGGCGACGAGCTCGCGCAGGGTGAAATCCAGCATGACGCCGGCATTGCCCCACAGCACCCGCGGCGAGGGGCCGCCGTGGGCGGCGCAGAGGCCGACGAACGGTCGCAGATGCCCCGCCACCAGGAGGGCGAAGCGCCCGCCCGCGGGCGCGCCGGCCCGCCCGGCCCCGGGCAGCAGGAGGCGGGCGGGCGCGTGCGCCGCGTCGAGCTCGAGGCCGGTCTCCTCCAGGGCCACCGGCAGCACCCGGTCGAGGCACAGGAGCGCCGTGGCGCACGGGATGACCAGGGCCGCGAGGTAGTTCTGCGACCAGAGCGACACGAGGGAGCGCCGGTCGGCCCTCGGGTAGGCCGCCCCGAAGCCGTCGAGCACCCCGTCGAAGACCGCCCGGTCGCGTAAGGACGCGACGGGGCGGCCTCCCGCGCCACCGGACGCGACCGCGACCCGGGTGCCGAACGTCGCCAGCGAGGGCGGCAGGAGGGCGGCGATCTCCGGGATCACGGCGCGCGCCCCGCCCGGTCGGCCGCCAGGGTGCGGGCGATGGCCGACCGCAGGACCAGGAAGGCGGCGGCGAAGAACGACACCGCGAGGGCGTAGTAGACGGGCCAGCCCGCCGCGCCCGCGAGGGCGGGAGCGCCCACGCGCACCGGCATGGCGGCGAAGAACGCGGCGCCGAACAGCAGCGCGTAATCCGTCGCCGGGCGCGGACCTTGCGCCCAGCGGTAGATCATGCCGAACACCGGCACGCCGAGCCCCCCGCCGCAGACGAAGCCCAGCACGGTGGCGGCGAGGGCGAGGCGCGGCGCCCCGGCGAGCGCCGCCGCGCCCATGAGGCCGCCCGCCGCGACCATGCCGGCCGCCGAGAGCGTGACGAGCGGCACCGTCCCGAACCGCCGCACCAGGCTGCCCGACAGCGCCGCCATGACGAGGTTGATGCCGGCCGAGAGGCCGCCGGTCACGAAGCCGACCTCGGCGAGCGGCAGACCGAGGTCGAGCAGGGCGAGGTTGTTGAAGCCCGACAGCACCGACAGCGCGGCGAAGTAGAGGCCGAGGACGAGGACGCGCCCGCCGAGCAGGCGCAGGCGGCCGAGGGTCGCGGCGTCGCGCGCCATCCGGGCGTCGGGACGGCGCAGGCGCGCCTCCGGGTAGCGCAGGATGGGCAGCAGGCAGAGCGCGTCGATGCCGGCGACCGTGAGGATCGCCGCGCGCCAGCCCAGGACGTCGTAGAACCCGATCAGGAGGCCCGACCCCACGATGCTGCCGAGGGCGGCCCCGCAGAACTTCGCCGAGGCCACGAGCGGCCGCAGGTCGTCCGAGACCGTCTCGACCACCAGGGCCTCGAGCGCGACATCCATCGTCGCGACGCAGAAGCTCGTGGCGACGGCGAGGCCGAACAGCACGAGGAGCGGCCAGGTCTCGCCCCCGCTGAGCACCGCCAGCAGGGCGACGGCGGTCGCCTGCATGGCGACGATCCAGCCGGTGCGGTGGGGAAGACCCGGCACCCGGAGCCCGTCGACGGCCGCCGCCCAGAGAAACGTGAGCCCGACCGGGAGGTTGATGAGCTGGAGCAGGCCGATCTCGGCGAGCTCGACCCCGCGCGCGCGCAGGATCAGCGGCGCCCCGCCCGCGAGGAAGCCGAGCGTCGTCCCGAAGGTGACGTAGAGGCAGAGGAACGGGGCCAGGGGCCGGACGAGGGCGAAGGCGCGCATGAGGACGGGCAAAGGCCGATCAGGCGCTCTCGCGGGACCGGCCGGGATGCGGGCCTCGCGCATCGCCCCGCGCCCCGCGCGTCACGGAGGAGCGCCCGGGATCGCGGTCCGCGCCGAGCCGCGGCCAAGGGCGCCGGCCGCGCCCGCTCCGCCCTGGACCCGGGGCCGCGGCAGCGACCCGCGCGCCGCGGCCCCGGGCCTGGGCCCCGGCCGGCCGCGCGGCGACCTCCGTCACAAGGAACGGCGGACCGGCACCAGGGTCACGTCTTGAGCCTCGAACCACGAATCCTCGCAGGAGCGCGCGGCAACACGGGGCCGGACGCGCGGAACATAGATTGGAACGATGATAAGCTAGATCATCGCCGTCTCTCGACTTCGCTATGACCTACGCGATGCGGTGATGTCCAGTGCCGCGGCCGGGCCCGCCGGATCCCGGCGCGGCGGCGGCGATGGCGCTACAGGTGCTTGAGGCCGAGCTCTGCCAGGAGCGGAAGCAGCTCGTTTCGCGCGCGGACGCGGTGCTGGCGGGCGCGCTCGCGGGCCTCGCCGCCGTCGCCCGCCCGGATCGCCGCGACGATGCCGTGGTGCTCGGCCAGGGATGCGTCGAGCTCTCGCCGCAACTTGAGCGTGAGCATCCGGGCGCGATGCGCCTGGTCGTTGACCGTCCGCATGATCCGGATCATGCGGCCGTTGCCGGCCTGCTCGACCAGGGTGCGGTGGAAGCCCTCGTCCGCCGGGCCCCACGCCGTCAGGTCGCCGCCGGCCTGCGCCGCCTCCATCACGGAGGTCTGCCGGGCGAGTTCGCCGGCGGCGTGCGCGCGCTCGGCCGCGGGCAGGCCCGCCACCAGCTCGGCGGCCTGCCCCTCGACGGCGATGATCACGTCGTAGATCTCGCGCAGGTCGTCCGGCGCGATGGCGCAGATCAGGATGCCCCGCCGCGGCAGCACCTTGACGAGGCCGTCCTCCTGGAGCCGGATCGCCGCCTCGTGCACCGGCGTGCGGCTCATGCCGAGCCGGGTCGCGATCTCCTGCTCCGAGGCCTGGTAGCCGGGCGCGAAGCTCGCGCTGCGGATCGCCTCCCTCATCGCCGCGTAGGCGTCGTCGACGAGCGAGGTCCGCCGCGCCCCGGCCTCGTCCCGCGCCGCCCGTGCCCGTTCCATGCCCGGCTCCGTGCCCCCACCCCGGAGGTCTATCAGCTTCCATGCCACGTGCAATGGCAGGGTTGACAAGCCGGCATCCGCGCCCCTAACACATCCCAGCTTGCATGGAAGTTGGCGCTCAAGCGTGGGCCCAGGCGTGCGGGCGGTCCTGAGGGAGGACACGATGGACGGCTCGCTCGAAGGGGTCACCATGCGCCGCGTCGCCTGGCGCCTGGTACCCTTCCTCTGCATTCTCTACGTCGTCGCCTTCGTCGACCGGATCAACGTCGGCTTCGCGGCCCTCACCATGAGCCGCGACCTCGGCCTCACGCCGACCATGTTCGGCTTCGGCGCCGGGATCTTCTTCCTGTCCTACTTCCTGTTCGAGGTACCGTCGAACCTGCTGCTCGACCGCTTCGGCGCGCGGCGCTGGATCGCCCGGGTGATGATCACCTGGGGCCTGATCTCGATGGGCTTCGCCTTCATCACCGGGCCCGGCCAGTTCTACGTCCTGCGCTTCCTGCTCGGCGTGGCCGAGGCCGGCTTCTTCCCCGGCGTGATCCTCTACCTGACCTACTGGTTCCCGAAGCGCTGGCGGGGCCGGGTCACCGCGGGGTTCGTGGTCGCGATCCCGATCGCCAGCGCGGTCGCGGCGCCGGTCTCGGGCTACCTCCTCGCCATGGACGGCATCCTGGGCTTCCGCGGCTGGCAGTGGATGTTCATCCTCGAGGCGGCGCCGGCCGTGATCCTCGGGTTCGTCTGCCTCGCCTACCTCACCGACCGGCCCGAGGGCGCGGCCTGGCTCACGCCCGAGCAGCGCGACTGGCTCGTGGCCGAGATGCGGGCCGAGCGGGGCGCGCCCCAGCACCATTCCCTGCGCGAGGTCGGCGCCACCCTGGTCAGCTGGCCGGTGCTGCGCCTCGCCCTGGTGTATTTCGGGCTCACCACCGGCCTCTACGGGATCGAGCTCTGGCTGCCGCAGATCGTCAAGGGGTTCGGCCACTCGAACATCGAGGTCGGCTTCATCAGCGCGCTCCCGTACCTGCTCGCCATCGCCACGATGGGGGCCTGGGCACGGCACTCGGACCGGACGGGCGAGCGTTTCGGCCACGTCGCCGCCGCCTGCGCGGTCGGCTGCGCCGGGCTCGTCGTGGCCGGCCTCGTCCACGAGTTCGTGGTCCCGACGGTGATCTTCCTCGCGATCGCCATCGCCGGGGTGATGGCGGCCCGCCCGCCCTTCTGGCAGCTGCCGACCGAGTTCCTCTCCGGCACGAAGGCGGCGGCCGGCATCGCGGCGATCAACTCGATCGGCAACCTCGGCGGCTTCGTCGGCCCCGCGCTGATCGGCTGGGCGCGCGAGGCCTCCGGCAGCTTCACGCTCGGGCTGATGATCTCGGCCGCGACGCTCGCGCTCTCGGCGGCGTTCACCCTGTCCCTGCGGCGGACCTCCCGGTCCGCCCTCCCGGCGCTCGTCGTGCGCTGACCCCCCTCGCGTTGAACAGGAGCCTCGTCATGAAGCAGTATCGCATCGCCGCCATCCCGGGCGACGGCATCGGCAAGGAGGTCATCGCGGCCGGCATCGAGGTGCTGAACGCCCTCGCGGGGCGCAACGGGCAGTTCGGGTTCTCGTTCGATCACTTCGACTGGGGCTCGGACTACTACAAGGCGCACGGCGTGATGATGCCCGAGGACGGGCGCGAGCGGATCAGGGACCACGACGCGATCTACTTCGGCGCCGTGGGCGCGCCGGACGTGCCCGACCACATCACGCTGTGGGGCCTGCGGCTCGCGATCTGCCAGCCCTTCGACCAGTACGCCAACGTGCGGCCGACCCGGGTGCTGCCCGGCATCACGAGCCCGCTGCGCCACGTCTCGGGCCCCGAGCTCGACTGGGTGATCGTGCGCGAGAACTCGGAGGGCGAGTATTCCGGCGTCGGCGGCCGGGTCCACCGCGGGCTGCCGGAGGAGGTCGCCACCGACGTCTCGATGATGACGCGCACCGGCGTCGCGCGGATCATCCGCTACGCGTTCGAGCTGGCGCGGGCGCGCCCCCGCAAGCTCCTCACCGTGGTGACGAAGTCGAACGCGCAGCGCCACGCCATGGTGATGTGGGACGAGATCGCCGCCGAGGTGGCGCGGGACTTCCCGGACGTGACCTGGGACAAGATGCTGGTCGACGCCATGACGATGCGCATGGTGATGAAGCCCGGCTCCCTCGACACCATCGTGGCGACGAACCTGCACGCCGACATCCTCTCCGACCTCGCGGCGGCGCTCGCCGGCTCGCTCGGGATCGCGCCCACCGCCAACATCAACCCGGAGCGGCGATTCCCGTCGATGTTCGAGCCGATCCACGGCTCGGCCTTCGACATCACCGGCAAAGGCATTGCCAACCCGGTCGGCACCTTCTGGACCGCCTGCCAGATGCTGGAGCACCTCGGCGAGCCCGCCGCGGCCGCCCGGCTGATGCGCGCCGTCGAGCGGGTCACCGCCGATCCGACCCTCCACACCCCCGACCTCGGCGGCCAGGCGACGACCCGCCAGGTCACCGACGCGGTCATCGCGGCCATCCAGGGCGACAACGAGTGAGGCCTCGGCCGCCGTCCGCCGCCGCGGCCGGCGGCCTCGCCCGGCACGAGGCGGAGCCTCGCGGCCGGGCCTCACCGGGCACGGCCCCGGCCTAGACGGGCTCGTACACGAAGCGCTGCTCCGCGGGCGCGTCCGCGGGCGCGGGCCGGTCCAGCCGGTCCGCGCCGCGGGCCATGTCGCGGACGCCGGCCGCCCAGCGGTCGCGGATCGAGGACGGCGAGAAGTCGAAGCTCTTCGCCGCGAGCTGATCGGCGCCGGGCCGGTGGACGACGTGCAGCAGCGTGACCCTCGGACCGTCCGGATCGAGGCGCTGGCGCAGGGCGTACTCGCGGGTGAGGCCCGCGACCGCGCGCCGGCCGGGGCTGGCGAAGATCAGGTCGTTCGCCCGCTCCAGGACGGCGTCGAGCGAGGCCGGGCGGGGTGCCTGCACGCTGAACAGGTCGAGGGCGATGCAGAGGAGGTCGCGCTCCGGCTCGGTCGCGAACAGCGGATCGAGGGGCAGGTTGTTGGTGTAGCCGATGTCGCAGAGCAGCCGGCCCTCCACCTCCACCGGCGGGAAGGCCGGGAGGAGCGCGGTGCTCGCCAGGATGTGCTCGGGCCGGATCGCCTCGCGGGTCGTGTCGACGTAGACCTCCTCGCCGGTCGTGACATCGGAGCAGGCCACCGTGAGGCGGGTCTCGCTCCGGTTCAGCCGCTCGAAGTCGACGAGCCGCTCCAGGGTCCCGCGCAGGGGCGCGTGGTCGAACAGAGCGACGTCGTCGGGCATCCACGGCAGCGCGGACCACAGGCCCGGCAGGCGCTGCCGGAAGATGTTGGGGCGCCCCCAGGCGAGCGTCAGGAGGGCGTGCGCGCCGTTGTAGTACTGGCGCGGCTTCAGGAGGTCGGTCGCGCTGAGGCCGGTATGGTGGGTCGCCTCGTCCCAGAACTGCCGGAGGCGGGGGATCCGGTCCTCGGGGGCGTTCCCGACGATGATGGCGGCCGTGACGGCCCCGATCGAGGCGCCCACGACCCAGTCCGGCTCGATGCCGCGCGCGCGCAGGACCTCGTAGGCGCCGGCGTGGTAGGCCCCGAGGGCGTTGCCGCCGGCCAGCACGAGGGCGGTGTCGCGAGCGCGCGCCGTCCCGGCACGGGGTCGTCCCGACCCGTCCGGCGAGGGTCGCGGGTGGGGCGTTGAATCCGGAGTCCCGGCGGGCCGAGCGTCGTCGGCGGAAGCTGACACGGGCGATGGATCTTCTCTCACGGGTCGAAGTCGGCGGCAGGCGCGGTCGGCCCCACGGGTCGCTTGCGTCGCGCGGCGCGGCGGCAGGGCGCAGACCCCGTCAGGGCGCCTCGGCCGGGGCCCGGCGCACAGGCGCTCCGGCCCCTGCGGCGAGCCGCCTCTCGCGCTCGGCTCTCAGCTCCCGTTCGGCCAGGAGCCAGAGCTCGATCTCGCGCCCCTGCGGGCGGTGATAGCGTTCCCAGAGATCGTAGGCGCGCGCCCTGATCTCCTCGATCGTGACCTCCGGACCATCCGCCATGCGCCCGCTCCCCGCAGCCCCGGCCGCCCCGGTCGCGGAGCGACCGGTCCGCGCGACCGCCGAGCGGCATGAGTGACCGGGAGGCGTCTGGCTTTGATCCAGGTTAATGATGATGGTCAACGCCGCCCGCCCGCCGCTCCGCACGCGAGGGCCATCGACCGGCGCTCGCCCGCGGGCGCCGCCGCCGCGCCCGGGCCTGCGGAACTCCCCGTCCCACCCGGGGCCTCGTGCGCGCCGGCACCGGGGCCTGCCGGTTGACGTCCGGAACCGCGCTCGGCCCGAGGCAAGTGCTCGGCGACGCCAGGCAATCCGGTGGAGAGGTGACGCTTGAAAGCGAGGCCGGGCGCGGCCACCAGCCTGCCGCGCAAGACCCCGGCAGGCCGGCGCCGCGCCCGTGTGCGCCGCCTGCGTGTCACCACGCCGGGAGCGGGCCCGTGCGGGGTGCGTTCCGGACCGCGTTCGAGGCGACGCGGCGGCCCCGCTCCTGGCAGTGGCGGCGACAGGGCCGGCGCCGCGACCCGCGGAGGGTCCGGGTCGCCGGTCCCGCCGGGCATCGGCCTGTCCCGCGGGCCCGCGGGGAGCCGCGCGGGTCCGGGCGCCGCTCCCCGCCGCGTGGTCCTCAGGCTGCCTTGCTCTTCGCCTTGCCGGTGTTCCCGGCGGACGTGGCGGGCTCGGCGCCCTCGACGTTGATGCGCTCGGCGATCTGCGTCAGGAGCGCGTCGGTCCGCTTCTCCTCCTGCAACGTCTCGTCGAGGAGCTTGGCGGCGTCCTCGTGACCGAGCTGCGTCGCCCAGGTCTTGAGCGTGCCGTAGCGGGCGATCTCGTAGTGCTCCACCGCCTGGGCGCACCCCACCAGCACGGCGTCGGCGGCCGGGCTGTCGCCGAAATCCTCCAGGTCCTCCTCCATCTCGGAGGTGAGGCCCTGCATCGCCTCGCAGGTCTTGGCGCGGGCCGGCTTGCCGATGATCTCGAACACCTGCTGAAGGCGCTCGACCTGGTTGGCGCTCTCCTCGGCGTGGGTCTCGAACGCCTGGCGCAGTTCGTCGTGCTCCGCGGCCTTCGCGGACTTCTTCAGGGCGCGAACCGACTGCTTCTCAGCATAGTATACGTCCTTCAAGGTCTCGTAGAAAGCATCCTGCAAGGTCTTCGACTTCGTCGCCATATCAACGTCCTCGTTATTCAGGGTCCGATCGAGCCGGTTTGCCGATCCGGCGCACCGGTGATGCCGGAAGAACGCGCCGCAGCCGGCGGAGGTCCGAAGATTTTGCTGTGGGGATTTGCATGAAGAGCCGGAACCGGCGGCCGATCACCGAAACGGCCGAGCCTGCGGGCGTTCCGGTCAGGTCGCCGCGCCCGCGCGCCGGCAGGGCCGCGGACCGGTCGCGCGGGCGCCTCGCGGCGGCCTGCACCGCGAGGGGGAACCGGCGGGGCCGCCGCGTGCGGGCGCCCGCCGGCCGGGCCGGGCACGGCCCTACTTCGTGATCTGCTTGGGCGAGATCGGGTCGCTCGACGGGAAGGTCTCCTCCAGGGCCTGGTCGAGCAGCTTGTCCTGGCGCTCCTTGAGGTCCTCCCCCGGAACCCGGTTGCCGGGTGCGGAGGCGGCGGCGAGATCGGCCCTGCCCCGCTCCGGGTCGCGGTCGTCGCGCTCCAGGGGCCGCGGGCGGCGGTCCTGCATCCCCCTGAGGAGCCCGGAGCGCCACGCCAGGAGGCCTAAGCCCGCCGCCGCGACGACGACCGAGGCGGTCAGGAAGAGCTCGTTCCCGCCGGCGCCGACCCGCGTGCGGTAGCGGGGTGAGCGGAGCGCGCGCGTCTTCGCCCGGACGAAGGTCTGGGTGGCGTCCGCCACCTGCCCGGCCGAGAGCAGCGCGCGCGCCGCCGGCAGGAACTCATGGTTGAGCGCGTGCAATTGCTGGTCGGCCAGGTAGGTGACGTCCTCGAACGCGTTGAGCCACCCGTCCTGCGGGCGCCGCCCGTAGCGGGCGAGCGGCGCGAGCTTCTTCATCACCTGCCCGTGGTCGCGCCGCAGCGTCTCGATCAGCGGCCCCGTTCGGGCGTGGCGCGCCAGGACGGCGTAGAGGCTCGCCTCCAGGGCCTCGGCGTGCAGCCCGAGCTGGTCGATCAGGTCGGTCATCAGGCGCTCCCGGCTGCGCACGGTGCCGGGGCCGTTCAGGGCGTTGGGAATCTCACGGATGAGCTGCCCGATGTTCTCGTGATCGCGTGCGATCATCTGCCAAACGTCCATCGCTCATACTCCCGCGGTGTAGCACCTCCCAACTCGCACGTTTTCGGTCCGTTCCTGAATCCGGCCGGCGACGCGCGTCGCCGGCACGCCGGCGGGGCGGCTCGCGCGCCCGCGAAGGGGCAGCCGGCGCGCTACTGCCGGCGGAGTGGCTCGGTCGCGAAGTCGAGCAGGCTCGCGACGTGGTCGAAGACCGTCTGCCGGGTGCGCGCCTCGTCGCGGGCGCGCAGCGCCTCGACGATGCGGCGATGTTCGGTCGAGTCCGGGACCAGGCGGTCCTTGAGCTGGTCGATCTCGTAGAGCCGCGTCGTCGACCGGAGCTCGCGCAGGGTGCGGGCCATGACGTCGTTGCCGCAATGATCGATGATCATGCCGTGGAGGTTGTCGTCGGAGCGCCAGTGCGCGTCGGTGTGATAGGTGGTCGCGTGCATGAGCTCGGCGATCTCGCGGTCGACCGCGATGAGGCGCCCGGTCGGGATGCGCGCCATGGCGAGGACGGCCGCCTCGGGTTCGATCAGCTGGCGCAGCTTCAGGCTCTGAAGGTACTCGCCGAGGTCGACGCGGCGCACGACGTGGTTGCGCCCCTCGCCCTTGCGCACCAGCCCCTCGCCCTCGAGCCGCTGGAGCGCCTCCCGGATCGGCGTGCGCGAGAGGCCGAGCGTCCCGGCGAGGCGCGCCTCCACGATGACGTCGCCGCCGCGCAACCGGCGGTCGCGGATCATCTCGGACACGGATCGATAGGCGAGGTCGGTGAGGCTCGGGGCGCGCCCGCCCGCGCCGCCGGACGGCGTCCCTGTCCGGCTACCCGCTCGCGCCGTCTCGTCCATGCGCTCCCCTTCCCGCCCGCCATGGTATGCCGGCTGCCGACAGCATGGAAACCACGAGTTCGCCGATGCCGGACGCCGACGACGCCCCCGCCGCCAGCCTGTCTGAGCGCGCCTACCGCTCGGTGCTGGCCGACATCCTCGCGGGCCGCCTCGCCGCCGGCGCGATCATCCAGGAGCGCCGCCTCGCCGCCGGGATCGGCGTCTCGCGCTCGCCGCTGCGCGACGCCCTCGGGCGGCTCGAGGGCGCCGGCCTGCTCGTCCGGCGTCCCGGGGGGGCGTTGACGGTGCGCGCGGTGTCCCTCGAGGAGTACCTGCAGAGCCTCGACCTGCGCGCCCTCGTCGAACCGACCGCGGCGGCCCTGGCGTGCCGGGCGATCGCGCCGGCCGACCTCGCGCGCCTCGACCGCAAGCTGTCCCGCATCGAGGCCGACGACGAGCCGGCGCCCGAGAGCGTCTGGGACTTCGACGACGATCTCCACGAGACGGTCGCCCGCGCGAGCCGCAATCCCTTCATCGCCGAGACCCTGGCGGAGATGCACCGCTACACCGTGATCTACGAGCGCCAGCGGGGCTCAGGCCGGCTCAAGCCGGGCACGCGGGACCACCGCGACATCCTGGCGGCCCTCGCGGCGCGCGACGAGGACGCGGCGCGGGAGGCCACGCTCCGCCACCTCCGGCGCATCCGCCGGCGCATGCTCGCGCAGTTCTGAGAACCGCGCAGATTTCCCTTGCGCGAGGAGGCGCAGTCCTGCACCCTGTTGGTATACCAATCGCATGCGTCTTAGCTCCGATCCCAGAGGCCGTCCATGCACGCGCTCCTTCGCTGCCTCGCCGCCGGCGCGGCGCTCCTCGTTCCGGCCCTCGCGCAGGCGCAGGCCTGCAAGCCCGCGGTCGCCGACGCCGACCTCGTCAAGCCCGGCAAGCTGGTGATGTCGACGAACCCGACGCTGCCGCCGCTGCAATTCGTGGACTCGTCGGGCGAGCTCAAGGGAATGCGCGTCGAGCTCGGGACCGAGATCGCCCGGCGCCTCTGCCTCAGCCCCGAATACGTGCGGATCGAGTTCTCCGCGATGGTGCCGGGCCTTCAGGCGGGCCGCTGGGACATGATCAACACCGGCATCTTCTTCACCGAGGAGCGGGCCCGGATCATGCAGATGATCCCCTACGAGAACCAGGCCATCAGCATCTCGGTGGGCGCCGGCGCGAAGCGGCCGATCGCCGGCACGGACGATCTCGCCGGGCTGTCCGTCGGGGTCGAGATGGGGGGCTTCGAGGAGAGGCATGCCCGGCTCATCGACGCGGACCTGAGGGCCAAAGGCCTCAAGGGCCTGACGATCCGCACCTTCGACAACTTCGCCCTGGCGTTCCAGGCGCTGCGGGCCGGGCAGGTCGACGCCACCGTGTCGATCGACGGCGTCGCCGAGGAGTACGCCCGGCGCGGCGACTTCAAGCACGCGCTCGGCGGCCTCTACCCCACGCCCGTGGCGGTGGCCTTCAAGAACCGCGCGCTCGCGGCCGCCGTCGCCAAGGTCCTGGGCGAGATGAAGGCGGACGGATCGTTCGACGCGCTGTTCCGGCGCTACGGCGTCGTGCCGTCCGAGAAGGCGCTGGCGGTGGTCGGCCCGGCCTGAACCGACCCCGCCGGGCGACGCGTCGCCTCGACCGGTCGCGGCGACCGGCGACGACGGCCGAGCGCGCGCGGCATCGCCCTCCGGCCAGCCCTGAAGGAACGAGCGGCATGCTCAACTGGAACTGGGCGGGGTTCTTCGGCTACCTCGTCAATCCCTTCATCCTCGAGGGCGTGTTCACGACGGTCTGGCTGACGGTGGTGGCGATCGCCTGCGGGCTCGTGCTCGGGTTCGCGGTCGCGCTCATGCGCCGGTCGCGGCACCGCCTCGTGTCCGGCACCGCCGGCGCCTACGTCTGGCTGTTCCGGGGCACGCCGCTGCTGGTGCAGCTCATCGTGATCTACACCGCGCTTCCGGAGGTCGGCCTGCGTTTCGACGTCTGGCAGGCGGCGCTCATCGGCCTCTCGCTGAACGAGGCGGCCTACCTCGCCGAGATCATCCGCGCCGGCATCGACGCGGTGCCGCAGGGCCAGGTGCGGGCCGCCCGCGCGCTCGGCATGCGCGAGGGCCAGATCATGCGCTCGGTCGTGCTGCCCCAGGCCGTCAAGATCATCGTGCCGCCCCTCGGCAACTCGGTGAACGGCCTCCTCAAGACCACCTCGGTCACCTCGGTGATCTCGATGGAGGAACTGCTGCGCCGCACGCAGGTCCTCATCCAGGAGCGCTTCCAGGTGCTCGAGCTCTTCGCGGTCGCGGCGATCTACTATCTCCTCCTCACCACGCTGTGGGACCTCGTGCAGCGGCGCATCGAGCACCGCTTCGGCCGGCCCGACCGGCAGATCGGGCTCGACGGCCAGCGCTGACCCGGCGCGCCGGCGGTGAGGCTCCCCCCAACCGGATGGCTGTTCCATGACCACTTCGTTCCGCGGCGTCTTCACCGTCATGATCACGCCCTTTTCGCCCGGCGGCGGCGTCGATCTCGCGGCGCTCGCCGCCTTCACGGACTGGCAGATCCGCCAGGGCGTCCACGGCCTGATCCCGCTGGGCTCGACGGGCGAGTTCCTGTCGCTGTCGGAAGAGGAGCGGGTCTCGGTCGCCCGCACGGTGATCGACGCGGCGGCGGGCCGCGTCCCCGTCCTCGTCGGCACCGGGGCCGAGGACACCCGCGAGGCCGTGCGCCTGACGCGCCAGGCCGAGGCCCTGGGCGCCGACGGCGCGATGATCATCCCGCCCTTCTACTCGACGCCGACCGACGACGAGCTCGTGCACCACTACGCCACCATCGCGGCCGCGACGGCGCTGCCGATCATGGTCTACAACAATCCGGCGACCGCCAACGTCGACCTGAAGCCGGAGCTCGTCGCGCGCATCGCCCGGATCGAGCGCTGCGACTACATCAAGGAATCGACCCTCGAGGTGACGCGGGTGCGCGACATCATCCGGCTCGCCGGCCCCGGCATGACCGTGTTCGGCGGCATCCTGGGCTTCGAATCCTTCGTCGAGGGCGCGCAGGGCTGGGTCGCCGTCGCCTCGAACGTCGCGCCCGGCCCGATGGCGCGGATCTTCGAGCTCGTCGCCGACGAGGGGCGGTTCCGGGAGGCGCGCGAGCTCTACCTCGCGTGGCTGCCCGTCATCGAGGCGGTGGGCGGCCAGCGCTACGTCGCGGGCACGAAGGCGCTGCTGACCCATATGGGCTTCGGCGCCGGCGCGCCCCGCCCGCCCCGGCTGCCGCTGCCGCCGGCCGCCGACGCCGAGATGGCCGCGCTCGTGGCCCGCTTCGGCCTCGCCTTCGCGCCGGCGGCCTGAGGGGCCGGCGAGCGTGGCCGCGCCGTTCCGAGCCCGCCCGCAGGCGAGCCTGCGCTTCCGGTACGACGGCCGCGAGATCGCCGCCGCGCCCGGCGAGAGCGTCGCGGCCGCGCTCCTGGCGGCCGATCGCCCCGCGCAGGCCTCCGGCCGCGCGGGCGGGCCGCGCGGGCAGTTCTGCGGCATGGGCGTCTGCCACGAATGCCTCGTGGTGATCGACGGGCGGGCGGGCCAGCGCGCCTGCCTCGCCGCGGCGGCGGACGGCCTTCGCGTCGAGACGCAGCCGCCGCGCCTCGACCTCGCCGACCCCGCCCTGCGCGACCTCTGCGCCGTGCCGCGGGCGATCGGGACGCGGGAGGCGGAGATCCTCGTCGTCGGCGCGGGTCCCGCCGGCCTCGCGGCGGCGGCCGCGGCGGCGGAGGCCGGGGCGCGGGTCCTCGTGATCGACGAGCGCCCGGGACCCGGCGGCCAGTACTACAAGCAGCCCCGGACCGCGGCGGCGCGGGCGCGCGATCCCGACCGGCAGTCGCGCGAGGGCCGCGCCCTCATCGCCCGCGTGCGCGCCCTCGGCGTCGCGATCGCCGGCGACACGCTGCTCTGGGGGGCCGAGCGCGACGAGGAGGACCGGCTCACCGTCGCGGTCATGGGCGGGGACGGCGTCCTCCGGTACCGGCCGCGCCGCCTCATCGTCGCCACCGGCGCCTACGAGGAGCCGCCGCCGGTCCCGGGCTGGACGCTGCCCGGCGTCATGACGACCGGCGCGGCGCAGACGCTGCTGCGCTCCTACGGGGTCGTGCCCGGCCGCCGCGTGCTCGTCGCCGGCAACGGCCCGCTGAACCTCCAGGTCGCCGCCGAGCTGATCCGGGCCGGGGCCGAGGCGGTCGCGGTCGCCGAGGCGGCGCCCTCGCCCTTCGCCCGCCCGCGCGAGGCGGCGGCGCTCCTCGCCGCCCACCCGGCGCTCGCCTGGGCGGGCCTGCGGCACTGGGCGCTCCTGCGCGGCGCCGGCGTGGACATCGCCTGG
The DNA here is from genome assembly GCF_003574465.1 of Methylobacterium crusticola. Lineage (GTDB taxonomy): Bacteria > Pseudomonadota > Alphaproteobacteria > Rhizobiales > Beijerinckiaceae > Methylobacterium > Methylobacterium crusticola. The sequence goes on from NZ_QOWC01000078.1 coordinate 25,222, forward strand.
GGCCACGACCTCCTGCGGCTCGAAGGGAGCGCCCGCGTCGAGGCCGCGGTGATCGGCTCGGCCCGGGGCGAGCGCCGGATCGCCGTCGATGCGGTGCTCCTCGGCCGGGGCTTCGCGCCGTCGAGCGAGCTGCCGCGCCTCCTCGGCTGCGCCTATCGCGGCGAGGGCGCCGGCCTCCGGATCGAGCGGGACGAGGACGGCGCGACCAGCCGTCCCGACGTCTACGTCGCGGGCGAGGCCGGCCGCTTCGCCGGCGCCCACGTCGCGCTGGCGCAGGGGCGCCTGGCCGGGATCGCGGCCGCCCGCGGCCTGGGCCTGAGCCCGCCCATGGCCGACGCCGCCCTCCGCCGCCGCCTGAGGCGGCACGAGGCTTTCCAGGGGGCGCTGTGGCGGCTGTTCTCCCCGGCCCGCCCCGCCGGCGCGCCCGGCGACGACACCCTCGCCTGCCGCTGCGAGGCGGTCGCCTTCGGCGCGCTCCGGCACGCCGTGGAGGCGGGCGGCGCCCGGGACATGGCGACGCTCAAGCGGCTGACCCGCGCCGGCATGGGGCGCTGCCAGGGACGCTACTGCGGCCCGGCGCTGCGCGCCCTCGCGCAGGAGAGCCGGGCGCCCGGCCGCAAGGCCGACGCCGTCTTCCTCGCCCCGCAGATGCCGCTGCGCCCGGTGCCGCTCGCCGCGCTGGCCGTGGAGAAGCCGGAATGGGGCGGCCATCGCCGCGTCATGCTGCCCGACCGGCCGCTGCCCGACGCCCCGGCCCCGTTCGCGCCGATGCGCGCCGGAACGCTCGTCATCGGCGCCGGGATCGCCGGATTGTCCACCGCCCTGTTCCTCGCCCGCGCCGGCGAGGACGTCGTGGTGGTCGACCGCGCCGTGCCGAACGCCCTCGCCTCCGGCGGCAATGCCGGCAGCCTCCACGCCCAGCTCCTCTCCTTCGATCACGGCGCGCGCGCCGAGGGCGGGGGCGGCCCGGCCGCCGAGACCCTGCCGCTGCAGCGCGACGCGATCGCGCTCTGGGGCGAGCTCCAGCGCGAGCTCGGCACCGATTTCGAGATGCGGGTGACCGGGGGGCTGATGGTCGCCGAGAGCGAGGGCGACCTGCGCTTCCTCGAGGCGAAGACCGCCCTGGAGCGCCGCTACGGCGTCGAGTGCCGGGTGATCGATGCCGCCGCCCTCGCCCGGCTGGAGCCCGCGCTCGACCGCCGCTTCGTCGGCGCCGCGCATTGTCCCGCGGAGGGCAAGATCAACCCCCTGCTCGCCACGCAGGCCGTGCTGGAGGCCGGCCGGCGCGCCGGCATCCGCCTCGTGACGCGGGCCGAGGTCCGCGCCGTCGCCCGCGGCGGCGAGGGCTTCACGGTGACGACGTCCGCCGGCACCATCTCGGCCCGGCGCCTCGTCAACGCGGCGGGCGCCTTCGCGTCGCGGATCGGGGCGATGCTCGGCCGCCCGGTCCCGGTCTTCGGCGCCCCCTTGCAGATGGCCGTGACCGAGGCCGCCGAGCCCCTCGTCTCCTGCCTCGTCGCCCACGCCGACCGCCACCTGACGCTGAAGCAGGCCGCGAACGGCAGCTTCATCATCGGGGGCGGCTGGACCGCCGCCCTCGATCCCGTCCGGCAGCACCCGCGCCCGCTCCTCGACAGCCTCGAGGGCAACCTCTGGGTCGCCCAGCACGTCGTCCCGGCGCTGCGCAAGCTGCACCTCGTCCGCAGCTGGGCGGCGATGAACATCAACATCGACGGGGCGCCCATCCTGGGCGAGCATCCGGGGGAGCCCGGCTTCTTCACCGCGGTGACCTCGAACGGCTACACGCTCGGGCCCCTGGTCGGCCGCCTCACCGCGGAGCTCGTCACGGGCCGGCGCGGCGCGGGCGGCCTCGAGCCCTTCTCGATCGCGCGCTTCGCGGGGGGGCGGGCGTGAGCCGGGCGGGCGCCCCGCCCGGGCGACCTACGCCGGCCCCGCTCCCCCGGGGCGCGCCGGGAGCGGCAGCCCGACCGAGTCCGCGGCGGCCTGGGAGCGGGCGTTCCTGAGCCACCAGGCCCAGTCCTCCGGGACGAGGGAGAACGGATCGGGATGGGCGAGCTCCCTCGCTGCCCAGACCGGCCAGTGCGGGTTGGCGAGGGCGGGCCTGCCGAGGAAGACGAGGTCGATGTGCTCCTCGCGGATGACGCGGTCGGCGACCGCCGGGACGCCGAGGTTCCAGCTCACGCCGACCGGGATGCCGACCTCGCGCTTCACGCGGGCGCCGCGCTCGACCATGAACGACATCCGGTCGAACGGCGGATCCGTCATCGCGTCGGTGTTGAAGCCGAGGCTGATATCCGCGAGGTCGAGCCCGCGCTCCTTCATCAACGCGATGGCGGCCACGGCCTCGTCGAACTGCACGCCCCGCTCGTTGAGGTCGTCCGAGCCCAGGCGCATCGTCAGGGGCAGGCGCTCGGGCCAGACCGCCCGGACGGCGTCGAGGGCCTCGAGGTGGAAGCGGACGCGGTTCTCGAGCGCGCCGCCGTAGCGGTCGGTGCGCCGGTTGGCGAGGGGCGAGAAGAAGCTTGCGCCGAGGTAGCCGTGCGCGAAGTGCATCTCCAGCCACTCGAAGCCCGCCTCCCGGGCGCGCCGGGCGGCCTGCGCGTAGGCGCGGTGCAGGCCGTGGATCTCCGCGACCGTGAGTTCCTCGACGGGGTGGGCGAACTTGCCCCCGTAGGGGATCGGCGAGGGGCCCTTCACCTGCCACCCTTCCGGGTGGTCGGGCGGCAGCTGGATGCGGCCGAGCCAGGGCCGGGTCTCGCTGCCCTTGCGCCCGGTATGGCCGAGCTGGATCGCCGGCACGCCGCCCATGTCCTTGACGATGGCGCAGACCCGGGCGAGCCCCTCGACCTGGGAATCGTCGTAGATGCCGCCGCAATGGATCGTGGTGCGCCCGTTCGGCACGATGGCGAGCTGCTCGGGGAACACGAGCCCGAAGCCGCCCGCGGCGCGCGAGCCGTACAGCATGACGTGGAAGTCGCTCATCAGACCGTCCGTCGAGCGATGCATGGTCATCGGCGACATCGCGATGCGGTTGCGCAGCGTGACGTCCTTGAGGCTGAACGGGCTGAACAGGTCGGGCATCGGCACCTCCGGCCGCGGGATGGGAGACGGCGCGGGACGGTGCGCCGGATGGGCGGGCCGGTCGGAGCGCGAGGCGGCCGCGGCGCGGCGCGGCGAGCGTCTGATAGATGTCCGCGACCGCGGCCGGTGCAAGGCCCGCGGGCGCGGAGGCGCGGCGCGCCGGGACCTGCCGCCGCGGGACCTGCCGCCGAGCGACCTGCCGGGGCGGCGCGCCCCTCTCCTCGACCGCTCGCAGGGCCGGTCACGCGGTCGCCCGGCGGCGCCGGCCGCCGCCCGGGTGGGCGCCGGCTTCGCGGACGCCTTCGCGCAGGCGGGCCGGCCGCCCTTCGCGGCGAGATCGATCCAGGACGCGACGGCGCGGCATCCCGCGGCGCTGCTCGCGCTGGAGGCCGAGACCGGCTCCGGTAGGACCGAGGCCGCCCTCCGGCGCGTCGCGGAGCTCTTCCGCGCCGGTGCCGTCGACGGCCTCTACTGCGCGCTGCCGACGCGCGTCGCGGCCACGCAGATCTTCGAGCGGGTCAAACGCTTTCGTGACAACGTTGTCCCGCCGCACGACCGGCCCTCCGTCGTGCTCGGCTCCCCCGCCCCCGCGGGGATCGACCCGGCGTCAGCGGCCACCGCGGCTCGGGATCGGGGCGAGGAACGGAGCGCCCGGCGCGCCGCCGGGCGGCCGCGCGGGGGGCGGAGCGTCCGCAGGGGCATTCGCGGGACGTCGGCTGGGGCGCCAGGATTCGAACCTGGGAATGGCGGTACCAAAAACCGCTGCCTTACCACTTGGCGACGCCCCACCGGCCGGGTGGCGCCTCCATAACGGGACCGGCGCGGCGTGGCAACTGCGGGCGCGGGCGGGGGGCGGCGCGGTTGGAGCGGGCGGGGGCGTGGTGTAAGCCCGGCGGGCGATTGAGCACCAGAACGGGAGGAGACACGCATGAGCACGCAGCCGCAGAAGGTCGCGCTGGTGACCGGGGCCGGATCGGGGGTCGGCCGCGCGGTGGCGCTCGGTCTGGCGGGCGCGGGCTACGACGTCGTCCTGACGGGGCGCCGGCCCGAGCCGCTGGAGACGGTGCGCGGCGAGATCGAGGCGCTCGGCCGCCGGGCGCTGGCGCAGCCGACGGACATCGGCGACGAGGACTCGGTCGCCGCGCTCTTCGCGCGCCTCGAGGAGACGTTCGGGCGGCTCGACGTGCTCTTCAACAACGCCGGCATCGGGGCGCCGCCGGTGCCCCTCGACGAGCTGCCAGTGAAGACCTGGAAGGCCGTGGTCGACACCAACCTCACGGGCGCCTTCCTGTGCACGCAGGGCGCGTTCCGGATCATGAAGAAGCAGAGGCCGCACGGCGGGCGCATCATCAACAACGGCTCGATCTCGGCCCACGTGCCGCGGCCGTTCTCGGCGCCCTACACGGCCACCAAGCACGCCATCACGGGCCTGACCCGCTCCACCTCCCTCGACGGGCGCTCCCACGACATCGCCTGCGGGCAGGTCGACATCGGCAACGCCGCGACCGACATGACCGCCCGGATGCAGCACGGCGTGCCGCAGCCCGACGGGACCTCCCGGCCCGAGCCCACCATGAACGCCAAGCACGTCGCCGACGCGGTGGTCTACATGGCGAGCCTCCCGCTCGACGCCAACGTGCAGTTCATGACCGTGATGGCGACCAAGATGCCGTTCATCGGGCGGGGCTGAGGCGGCCCGCGGCACCGGCGCCGGGCGGAATGCGCCGCGCCGGCGTCCCGTGTGGCCCTCGCCCGGGGGCTTCATGCTAGAAGCGCCGGGCGGGCGCTGCGGCGGCGCCCGCGCGTCCCCATATGGGGAGCGCCCCGACGTATCGCGCCGGGCCCGGGTTGCGCGGGCCCGGCCCCCTCAGGTCCGTGCCAAACCTCATGCTGATGCAGACCGATGCCAAGCTCGCGGCGGTGCCGCCGGCCGATCCCGTCGCCCGGCGGCGCACCTTCGCGATCATCTCGCACCCGGATGCCGGCAAGACTACCCTGACGGAGAAGCTGCTGCTGTTCGGCGGCGCGATCCAGCTCGCCGGCGAGGTCAAGGCCAAGCGCAACCGCGTCTCGACCCGCTCCGACTGGATGGGCATCGAGAAGGAGCGCGGCATCTCGGTCGTCACCTCGGTGATGACGTTCGAGTACGGCGCCTGCGTGTTCAACCTGCTCGACACGCCGGGCCACGAGGATTTCTCCGAGGACACGTACCGGACGCTCACGGCGGTCGACTCGGCCGTGATGGTGATCGACGCCGCCAAGGGCATCGAGGCGCGCACCCGCAAGCTGTTCGAGGTCTGCCGCCTGCGCGACATCCCGATCGTCACCTTCGTCAACAAGCTCGACCGCGAGGCGCGCGACCCCTTCGACCTCCTCGACGAGATCGAGAAGACGCTCGCCCTCGACGTCGCCCCGGTGACCTGGCCCATCGGCCGGGGCCGGAGCTTCGCCGGCACCTACGACCTGCGCAACAGGCGGGTGCGCCGGCTCGACGCCGCCGACGAGGCCGGGACCGTGCCGGTCGCCGGCATCGCGGACCCGCTGTTCGACCAGCTCCTGCGCGAGCCCGGCGAGGCGGCGACCTGGCGCGAGGAGGCGGAGCTCGCCGAGGCCGGCTGCAAGCCCTTCGACCTCGAGGCCTTCCGGGAGGGGCACCTGACCCCGGTCTTCTTCGGCTCGGCCCTGCGCAATTTCGGCGTGCGCGACCTCATCGACGGGCTCGCGGCCGTGGCCCCGCCCCCGCGGGGCCAGGACGCCGACACCCGGGCGGTCGCCCCGACCGAGCCGAAGATGACGGGCTTCGTGTTCAAGATCCAGGCGAACATGGACCCGAACCACCGCGACCGCATCGCCTTCATGCGGGTCTGCTCGGGGCGGCTCACGCGGGGCATGAAGGCGCGCCTCGTGCGCACCGGCAAGCCGATCTCGCTGTCCTCGCCGCAATTCTTCTTCGCCCAGGACCGCGCCATCGCGGACGAGGCCTTCGCGGGCGACGTCGTCGGCATCCCGAACCACGGCACGCTGCGCATCGGCGACACGCTGACGGAGGGCGAGGAGCTGGTGTTCCGGGGCGTGCCGAGCTTCGCGCCCGAGATCCTGCGCCGGATCAAGCTCACCGACGCCATGAAGGCCAAGAAGCTGCGCGAGGCGCTCCAGCAGATGGCCGAGGAGGGCGTGGTGCAGCTCTTCCTGCCCCAGGACGGCTCCGGGGCGATCGTCGGCGTCGTCGGCGCGCTCCAGCTCGACGTGCTCAAGGAGCGGCTCCAGGCGGAGTACGGCCTGCCGATCGACTACGAGCCGACCCGCTTCACCATCTGCCGCTGGATCGAGGCCGACCAGGAGGCCGACCTCGACGCCTTCACGGGCTCGCACGGCTCCGCCATGGCGAGCGACCTCGACGGCGCCCCGGTCTTCATGGCCACCACGGCGTTCTCGCTCAAGTACGAGCAGGACCGCGCCCCGGCGATCCGCTTCACCGACGTGAAGGACTACCAGAAGCGCAGCGCCTGACGCGCCGGCGCGCGGCGGATCCGCCCGGGCGGGGCCCACGGATCCGCCCGGGCAGGGCCCCCGCTCAGAACTTCCCCAGCATGGGGAAGTCGACGCTCAGGCTCGAGACCGGGCTCACCGGGGCCTCGCGCTTGCGCGGCCGCCCGTTGAGCACCTGCTTCAGCTTGGTCTTCAGGAGCGCGAGGTCGAACGGCTTGAGGATGAAGGCGTCGGCGCCCGCCATGTGCGCCATGTTGATGTCCTCGAAGCTGAACGACGTCTCGGTCAGGATGAAGGGCGTGTTCAGCAGCGTGTCGTCGGCCCGGATCTCGCGCAGGAGCTGGATGCCGTCCATGGGCTCCATGTCGAGGTCGGAGATCACGAGCCCGTAGCGGCGGGCCCGCAGGTGCTCGAGGGCTTCCGGCCCGTTGGTCACCCCCTCGACCTCGGGGAAACCGAGCCGGTTCATCAGCTCGGCCACGAGACGCACCAGCTTGACCTGGTCGTCCACGATGAGGATGGGGGGAGCGTCGCTCATCAGCACCAGCCGGCGCGGGAAGGAAAGTGGGAGTGGATCCGGGTCGGTATCGGGTCCGGCACGATCTAGACGAAGAGGTGATCGATGCCCTGCTTGGCCAGGGTGTCGGCCTGCAGGGCACGCGCGAGGGCGTAGACGGCGGCGGCCTTCGGCGTGCCGCGCTGGAGCATCGGACTCAGGTTCGCCTTCTGGAACAGGCCCTCGTTCGCCGGCGTGCGGGTCGCGGTGGTGAACGAGGTCACGAACTCGCGCTTGGTGATCTCGCGCCACTCGATGATGTGGACGTCCCGGTGGCGCGGGTCGTTGGAGATGCGCGCGAAGGTGTCCTGCACCGACATGCGCTCCCCCTCGAGGACCTGCAGGAAGTGGTTCTGCTCCAGGATCAGGAAGCTCGTGATGACCGAGAACTCGTTCTTCTTCTGCGCCTGGCGCGCGATGTCGTTGACCTGACGCACCCGGCCCGCCGGATCGGCCGTGAGGACCACCCGGGAGAAGTAGATCAGGTGGATGAGGCTGTTCCGCTTGTTCCGCATGAGCCCTGTCCGAGGCGTCCGGACGGTCAGTTAGCGGCACGAGGCTCAACAGCCCGTAAACGTCCAACCGCGGCCGCGGCGCGACCCCCGGCAAATTCTGCCGGGCGGCGCGCGCCGCCGGCGCGCTTCCTGCCGGCCGGACCCGGTGCGGCACCAATGATCGCAACGGCTTAGCCGTGGCACGGGGCCTGCACCGGCCCCGCCTTGACGGTGGCGGCACGGGGCCAGGTGAGATGGATGTTTTCAGCGCGCTTCAGACCGCGGTGTCGGGCCTCCAGGCGCAGGCCTTCAGCCTCGACAACATCTCGGGCAACATCGCGAACTCGCAGACGACCGGGTTCAAGCGGATCGACACCACCTTCGTCGACATGCTTGCGGAGCAGCCGACCACGCGCCAGACCAGCGGCTCGGTGGCGGCCTATTCCCAGCTGACCAACACCCTCCAGGGCAACATCGCGGCGACGGGCGTGGCCACCAACATGGCGCTGTCGGGCAACGGCTTCTTCACGGTGCAGCAGAAGACCGTCGACGCCGCCAACCAGCCGACCTTCTCGGGCACGAACCTCTACACCCGCCGGGGCGACTTCGCGGTCGACCGCGACGGCTACCTCGTCAACGGCGCGAACTCCTACCTCGTGGGCCAGAGCCTCGACCCGACCACCGGCCAGGCCACGGGCGACGGCGTGATCAAGATCTCGGGCGCGGTCCTGCCCGCCAAGGCGACGACGAGCATCAGCTACGCGGCGAACCTGCCGAGCACGCCCTCCCTCACGGGCTCGGGCTCGACGCTCCTCGCCAGCCTGCCCGGGGGCGATCCCCGGATCCTGACCGGCACGGGCGCCGGCACGGTGGCGGTGGCCGCCTCCGACACCCCGGCCTTCCTGAATTCCAGCATCTCCGGCGGCTCGCTCACGGGCTACTCCACGACCGGGGCGGCGGCGAACCTCCAGCTGCGCTGGGCCAAGGTGGCGAACGCCGACACCACGGCCGGCACCAGCGACACCTGGAACCTGTTCTACGCCACCCAGAACGGCGCCACGTCGAGCAGCTCGACCTGGCAGAACGCCGGCGCCGCCTTCGCGTTCAACGGCAACGGGCAGCTCACCGCGCCGGCCGGCGGCACGCTCGGCATCCCGAACGTGACCGTGGACGGCGTCAACCTCGGGTCGATCGCCCTCAACACCGGCAGCGGCGGCCTGACCCAGTACGGCTCGGCCAGCGGCCAGATCACCACCGACACCCTGCAGCAGGACGGCTACGCGGCCGGCACCCTGAACTCCCTCGCGGTGACCAAGGAGGGCCGGGTCACGGGCACCTACTCGAACGGCAACAGCCTGGCGCTGGCGCAGGTCGACGTGGTGCGGTTCAACGCGCCCGACGCTCTCAAGGCGCAGTCCGGCGGCAACTACGCGCAGACGGACGGGTCCGGCCAGCCCCTGCTCGGGCTCAACGGCACCTCGATCATCGGGGGCAACGTCGAGCAGTCCAACACCGACACGGCGGGCGAGTTCTCGAAGCTCATCGTCACGCAGCAGGCCTACTCGGCCAATACCCGCGTGATGTCGACGGCCCAGCAGATGATGTCCGACCTCATCAACATCGTGCGCTGAGCCCTCGCGGCGATGCGCGGGCGTCCGGCCGGAGCGGGGCGACGCCGCGCCGCCGCGCCGGAGGC
>NZ_QOWC01000079.1 GCF_003574465.1 Methylobacterium crusticola
CTCGCGACGCCGGCCGCTCACCCAACCGTCAAGCTCATCAGCCGGTTCTGAAACGGGGTCTTAGCGAGCGGTGGCGACCCTGGTTGGGGAAGCAAGCTGGGGTGTAGAAAGTCTCATTTGAGACGATAGAGCATAATTTTGTCCGATGTAAGCATTCAAAGGATCTGTTGCCATTCCTAATGTAGCCCCACGTTCGCAACCAGGCGAAGGGGTGTCACATGTCTCACGGTGCTTGCTCTTCTGGCCAGACCGTTGGCTGGACCACGAAGTCGAAGCTGGTCTCGACCGCGCTCGCCGCCCTCGTTCTCGTCGGCACGGCGGTGACGCCTGCAGCGGCAGGGCACTTCCTGGCGGAGCCCCCCGCTGCCGCGAAGGCGGTCCGGCTGTCGCCGCTCCACACCACGATGAGCTTTCGGCGCGTGAGCGCCGTCGGCCAGACCAAGCCATCCGGTGCGGCCCTGGATTGGCGCGCCGGCACGACCTCCGGGCTCGACGCTCAAAGTCATCGCCTGGATCAGCTCATCAGCACCACGATTTGCAGTCGCTGTTGATCCGACGGATATCTAGCGCGACCGCAGCCGGAGATTGTCAACCGGATTGCCGGAACGCGTTCCCGCCCGCCTCCGCCGAGGCAGACCTTTGCGTACGCTTATTTCCGGAGCCACGACCATGAGCGCGACCGACCCATCACTCGACGCAAATCCGCGGCACGTGCAGGCAGGGGATGCGGAGGCAAGAACCGCATCCCAGCTGGAACACTTCGACGTGCTGATCCTCGGCAGTGGTCAAGGCGGCAAGCTGCTGGCTTGGCATCTGGGGCGCACCGGGCGGCGGGTCGCCGTTGTCGAGCGCCGCTGGGTCGGGGGCTCGTGTCCCAACATCGCCTGTCTGCCCAGCAAGAACGAGATCTGGAGCGCCAAGGTCGCGCACCTCGTGCGCCACGCCGCGCGGTTCGGGACCATCACCGGTCCCGTCACGACCGACATGGAGGCGGTCCGCCAACGCAAGCGAACGATGGTCGAGGGTGAGGTCGCGTTCCACCTCAAGGCATACCGCGAGGCCGGAGTCGACCTGATCATGGGCACTGGGCGTTTCGTCGCTCCGAAGACCCTGGAGGTGCGTCTCAACGATGGCGGCACGCGCGTGCTGACGGGCGATCAAGTGTTCCTCAATCTTGGAACACACGCGACCATCCCCGTCATTCCCGGGCTCGCGGAGGCCGCTCCGCTCACCCACATCGAGACCCTGGAGCTTGATGCCGTGCCCTCGCACCTGATCGTGCTGGGTGGCGGCTACGTCGGCCTGGAGATGGCGCAGGCCCTGGGCCGCTTCGGGAGCCGCGTGACGATCCTCCAAGCCGGGCCTCAGCTCCTGAGCAACGAGGATGCCGATGTCGCCACCGAGATGCAGGCGATCCTCGCTGCCGAGGGCATCACTGTTGTCACGCACGCCGAGACGCTGAGCGTGACGGGCCGCTCCGGGCAGGCGGTCAGCCTTGTCGTGCGCACAGGTGCCGGCGAGCAGACCATCGCGGGGAGCCACATTCTCGTCGCCGCCGGGCGTTCACCCAACACACAGGGGATCGGGCTGGAAGAGGCGGGCGTCACATTGACCGACCGAGGCTACATCCGCGTGAACGACCGTCTGGAGACCAGCGCGCCCGGGATATGGGCGCTTGGCGAGGCGGCAGGCAGCCCGCAATTCACCCACGTCTCCGTCGACGACTTCCGGATCATCCGGGACAATCTCGCCGGAGGCCAGCGTAGCACGCACGACCGCCTGGTCCCGGCCAACATGTTCACCGAGCCGCCGCTCGCCCGCGTCGGGCTGAACGAGCGCGAGGCGCAGCGCCAAGGCGTGACTGTCCGAGTGACGCGGCTGCCGATGAGCGCCGTGCTGCGGACGCAGACGACGGGTGAGACTCAGGGCTTCATGAAAGCGCTGGTCGGGGAGGATGATCGCATCCTGGGCTTCACCATGATCGGCTCCGAGGCCGGCGAGGTCTTGGCGGTGGCGCAGATGGCGATGCTGGCGGGCCTGCCCTACCAGCGGCTGCGGGATGCTGTCCTGGCGCACCCGACGATGGCGGAGGGGCTGGGTCCGCTCTTCGCGGGCGTGCCGCCACGTTCCTCGTAGCGCCCTGAAGGCGCCGCTGCCCGCGCCGGCCACCGGCGTGGAACACGGCTGCCGCTCTCACGAGGGGAGTGACAGGACGGGCGGTTCCGCGGTCTGCGCGCCCCGACGCCATTGCGCCGGTGTCACGCCCACGTGCTGCTTGAAGGCGCGCTGGAAGGCGGCTTCGGACTGGTACCCGGCCATCTCCGCGACCGCGCCGGTGCTCGCGGACGGGTTCCGCAACTCGTTCGCCGCCAGGGTCATGCGGATGTCCGTCAGCAGCTCGCTGGCGGACCGGCCCAGTCTCTCCTGGAACTGCCGCGCCACGGTCGCCCTCGACATGTTGCAGAGGCGCGCCAGCTTGGGCAGCGTCCACGGGCGACCCGGCTCGTTGAACAGGGCCGACAGGGCCGGAGCCAGGCGGGCGTGGCCCGCCAGGGCCAGCAGGCCGACCGGCGTCTCTCGGGCCTCGCTGGCCAGTCGCAGCGTCAGCGTGAACAGGGCCGTGGACAGCGCGTCCAGCATGGCCCGACCGCCCAGGCTGTCGGACACTGCCTCATGGCGCATGAGCGACACGAGGCCGGTCAGCACGTCCCGGGCTCCGGATGACGTGGCGAACGCGCCCGGGTCGGCCGTTCGCACCACAAGCCGCGGCGGCAGGTAGTCCCGCAGCAGGCGGTCCTGGGGGCGCGTGAGCATGAAGTGCCCGCAGAGCATGTCCAGCCGCTCGCCCGCGCCCGCATTCTCGCTGATCAGCAGGTTGGAGCCCGTCCGCGTGTGCGCCGGCGCCGCAGGGGCTCCGCTGCCATCGTGGAGGACGTGCGCCTCCCCCTGCGGGAGCAGCAGGATGTCCCCGGCCGAGAGGCACAGCGGCGGGTCGCGCGACGGATCCTCAAGCGTGGCCGTTCCAGCGACCACGGCGTGATAGGCCATCTCGCCGGCCCCTGCGCGAGGTTGGTCAATACGCCAGGGCGCGCCATAGACGCAGTAAATGTCGAGGCGACCGCGGACAGGAACGAGTGTGAGTAGGCGGCTGAGCCAGTCCACAGGTGGTGCCATGATGAGCCCGCTTGTTTGAGACGATAAAGCATTTCATTGCTTATCATCGGCATTAATCGTCTCGGATCAAGCTGGTAGACCGAGCTCGTGTTTGGCGTTTGGCCAAGCCGTGACCCGTTCCTCAGCGGGCCACCCCGCTGTCCGGCAACTCGGCGTCGGGCTGCCGCGACGGCATTCGCGCATGCGCCTACCGAAGGATCACAGCCATGAACTTACTTGTCTCTCTGCTGGCTCGCACCGGTCTCCTCAAAGAAGATGTCGATTATCATCTGCTACGGGCCGCGATGGTCATCATCTTCGCTTGGTTTGGATACGACAAATGGTTCGAGGTCGAGATCAGGGGGCTTCTTCCCTTGATTACGCACGGCCCGTTCACCTCTTGGACAATCCCGGTCCTGGGCATTCGAGGCACGGCCATTTTCCTCGGCGCCTCCGAATGGACCTTTGGCACACTCCTGTTCCTGGGCTTCTGGAATAAGAAACTGGGCGTATTGGGCGCTCTCGGTTCCACTGCCACTTTCATCTCGACTCTGACGATCTTGCCGTTCGCGCCTGATGCCTGGGATGCTGGCGCTGGCGGATTTCCCGCCATGGCAATGAATGCCGCCTTCCTCCTGAAGGATCTCGTCTTGCTGGTCGTCTCAGTCTACTTGCTCAGACAAGACGTGGCTCGGGTGATCGCGGTTCACGACGCCGGTGGAGAGCCCGGCACTTTCACCAGCTGACCGTATAAGGCCCAATCTCACAGCGCCGCTGGACCCCAGCTCAGGGTTCAGAGGCGCTGTTTTCGCCGGGCCCACCGCCAAGCCGGGATGCGGGCCGCGGATGAGCCTTCGCTGTTCTGCCTTCGTGCTTCGTCCGGCGCAGAACGTCCGAAGCACTGCACTACTCAACAACCGGCCACTCTCGCGGAGGCGGATCATCTCCTCGGTTCGCCCGGCGATACAGACGACCTCGCCAGTCAGGTCCTGAGACGGCTCCTGTGGGCTGCCTGCTTAGCCCTGTTGCCACAAACCGCCATGCTGCACCATCGCCGTGCTCGACCCCGAGTGTGGTCGGCAAACATCAGCGTGCAGGTATGACCCTCGCACGCCTTGATGTGCGTGAAGTTCTCATCACACACGAGCTGAGCCAGAGCCTCGGCAATCGGCTGGAGCAGGGAGTCCGGCGTGTGCCAATGACGGGAAGTCCGCAATGCAAGCTGCGCCACGCCCTCATCGTGCTCGGAGACGATCTGATTGAAGCGCTGATCCCGCTCGAGGAGCCTGTTGAGTGGCTTGAGCTCAGGTAGATCCTCGGGCGTGAGGGGGCGTCCTCGACGCTCGTCGACGAAGCCTCGGAACCACTCCCGCAATTGTCGAGCCCGGGCCGCGATGTCGTCGAGTTCACCGGGGGTCGCCCGGTCCCGAACGGCGGCGGACGTTGCCGCTCGCACGAGACCGGCCTGTTCCAGCCAGTTGAGCAGACCCTCACCGTCACCGATCCAGTCGATGGGTGTGTCGACCGGTGTCGCGATGGAATTGAGAAAATCGAGGCCTGGTGCGTCGGCCACGAAGATCGCTGGCGTGTGGTGATGGTCCATTCCGTTGCCTTGAGAGCCGCTGGCAGTCTCGACCTATATGACATCTAACCGGACAAATTGCATGGACCAGGTTAGGCGAGGCGCGTCCGAAATTTCCCTCACGAGCCGCTGCAGGAGCTTGGCACTGGCCGTTCAGGCACGATCCAGACTCGCCCGATCTCGTAACCATCTCAATAGCTGTTGACTGGTTATCGCATCCGAACCATAACCCCTGCAACGACATTGAAGTGGTTATGGGATCAGAACGCCATGTCCGTCATCCGCTATCGCTCGGCCGACGTCGACGGCTTCAGGATTGCCTTCCGAGAGGCTGGCTCTCCCGATGCTCCGAAGCTGCTCCTGCTCCACGGCTTTCCGAGTGCGGGGCACATGTTCCGCGATCTCATCCCGCTCCTGGCCGAACGTTTCCATCTCGTGGCACCCGATCTTCCCGGATTCGGTCAGTCGGACATGCCGGAGCGGGATCGCTTCACTTACAGCTTCGACAACATCGCTTCGGTGATCGACCGCTTCACCGAGGTGATCGGCTTCGACCGGTTCGCGATCTACGTCTTCGACTATGGCGCGCCGACGGGCTTCCGCATCGCTGCCAAACATCCGGAGCGGATCACCGGCATCGTCTCGCAGAATGGTAACGCCTACGAGGAGGGGCTCAGCGAGGGCTGGGGTCCGATCCGGGCCTACTGGCAGGATGCGTCCCCAGCCAACCGGGATGTCCTTCGCGACTTCCTGAAGCCGGAAACAACGATCTGGCAGTACACGCACGGCGTCCCGGACCCGGCCCTGGTCTCGCCGGACGGCTTTTCGCTCGACAACTACTATCTGGGTCGCCCCGGAGCCGGCGAAGTGCAGCTCGATCTGTTCGGTGACTACAAGAGCAACGTCGCTCTCTATCCGGTCTTCCAGGAGTACTTTCGCACCCACAGGCCGCGCTTTCTGGCCGTGTGGGGCCGCAACGATCCGTTCTTCTTGCCGGCGGGAGCAGAAGCCTTCCGGCGCGACATCCCGGACGCGCAGGTGACCTTCTTCGATACGGGCCACTTCGCGCTCGAGACCCACGCGGCCGAGATCGCTGCCGCAATCCAGGCCTTCCTCGTCTGAGCCTTGAGCCGGGATGCGGCCGATGCGCGTCCCGCCCCCCTCCATCCTGCGCCCGGCCGGCGCCCAGCACAAAGGACCATTGTCATGCGCGCCATCGTTCTGGACGGCTTCGGAGGCCTCGACGTTCTAACCTGCAAGGACATCCCCGAACCCGAACCGCTGGCCGGCCACGTCGTCATCGAGATCAAGGCCTTTGGCATCAACCATGCTGAGGTGCACATGCGCCGGGGCGAATGGGCCGAGGCGGCGCCGGTCTCGGGTATCGAGTGCGTCGGTATCGTCAAGTCGTGTCCCGGCGGCGAGTTTCCGGTCGGAGCCAAGGTGGCGGCGCTGATGGGTGGCCTCGGGCGCACCATCAACGGCAGCTACGCCCAGTTCACCCGGCCTCCGGTCGGCAACGTTGCGCTGATCGAGGCGGACCTCCCGTGGGCTGAGCTCGCGGCCATCCCCGAGACGTACGCCACCGCCTGGACCTGTCTGTTCCGCAATCTCGATATCCAGACGGAACAGCTTCTGCTGATCCGCGGCGCGACCTCGTCGTTCGGCCAAGCCGCCCTCAAGATGGCGGTGAATGCCGGAGCTCGCGTCATCGCCACAACGCGCAATCCCGAGCGGTTCGCCAAGTTGCAGGCGTTGGGGGCGGAGCGCTGCGAGATCGAACGGCCGGATCTGTCGAAGCACATCTCCGACGCGAAGCAGATCGACGCGGTTCTGGATCTCGTCGGCAACAGCGTGGTCCTGGACTCGCTCGCGACGCTCCGCCGGGGCGGTCGTTCGTGCCTGGCCGGCTGGCTGGGCGGCCTCGACCCGATCCCAGACTTCAACCCGCTGCTGCAGATGTCGAGCGGCGTCTACCTGACCTTCTTCGGCAGCTTCGTGTTCGGCACACCCGGCTTCCCGCTCGCCGACGTCCCGCTCGGGCGGATCGCTCAGGACGCCGCTGCAGGGCGGCTCGACGTGAAGCCTGCGCGCATCTTCGGCTTCGACGAGGTCCGCGAGGCGCATCGCCTGATGGAGGCGAACGCGGCCGGCGGCAAGATGGTCGTCGTGCACTGAGCCCGATCCGATCGAAGGAGATCGAGATGACGAAGACGGTCGCCATCGTGACCGGGGCCAGCCAGGGTATCGGTCGAGCCACGGCAATGCGCCTGGCCCAAGACTTCTCGGCGCTTGTGCTGGTGGCGCGCAACCGCACCAAGCTCGAGGAGACAGCTTCGGCCGTGAGGGAAGGTGGGTCCGAAGCCCTCGTGATCGACCGTGATCTTGCCGAGCCCACGGCGGCCGCGACGGTTGTCGAGCAGACGCTGTCCGCGTTCGGGCGCATCGATGCACTGCTCAACATTGCGGGCGCGGTTCCCGGGCTGGACGTCTTTCAGATGACGGATGAGCAGTGGGATGTGGGCCTGGAACTCAAGCTTCACGGAGCGCGGCGCCTCACCGTTCAAGCGTGGGACGCCCTCAGGATGTCCAAGGGCACGGTCGTGTTCACGTCCGGTAATGCCGCCATGACCCCGAAGGCGGCCGCAGCTGCGGTGGGTGCGATCAACGCGTGCATAGAGGCGTTGGCAAAGGCGTTCGCGGAACGCGGCATCGTGGATGACGTGCAGGTCAACTGCGTATCCCCGGGTGCGATCATGACCGACCGCCGCACGGCGATGCTCGAGAGAGCTGCTGCGGCCAAGGAGATCAACATCGCGGAAGCGAAGCAGAGCTTCTTGAAACAGGCCGGCATCGCCCGTTTCGGGACAGCGGAGGAGATCGCGGACCTCATGGCATTCGCCGTCTCGCCGGCGGCGCATTGGATGACCGGGACCGTGCTCCGGATGGACGGTGGAGAGATCAGGTCGGTCTGAGTTCAGTCCCACTCTTCCAGGAGGCCATCATGTCCACGCCTGACTTCCTTGCCGGTGCCCGCGCCGTCGTCTTCGATGCCTACGGCACCTTGCTCGATGTACATTCGGCCGTGCAGCGCCATACCCGCGCGGTCGGATCGGACGCGAAGACGTTGTCGGACACGTGGCGCCAGAAGCAGCTCGAATATTCCTGGGTGCTCTCACTGTGCGGCCGGTACACGGCATTCTGGACTTTGACGGAGCGGGCGCTCGATTATGCGCTGGCCCGCCATCCGAACGTCGACCCGTCGTTGAGGCCGGCACTTCTGGAAGCCTATCGAAGGCTGGACGCCTACCCGGAAGTGCCCGCGACCCTCGACGCACTTCAAGCGGTCGGCCTGAAAACAGCGATCCTGTCCAATGGCGACACGGCGATGCTCGACATGGCGGTCAGGAGCGCTGCGCTTCACGATCACCTCGACGCGGTATTGTCTGTCGACCCGGCGGGGATCTACAAGACCAGCCCTCGCGCTTATGACCTTGCGCCCGAGCGGCTCGGTGTCGGCATCCGCGAGACCGTGTTCGTGTCTTCAAATCGGTGGGACGTCGCTGGAGCGGCCGCCTATGGCTTCACACCGGTGTGGGTCAATCGCACGGGTCAGCCGGACGAGTATCCCGACCTTGCTCCAGTGCAGGTCATCGACAGCCTCAACGCGCTCCTCAGGTAGACACTGTCGCAACGCACGTGCATTCGAATAGACCTGGCTCTGGCGGAATGTTCCAGATTTGCCGACTTCTCAGAACGCTGCCTTGTATGTTGCGGTGAAAAATCGGGCCGATCGCGACCATCTGCTGCTCGCCGCCCGAGAGCGTGCGGGCCGCCTGGCGGCGCCGGGAGCCGAGCTGCGGGAAGAGGTCACGCTGCGCAGGGCCGCCGCACGCTCCCGGGGGGCCGGGTGTAGGCGCCGGTCAAATGGACACCGGTTCGCCGCAGACAATGCGGCAGAATCAAAAACCCAGAGCAGCGGCCGATCGCAGCATGATCGGATGCTGCTTTAAGGAGAGCAGGTGGACGTCGATGCCGTGGTCGGGGATGTCGGGCAGGCGGCGGGGTCGCTCCGCTCCGAGCTCGCCCCCCACGCCGGCGTGGCGCTCATCGGCTTCTGCCTCGGCGGGCGCCTCGCCGTCCTGGCTGGGCTGCGCGAGCCCGTTGACGCCGCGATCGGCTACTACGCCGTCAAGCTCGACCGTCACCTTGACGAGCTGCGGGCGCTCGCGACGCCCACGATCCTCCATTTCGGGGAAACCGATCCCTGGGTGCCGGACGAGACGGTCCGCGCCATCGGCGGCATCCTGGCGGACCGGCCGGGGCTGGCGATCCACATCTATCCCGGCACAGGTCACGGCTTCGCGCACACCGGCTATCTGCCCTGCGACGCCGCCGCGACGAGCCTCGCTCATCGGCGCACGGCGGAACGCCTGGACAGTCTGACGGCGACACGCCGAGGCGCGCGAGGACGCGCCATGCGCGAGCCGGGAACGGGACTTTGCTCCGCCGAGAGAAGTTCTGGTCCAACGGTTGGGCCCGGCTCCCCGGCAAGGTCACGGCAGGCGCAGCTCCCGGCCGCCCGGCCGTCTCCGCGACCGAGATCATCGGCCTGCGCAGCGAGGCCGAGCCGCCACACACCTGAGCGGAGCCGATCGACTGCCTCGCGTAAGCGGCCGCGCAGTGATCGCCTGGAGCAATCGGCGTGAGGCCGTACAGGACACGACCGTTCCGAGGTGCTCGCGCTTCCCGACCACCGGGAGCGTGAGCGTCCGGGCGGGCCGCTTGCCGGCACGGGGAGCGTCAGGCGGTGAGCGGCACGCTCACCGCCCGGGATCGCCAGGATGGCGTCGAGGCCGTGCTCGCGATCCCGGACGGGACCGAGTCCAGCAACGCCGCGGTATAGGCATGCCTCGGATGGTCGAAGATGTCGGAGACGGTCCCCTCCTCGACGACACGCCCGCGGTGCATCACCGAGACGGTGTGGGCGAGCTGGCGCACGAGTGCCAGGTCGTGGGACACGAAGACGTAGGTCAGGCCGAGCTCGGCCTGCAGCGAGAGCAGCACCTCGACGATGTCGGCCTGGACGCTGACGTCGAGCGCGGAGGTTGGCTCGTCGAGCACGATCACGTCGGGCCTGAGGACCAGCGCCCGGGCGATCGCCACCCGCTGGCGCTGGCCGCCCGACAGGGCGTCCGGCCGGCGCGAGAGCAGGCGCTCGCTGAGCCCGACATCGGCCAGCACCTCGCGGACCCGCTCCGCCCGCTCCTGCCGGGTTCCGACCTTGAACCGGTCGAGGGGCTCGCGCACCAGCGCCTTGACCTTCCAGGTCGGATCGAGAGAGGTGAACGGGTTCTGATAGACGAGCTGGAGTTGGCGGCGCACCGCGCGCAGGCTCTCATGCGAGCGGCCGGTGACCGAATGGCCGGCGACCAGGATCGATCCGGCGTCCGGCTCCTCGAGCCCGAGCAACAGCCGGATCGTCGTCGTCTTGCCCGAGCCCGACTCGCCGACGAGCGCGTGCGTGGTCCCGGCCGGGACGGCGAACGAGACGTCGTCGACGGCCTTCACCACCGTGCCGTCGACCGTGAAGGTCTTGGTGACGGCGCTGACCGCAATCTTCGGTGCCCGGCTGGCCTCGCTCCGGCGCGCGTGCGCGTCGCGCAGTCTGGCGTAGCGATCCGGGTTCAGGCTCGGCACGTCGGCGTGCAGCTTCCTCGCGTAGGCCGAGGCCGGCGCGGCGAAAACTGCCGCTGTGCGGCCCGCCTCCTGCACGACACCGTCCTTGAGCACCACCAGCGCGTCCGCCCGCTCGGCGGCGATCGCGAGGTCGTGGGTGATGAGGAGCAGGCCGATCTCGCGCTCCTGCCGCAGCCGGGAGATGAGGTCGAGGATCCGCTTCTGGACCGTGACATCGAGGGCGGAGGTCGGCTCGTCGGCGATCAGCAGAGCCGGCCGCGGGAGAATCGCGAGGCCGATCAGCACGCGCTGCAGCATGCCGCCGGAGAGATGGTGCGGGTAGGCGTCGTAGACGCGCCGGGGATCGTCGAGCCCGACCTCGGCGAAGGTCTCGAGGATCAGCTCCCTGCGGCGCGCCCGGTCGGGCTCGTCGAGGAGGGCGGCGGCCTCCTCCGCCTGTGCGCCGATCGTGCGGACGGGGTTGAGCGCGGTGCCGGGGTCCTGCGGCACGAAGCCGATGGCCCGCCCCCGCAGCGGCCGGAACCGGCGCTCGGGAAGCCCCAGCACCTCCCGGCCGTCGAACGCGACCCGGCCGGTTGCGTGCCCGCTGCCCGGCAGCAGCCGCAGCAACGCGCGGGCGATGGTCGACTTGCCCGAGCCGGACTCGCCGATGAGGGCGAGGCCCTCGCCCCGACCGAGCACGAACTCGACGCCCGAGACGACCTCCTGCCGCCCGTAGGACACCGACAGGCCGTCGACGCGGAGCAAGGGGCTCGGCACCGGCCCGGTGCGCGGGAGCGGCATGACCGGAGCCGCGTCCGATCGCGTCGCCATCGGACGCGGCCCCAGGTCGTTGGGTCTGGCGCGTTGTCTTCGAAGAACCGGGAGCCACGTCGTTGGAGAATCTAGTCCGTCCTGCGGAGCCATCGGCTGATCCTGTTGAGCGAGAGGACGGCCGCGACCGTGACGAGGGCGGGCGCATAGACGAGCCACGGCCATCTGAGGTAGTCCTTGCCGGTCGCGATCAGCAGGCCCCAGTCCGAGGCGGGCGGCGGGTCGCCGTAGCCCAGGAAGGCGAGGCTGGCGATCACCAGGATCGATAGCCCGAATTGCAGCACCGCGAGCGCCAGCACGGAGCGCGACGCGTTCGGCAGCACGTGGCGCAGCAGGACGTGCCAGCGCGAGCCGCCCTGCAGGAACGCCGCCTCGACGAAGGTCGCCTGCCGGGTCTTGATGACCTCCGAGCGCATCACCCGGGCGAAGACGGCGACCGCCGAGACGCCGGTGGCGATGGCGGTGTTCGTGGTGTCGAAGCCGAGGGCGGTGACGATGATGACGGCGAGCAGGAAGCGCGGGATGGCCAGCAGGATGTCGACCAGGCGGGCCAGCACGACGTCGACGAAGCCGCCGAGGAAGCCGGCGAGCAACCCGATGAGCCCGCCGGCGAACACCCCGATGATGACGGCGAGGAGCGCGCTCGTCACCGAGGAGGCCGTGCCGTAGACGACGCGGGCGTAGAGGTCGCGCCCGAGATGGTCGGTGCCGAACCAGTGCGCGGCGCTCGGGCCGAGCAGCTTGTGGGCCGGGACGCCCCCGACTGGGTCGTAGCCCGTGAACAGGCCCGGCGCGAGCGACCAGGCGATCACGATCGCGATGATCGCGAGCGACAAGGCGACGGTCAGCGGCAGCCGCAGGGCCGGCCGCCGGCCGTTCGCCGCGCGCGAGACCGCGAGGAGGGGGGCGGCCATCATCCCGTCACCGTCCGCAAGGCGGGGGCAGAGCTGTCACCGTCGGTCTCGGGCCGGCGTTTCGGGGCGCCGACGAGCTGCAGGCGTGGGTCCAGCAGCGGGTAGACGAGGTCGGCGAGCAGGTTGACGAGGACGAAGACCACCGCCGCGAGCGAGACGACCGCCTGCAGCACCGGCAGGTCCTGCGCCGCCGCCGAGCGCTGCACCAGGCTCCCGATTCCGTTGCGTCCGAACACCGCCTCGGTGACGAGCGAGCCGCCGAGCACCTCGCCGACCGTGAGCGCGATGACGGTGACGACCGGCAGCGAGGACGGCTTGAGCAGGTGCCGGGCGAAGAGGCGCGCGGGGTTGAGGCCGCGGCTGCGCGCGACGGCGGCGTAGTCCTGCCGCGCCTCGTGGTCGAGGTTCGCGATCAGCACCTCGGCGATCTGCGCCGAGATCGGGATGCCGAGCGCAAACGCCGCGAAGGCGGTCGCCCAGAGGCTCTCGGGCTCGATCACCCGGAAGAGGCCGAGCTGGAAGCCGAAGGCGTGGATCAGCACCAGGCCGATCACGAAGTTGGGCACTGACAGAAACAGCGACGGGAAGCCCCGAAGCAGGCCCTGGCCGAGGCGCTTCGGAACGAACTGGGTGCCGTAGGCGATCGTGGTCGCCAGCACGAGCGCGACGGCGAGGCCCGCGGAGGCGAGCGCCAGCGTCGAGGGCAGCACCTCGGCGACCAGAGTCGTCACGGGGCGGCTCGACCGCATCGACAGCCCGAAATCGCCGGACAGGAAGTGCGACAGGGAGGTCCACAGCTGAACCAGCAGCGGCTGATCCAGGCCCTGCGCGGCGATGATCGCCTGGATCTGCTCCTCGCTGAACCCGTTCTGGGGATCACGCAGGACGTTGCTGACCGGGTCACCGGGCAGAATGCTGACGACCACGAAGGTGAAGAGGTAAGCCAGCAGGATGACGGCGACCGCCTGGGCGAGGCGCTTGCCGGCATAGATCAGATAGGGATTCCTCATGTCGATCGCCTCACCCTGGCGCGGCCGCATCGCGGACTACTCACCCTTGGTCGCAGTGTAATAGCTGGCATACGCGATGCCGTTGTACGTCTCGCCCTTGAGCTTCGGGGACTGCACGTAGATGCGCTGGACGATCTGCGTCCGCGGGATGTAGTAGCCCTGCTCGAGGACGTATCTCTGCAGCTCGTCGAGGAGCGGATCGCGAGTCGCGACGGAATTGGCGCCCGCGATGCGGTCGCGGAGGTCGTTCATCTTCGGATCGCTGTCGGCGAGGGAAAACCAGTTCTCGCCGTTGTTGGCGTTGGTGAGGATGCTGGCGACGGTGCCGGCATCGATGAAGCTGCGCGTCACCTCGTAGGCGGGCACCGCCGGCCCACCGATCAGGACTTTCTGGCCGAAGGTCACGACGTCGTAGGCGCGGATGTCGACCTTCCAGCCGATCCTGCCGAGCTGCTGGGCAATGAGCTCGTCCACCGACTTCGCGGTCGCGAGGTAGGGGTTGGAGTAGAGCGTCAGCGTCAGCGGCTTGCCGTCCCGGGTGCGGATGCCGCCGCGGCCCCTGGTCCAGCCCGCCTCGTCCAAGAGCCGCTCGGCCTTGCCGGGATCGTAGGCGAGGAGGGCGCTGTGATCGGCCGCCCCGGGCACGTTGCTCTGGATGAACGACGTCGCGAGCTTCCAGTCGGGCGTGTAGACGGTGTCGAGTATCTCCTGGCGGTTGATGCCGGCCTGCAGCGCCTGACGGACCTTGACGTCGTTGTAGGGCGCGAGCCGGGTGTTGATCGCCCAGCCGTTGACGAAGCCGAGGTAGCGCGGCGTGGCGACGGTGAAGCCGGCCTCCTTGAGGGATTTCAGCTCCTGCGGAGAGGCGTTGTAGGCGATGTCGGCTTGGCCCGACTGGACGGCGGAGACCCTGAGCGAGGGCTCGCCCACCACCTTATAGGTGATCGAGTCGAGGTGGGCCGGGCCGGTATGGCCGACCGCTGCAGGGCCCCACTCGTAGTCCTTGCGCCTGACCAGCTTGACGAAGTCGCCCTCCTTCCAGGCGGCGACCACGAAGGGACCGCTGCCGGCGCTCCTGGCGAGGTCGGCCTGCTGGGTGGCGGGCTTCGCCAGGGTCTTCGGCGAGATCAGGATCGAGCCGTGGTAACCGAGGGTCGGGATGAAGCCGAGCGTCGGTGCCTTGAAGAACACCTTCACGGTCCTGGGGTCCACCGCCTCGGAGCGGTCGTAGGTCTTCGGGAACAGGCCGATCGGGTTGATGCCCTCCTTGATGCGGCCAGCGTGCCAGATGTCGAGGTTGGCGACGACGGCAGCGGCGTCGAGCGGCGCGCCATCGGAGAAGGTCGCGCCCGCTCTGAGGTGGAGGGTGAACTCGGTGGCTTCGGCGTTCTGCTCCCAGCCCGTGGCGATCCAGGGGCTGACCTTGCCGTCGGCATCAACGTACGCGAGCTTATCGGTGACGTGACCCCAGATGTGGCCCTGGAAGCTCGAGATCGCGCTGTTGTTTGGGATCCAGGTGGGCCCCAGCGAGTCGATCAGGAAGATGACATCACCGCCCTCGCGCGGGCCCGGCCCGCCCGCCGGGAAGGCAGGACGCGCAAGCGCGCCCGCGACCGCGACGGCCAGCGCGGCCGACAGCAGGCCGCGGCGCGACGGGGAAAGACTTGCGGTCATCACGTGATCCTGAGTGTTCTGGGTGTGCCCTGGAACGGGGTTTGCGCGGGGAGCAGCCGATCCGCGAAGGCTCGTCCGTCCGGAGCGGCCGCGATCTGCGCGCGCTCCTTGCCGGCCGCCGTCGCGGCGGTCCGGGCGGAGAAGGCGGCCCTGCCGAGGATCGCGATCACCGTGTCCTCCTGCGGAGCGTGCACGAGCACCGACTGGATGTCGCGGAAGTGCCGCTCCAAGCCGGTGTCGCGGCTCAGGCCTGGATTGCCGAGCGCGCTGACCGCGAGCTGCACCGCCTGCCGCAGCTGCCGGCCGGCGAGGAGCCGGGCGCGCAGGAGCTTGTCCGGCTCGCCCGCGGCGTGATCGAGCGCGCCGAGGATGAGCTGGCGCGCGCCGCTCACGAGCAGGTCGATCTCGCCCGCGAGCGCGACGAAGCGCTCGGTGCGGGCGATCGGATAGCCGAGATTGGCCGGGACCCGGCCCTCGGCGAAGGCCAGGAAGGCTTCCTGCGCCGCCTCGGCGACGCCGAGATAGAGGGCGGTGACGACGAGGGTGTTCACCGCCTGGGCGCGGTTGTCCTGCCCGGCAACGTCGGCGCCAGCCAGGCCGATCACGTTGTCGCGGCCGACCTCGACCCCGTCGAAGACGACGTCGTGCGAGCCGCTCGCCCGCAGGCCGAGGCTCGCCCAGGTCCCGGTGATTCCGATGCCCGGGGCACCGCCCGGCACGATGAAGGTGCCGACCCGCTGCGGGGTCTCGTCGGTGCTCGCCCAGACGAGGAAGTAGGACAGGCCCTCGCAGCCGGTGACGAAGCGCTTGGTCCCGCCGATCGACCAGCCCCCGGGAGTGCGGCGCGCGAGTGTCCGCGGCAGGCCGCCCCGCGCCGGGGAGCCGAGCTCGGGTTCCCCCCGCGCGGCGTTGAGGAGTACAGGACGCTGCCGCCCTTCCGCCAGCACCCGCTCGTAGAGCGCGTCGGGCCAGGGGCTGCTCTGCGCTTGGTGCCGGTGGCTGAACAGGGTCATCAGGCTGATGAGTGCGACGGAGGGATCGCCGCGTCCGAGCGCGGCGGCGAGCCGGGCGAGGTCGCCGAGCGAGAGGTCGCGTCCGCCGTAGCGTTCCGCCACGGTCAGTTCGAGCAGGCCGGCCTCGTGGACGATCCGGATGCCCTCGTGCGGGAAGGAAGCGGCGGCATCCGCCGCGGGCGCCGCCGCCGCGAGCCGCGTCACCACGCCGGAGAGGTCGAGCCCCGCGACCACCACCCCGTTGTTGTCCTCAGGCATAGGCGCGCGTCTCGACGGCGCGGCGGTCGAGCCCGTCCCGGACGAGGGGCAGCACGTAGCGGCCGTAATCGATCGCGTCGTTGAGGTTGTCGTAGCCGCGGATCGAGATCAGCTCGGCGCCGAGATCGACGTAGTCGAGGATCGACTCGGCGATGGTCCGCGGCGAGCCGACGAGGGCGGTCGTGGCGCCGCTGGCATTCGTCGCCGTGACGGTCGGGTACCAGAGGGCGCGGTCGTGGACGTCGCCGCGGGCCGCGATGGCGAGCAGGCGCTGCGAGCCGACATTGGCGGGGTGGGCCGCCGCCGCAGGCGCCCTGCCGAGACCCTTGGCCCGGTTCGCGTTGAGCGCGTCGAGCGTGCGGTGCGCCTTCGCCCAGGCGAGGTCGTCCGTCTCGGCGACGATCGGCCGGAAGGTCACCCAGATGCGCGGCCGGTCGGTGCGCCCGGCACGCGCCGCCTCGGCGTGGATTCGCGCGATCTGCTCCCGTGTCTCGGCGAGCGGCTCGCCCCAGAGCCCGAAGATGTCGGCGAGCGCACCACCGACGCGGTAGGCGGCATCGGACGAGCCGCCGACCGAGACCGGAATCGTTCCGGCGATCGGCCGGACGGCGTTCCGGAACTGCTTGAACCGGTAATACTTGCCGCTGAAGTCGAACGGCTCCGCCGAGTTCCAGGCGCGGCGCAGGATGCGGATGTATTCCTCGAGACGCTCGTAGCGTTCTTCCTTCGGCAGGAAGTCGCCTTCGCTCGCCTGCTCCGCGTCGCTGCCGCCGGCAATGAAGTGGACGACGACCCGGCCGCCGCTCAGCTGGTCGAGCGTCGCGAGCGCCTTCGCGGCCACGGTTGGATAGAGGGTGTTCGGACGCAGCGCGATGATGATCTTGATGTCTCTGGTATGGGCTGCGATCGTCGCCCCGATCGTGAACGGATCGAAGGACGAGGAGGCGTACGGCACGAGTGTATAGTTGAAGCCGTATTCGTCGAGCGTGCGGGCGTAACGCAGAAGAAATGCGGGATCGATGGCTGGATCCCGCACCGGATTGATCTCGTTCGACGGATTCGTGAACGTCACGCTGATGAATTCGGCTGTCACGTCCACTCTGCCATCCTGCAATAAACTCCACGATACTGTGTTCGGAGAGATCACGTAAGCCAGGATTTTTCCTTTTCGGATCTGCGAACGGAAGGAATTTCCAAAGTTGCCGAATTTGATGGATCGAAGCATGAGCTGCCCCGGCGGATCGGGAATTGCCTGGCCGCGGCCGCACCTGAGCTCGACTTTGGCCGATCGCCCCATGCCAGCGGACAGCATCCACCTGCACGCCTGAGCGCGCCGAAGGAGTTTTGTACGCTGACCATGTGCACGGGACATCGTGAAAAGTCCCGGCCTGTCTGCCGACGAGCCAGTCTCGAGCTCTCACTCCTCGTTACTGTAACCGGGCCGGGTTGCCTCGGCCTGCCATGGGAACGCGGTCGCTTGCCGGCTCGGCTCCTGACTGCGCGCGTAACCCCGGGCAGCCGGCCGCGGATTGGCCAAAGTCGAGCTCAGCACTCGGCACCCCCGTCGCCGGCGAAGCGGCCGGCAGGCGGGATCGCGTCAGACGGCAGGCGCTCTGTAGACCTCGCCGCGCATCACCACCGCCCAGGATGAGACCCAACGACCTCATCCCGGCACTGCGATGCCGGAGCAGGGGCCGTCCACACCATCAAGCCCGTCGAAGCCGCATCGCCACCCAGCGGTGGGCGCGGGTGGAGACCGGCCCCCGTTCCCACAATCACCGCGATCCGGGCATTGACGGCGCGATGCTCGCGCAATAGATGATGATCATCATTTTAGAACGCGTCCCAACGGATGTGGAGGCGGGCGATGTACGCGAGATGGCTGCTTGGTATTCCTGCGTTGGCGCTCGCGGCATGCTCGCCGGCCGAGACCGCCGTGCCTCCGGAGCCGCCGCTGGTCCAGACCATCGAGGTCGCCCCAGGGGCGGCTGGCATCGCGCGCTACACCGGCGTCATCCGAGCCCGGACGGAGAGCAACCTCGGCTTCCGCGTCTCCGGCAAGATCTTCGAGCGCCTTGTCGATCCGGGGGACCACGTCCGGCTCGGCCAGCCTCTGATGCGCCTTGATCGAACCGACTTCACCCTGGCACTCAACGCGGCGCGCGCCTCGGTGGAAGCTGCTCGCGCCCAGATGATCAAGGCCAAGGCCGACGAGGAACGCAGCCGCAAGCTCGTCGGGGAAGGCTGGACCTCGCGCCAGACCTACGACCAGAACAAGGCTGCGGCCGACGCCGCCGTAGCCCAGTTCGCCAACGCGGAAGCCCAGGCGAGCCAAGTCTCCAACCAGGCTGGCTACTCCGAACTCCAGGCCGATGCCGACGGCGTCGTGATGGAGGTTCCGACCGAGCCCGGTCAGGTGGTCGCCGCCGGCCAGACCGTCGTCAAGTTGGCGCGTGACGGCGCCCGCGAGGCCGAGGTTTTCCTGCCCGAGGGCAGTAAGCGGCTGGCGAAAGGTTCGGCATCGGCGACGCTCTATGCTGAGGGTGAGACAACCTATCCGGCACAGCTGCGCGAGTTGTCTGCCACTGCCGACCCGGCCACCCGGACGTACCGGGCCCGCTACATCCTCTCGGGCGGCGGCAAGGATGCGCCCCTGGGTGCGACCGTGACGCTTCGGCTCACGACAGCGGAACCCGGCCGCGCCGCATCGGTCGAGGTGCCGCTCGGGGCTCTGTTCGACCAGGGGCAGGGCTCCTCGGTTTGGAAATTGGATCCCGGCATGAAGACGGTCTCCGCCCAACCGGTCTCGGTCGCTCGCATGTCGGAGGAGGGTGCCGAGGTCGTGTCCGGCCTGAAAGCTGGCGACCGCATCGTGTCGCTCGGCGCCCATCTCCTGAAAGCCGGAGAGACGGTGCGCCAAGCCCCTCCGAGCCTGACGGGAGTCGCTCGATGAACGGCTTCAACCTCTCCGCCTTGGCGGTCCGGGAGCGGGCGGTCACGCTGTTCCTCATCATCGCCGTGACCGCCGCTGGCTTCTTCGCCTTCCAGAAACTCGGTCGGGCTGAGGATCCGGCTTTCACCGTGAAGACGATGGCCGTCTCCGCCGCCTGGCCCGGCGCAATGACCTCCGAGATCCAGCGGCAGGTGGCCGACCCGCTGGAGAAGCGCCTGCAGGAACTCGTCTACTACGACCGGGTCGAGACCACGGTGCGTCCGGGCCTGATGCTGATGAAGGTCTACTTCAAGGACAGCATGCCGCCCGCTCGCTTGCAAGAGGAGTTCTATCAGGCCCGCAAGAAGCTGTCCGATCAGGCCTCCACATTGCCGCGTGGCGTGATGGGCCCGCTCTTCAACGACGAGTTCTCGGACGTCTACTTCGCACTCTATGCCCTCCAGGCCCAGGGTCTGCCACACCGGCACCTCGTGCTGCGGGCCGAGGACCTGCGCCAGCGTTTGCTGCGCGTGCCCGGCGTCGAGAAGATCAACATCCTGGGCGAGCAGGCCCAGAAGATCTTCGTCGAGATCTCCTATCAGCGCCTCGCGACGCTCGGCATCACCGGCCAGCAGCTTCTGTCCGCTCTGGCCAACCAGAACGACGTGACCCCGGCGGGCTTCGTCGAGACCACCGGACCCCGGGTCTACCTGCGCCTCGACGGTGCCATCGACAGCCTCGACGCGATCCGTAACCTGCCGGTCGCGGCCGGCGACCGCAGCCTCAAGCTCGGCGACATCGCCGAGGTGAAGCGCGGCTACGAGGACCCCAAGGTCTTCGCGATCCGCAACGACGGCGAACCGGCCCTGATGCTCGGACTGGTGATGAAGCCGGGGTTCAACGGCCTCGCCCTTGGTGAGGCGTTGAACGCCGAGGAGGTGGCGATCCACCACGAACTGCCGACGGGCATCGCGTTCACGAAGATCACCGATCAGGCCAAGGTCATCGAGGACGCCATCCACGAGTTCATGGTGAAGTTCTTCACCGCGCTCTCGGTGGTCATCGTGGTCAGCCTCGTGGCGCTCGGCTTCCGGGTCGGCATCGTGGTGGCGCTCGCGGTGCCGATCACCCTCGCGGCGGTGTTCGTGGTGATGATGGTCACGGGCCGCGACTTCGACCGCATCACGCTCGGCGCCCTGATCATCTCGCTCGGCCTCCTCGTGGATGACGCCATCATCGCCATCGAGATGATGGTGGTGCGCATGGAGGAAGGGGCCGACCGCGTCGAGGCGGCGACCCATGCCTGGAGCGCCACCGCCGCGCCGATGCTCACCGGCACGCTCGTCACCATCGCGGGCTTCCTGCCCGTGGGCTTCGCAGCCTCCACGGCGGGCGAGTACGCCGGCAACATCTTCTGGGTGGTCGGGTTCTCGCTGATCATTTCGTGGATCGTGGCCGTGACCTTCACGCCCTATCTCGGCGTCAAGCTCCTGCCGAACATCAAGAGGGTCGAGGGCGGGCACGAGGCGATCTACGCCACGCGGAACTACCAGCGCCTTCGTCGGATCGTGCGGGCCTCCGTCGACCACAAGTGGATGGCGGCCGGCATCACCGTGGCGCTGTTCGCGGTGGCGGTGGTCGGCATGGGCCGGGTGGAGAAGCAGTTCTTCCCGAACTCGGAGCGCCCCGAGCTCATCGTCGAGGTGACCCTGCCGACGGGGTCGGCCTTCGCGACCACCGAGGCCAGCGTCCGGAAGGTCGAGGCGGCCGTCCGACAGCTGCCCGAGGCCCGGGAGATCACCAGCTACATCGGCCAGGGCATGCCGCGCTTCGTGCTCTCCTTCGACCCTGAGCTCCCCGATCCCGCCTTCGCGCAGATCGTGGTGCAGACCCCCGACGCGGCCGCGCGCGACGCGCTCCGGATCAAGGTCCGCAAGCTCGTGAGCGACGGTCTGTTCCCCGAAGCGCGCGTGCGCGTGCTGCAGATCGTGTTCGGACCACCGATCCGCTTCCCCGTCGCCTTCCGGGTGGTCGGGCCCGATCTCGACATCATTCGCGGCATCGCCGCCGAGGTCGCTGATGCGATGGCCTCGAACCCGAACATGCGCCTCGTGCACCTGGACTGGGGTGACAAAACCCCGAGCCTTCACCTCGTCCTCGACCAGGAGCGCCTGCGCCTGATCGGCCTGACGCCGAAGGAGGCCGGCCAGCAGCTCCAGAGCTACCTCAACGGCACCCCGGCCACCCAGGTGCGCGAGAACCTGCGCTCCGTCGACGTCCTGCTGCGCAGCCCCGGTCCGGAGCGCCGCTCGCTCGGCGACATCGGCGACCTGACGCTGGCCACTCGTGACGGGCGCCAGGTCCCGGTCTCCCAGGTCGCGCATCTGGAGAGCCGCAACGAGGATGCGGTGCTCAAGCGCTACAACCGCGAGACCTACATCCGGGTGCAGGGCGACGTGCTCGACGGCAAGCAGCCGCCCGACATCCACGCGCAGGTCGTGCCTCTCCTGGAGCCGATCAGGGCGAAGCTCCCGCCAGGCTACCGCATCGACACGGCGGGGGCCGTGGAGGAGAGCGCCAAGGCGATGAACGCGCTGGTGGCGGTCTTCCCGTTGATGCTGATCGTGACGCTGACGGTCATCATGCTGCAGGTTCGCTCGTTCTCGACCATGTTCATGGTGTTCGCCACCGCGCCGCTCGGCCTCGTGGGCGCGGTGCCGACGCTGCTTGCCTTCCATCAGCCCTTCGGCTTCAACGCCATTCTCGGGCTGATCGCGCTGTCGGGCATCCTCATGCGCAACACGCTGATCCTGGTGGACCAGATCCATCACGACCGCGCCTCGGGCCTGTCCGACTACGACGCCATCGTGGAGTCCACCGTGCGGCGCGCCCGGCCCGTGATCCTGACGGCCGCCGCCGCGATGCTGGCCTTCATTCCCCTGACACACTCGGTGTTCTGGGGGGCGCTGGCCTACGTCCTGATTGGCGGCGTCGGCGTCGGAACCCTGCTGACCCTCCTGTTCCTGCCGGCGCTCTACGCCCTGTGGTTCAGGGTGGCGCGAGAGACCGGGAAGGTCGGCGTCCCATCGCGTTCCGACGCGATACCGGTCCAGGCGCATCCCTGATCCAGAGTAGGCCGATCGGTCGCAGTTCTCGAACGCATGCGTCGGGCCCGGCGCCAACTCGCCGGCCCTGGGGGAACGGAGAGCGTCCCTCCCTCTTTAGATGATGCCATGCATTTAAACAGGTCCCAGGAACACCGAAGGATCAGGCAATGCCCAGAGTCTCGCAGGAGCAGGCCAAGCTCAACCGTCAGCGCGTCGTCGAGGTCGCCGCATCGCTGTTCAGGGAGCGCGGCCTCCATGGTGTCGGGGTCGCCGATATCATGGCGGCCGCCGGCCTCACCCATGGCGGCTTCTACGGTCAATTCGCCAACAAGGAGGCTCTTGCGGCCGAGGCTTTCGATACCGCGCTCGACGAGGATTACCGCGGGAACCTCGACTCCATCATCGCGAACTACCTGTCCCTCGCGCATGTCAGGTCGCCCGGTATCGGTTGTCCTCTCGCAGCCCTGGCGAACGACGTGGCGCGGGAGCCGCGGGGCGGTCCCGTCAGGGCGCGGTTCACCCGGGGCGTCGAGCGCATGTCCTCCATCCTCGCCGGCCTGACGCCCAGGGCAGCCAAGGAGCGCCGCAGGCAACGGTCCCTGGCGACGCTGTCGACCCTCGTCGGGGCTGTCGTCCTGGCGCGGGCCGTCGACGACGAGGCCTTGTCCAACGAGCTGATCCAGGCGGCGCAGGCCTCTGTCTCCGCATGACATCAAGGGGTGCAAGCCGCCCGGGACGGCCCGCGCCTGACGTGAGCGCGGTCCTGACGACCTGAACGAATGACCGGGTCCGCCCTGTCGGTACCCGCCTATGCCGTGCGCCGCCCGCCGCGCGCACAATTTCCGCGAGAGGATACCGATGCGCGAACGGATCGTGGTCACCGGGATGGGCGTCGTCTCCCCGCTCGGCTGCAGCGTCGAGGGAATGTGGCGCCGGCTCGTCGCATCCGGGTCCGGCCTGCGACGCCTGCCGGACGACCTCGTCCCCGACATCGACGCGAAGGTCGCCGGGCTCGTGCCGTCCAGGGATGAGGACCCGGACGGGTTCGATCCGGACGTCCTCATCCCGGTGAAGGACCGCCGCAAGATGGACCGCTTCATCCAGTTCACGCTGGCGGCCGCGGACCAGGCGCTTCGACAGTCGGGCTGGAAGCCTTCAAGTGAGTCGGAGCGCGTGCGCACTGCGACCGTCGTGGCCTCCGGCATCGGAGGCTTCCAGACCATCACCGACGCCGTGGAGACCGTACGCTCCCGCGGCGCGCAGCGCCTGTCGCCGTTCACCGTGCCGGCCTTCCTGGTCAACCTGGCCGCCGGCCACGTCTCCATCCGGTATGGCTTCAAAGGACCGCTCGGCGCTCCCGTCACCGCCTGCGCGGCGAGCGTCCAGGCCATCGGGGACGCCATGCGCCTCATCCGCAGCGGCGAGGCCGACGTCGTCGTCTGCGGGGGTGCGGAGGCGTGCGTTACCCGCGTGGCGCTCGGCGGCTTTGCCGCGGCGCGCAGCCTCTCGACCGCCTACAATGACACCCCGGCAGCCGCCTCGCGCCCGTTCGACCGAAGCCGCGACGGCTTCGTCATGGGCGAAGGTGCCGGCATCCTCGTGCTGGAGACGCTCTCGCACGCGCAGGCACGCGGCGCCGTCCCGCTGGCCGAACTGGTCGGGTACGGCACCAGCGCCGATGCCTACCACCTGACCGCCGGTCCGGCGGATGGAAGCGGAGCCCGTCAGGCGATCACCACGGCCTTGGCCATGGCGGAGCTCGAACCGGCCGCCATCGGTTACGTGAACGCCCACGCGACCGCGACCTCGGTCGGTGACGCGGGCGAACTGGCGGCGCTCAGGTCCGTCTTCGGCGAGGCCGGCCCGGCGATTTCCTCGACCAAGTCCGCGACCGGGCATCTCCTCGGGGCGGCGGGCGGCCTGGAGGCGGTCATCACGGTGCAGGCGCTTCGCGAGAGCGTCTTGCCGCCCACGCTCAATCTCACCCATCCCGACGAGGCCGCGACCGGCATGGACCTCATCGGACCGAAGGCTCGACGTGCATCCGTGGACTACGCGCTGTCGAACGGCTTCGGGTTCGGGGGCGTCAACGCCAGCATCATCCTCAAGCGGATCCACACCGGTCACGAGTTCTCTTCACGACCGTGAATGAGTCCGTCTCGCCAGGAACCGCCTGGTGCTTGACGCATTCTCTAAACTCAAATAGATGTTAATAGTCATTTTTAATCGCTTCGTGGCCGACCAGTCGGGGTCGTTGCGACGTCCGCCGGGGGGCCTCGGAAGACCTCAGCCCGCTGCAGGACATCCCAAGCGGTCTGAGTCAAACCGCCCCAAAGCCCGGCAAGCTGTTCCGGACCAAGCCGCTTAGGTTTCGAACGCACGAAGGAGGAGCCGGATCAGGGAACGCATCGGACAGTTCAGACACGCGATCAGGCTGACGTTGCTGTCAATCGTCGCGGCCTGGCTCGGTTCTCCCGCCGCCGCGTTGGATGGGGCGAGGGACATTCGGTTGCCGGAGAACAGCCGTTTCCCGGAGAGCGTGACGTCCGTCTCGGACGGTACGCTCTTCGTGAGCAGCATCACCGATGGCGGCGTTCTCAAGATCCAAGGCGACGGTGCCGCCACGACCGCCTTCCTGCGTCCCGGCGTTCACGGGACCCGGTCGACTTTCGGCCTCCTGGCCGACGAGAGGCGTGGGACCCTCTGGGTCGCTTCGAACGATGCCACGATCCTCGGCGCTCCCGGACCGACCTCCGAGGAAGGAGGATGGGTCAAGGCACTCGACCTCGCGACGGGAGCCCTCAAGCTGAGCGTCCGGCTCCCGGGCGGGAAGGCCCTCGCCAACGATTTCGCCCTGGATGCGCAAGGAACGCTCTACGTCACCAACACGCTCGCTCCGCAGATCCTGAGATTGCGACCGGGCGCCACGAAGTTCGACGTCTTCGTCGAGAGCGAGGCTCTCAAGGACGGTCTGGACGGGATCGCGTTCGGGACCGACGGCAACCTCTACGTCAACACCTTCCTGGGCGGGGGCCTGTTTCGCATCGACGTGAAGGACGGGGCCGCCGGTCGGGTCACGAAACTTGAAACGACGCGGTCCCTGAAGTTTCCGGACGGCCTACGCCCGTTCAAGGACGGATTCCTGATGGTCGAAGGCAGCGGCGCGCTGAGCCGCGTCAGGATCTCGGGCGACGGAGCGAGGATCGAACCCGTCGGGCAGTTTGCCGGCCCGACAGGCGTGACGGTCGCGGGCGACAGGATCTGGGTTGCCGAGGGCCAGCTGTCGCTTATCTCGGCGGCGGCCAAGGACAGCCGGGAGGCACCGAGCTTCCACCTGCGCTCCGTCGACGTGGAGTAGGCGCCGCCCAGAATTCTGAAAGCGTCGCGTGTTCCGGCCGCCTCGGAACCCGCCGTCGGCAAGCGGGGACATGACCATGATCGGGTCCACGGTTCGAAAACTGCTCTCTTCGCCGACGTGGCGGAACCTTTGGGACAGGCTCGGGGCGATGGAGATCGCTCTGGCTACGACAGAAGCGGAGATCCAAGGCGAACGTATCACACGGCTCGAAGCGGAGATGGCCGAGTTGCGGGCTCGCACCGGCCTTCCGCTTCATGCCGCCAAGTCCAAATCGGTGGGATCGTCATGCCAATCGTGAACGGTTCGCCTGCCATTGACGAGGGAGCAGTGTCGATGGGCGGCATCGGAGGCCTGGGCTCGCCAGAATCCTGTCGGCGGTCGCCGCGGTGGCGGCCATGACCAGGCGCCGAACGCGAAGGGGCCCGGCTCGTGAAAGCGCGGGTGACGTTGGGAGCGCGAGCGGGTTCGCGTTGCGAGACGAAGGTCTCCGCCCGTCGCGAACCCGGCCCATGCCTTCACCCTATCCGTCGAGCACTAAGCCGCCGCCCTTGGATGGCCGGGCACCCCGTCGAAGTCGTCAAAGGGCCGCTCCCGCAACACAGTGGTGCCGGCCTGCGGCGCGCGACCGAGGAGGAGCCGTCGGCGCTGCGCTCCCTCCAGGACGGGGCGATCCATCACCTGCGCGGGATCCTGGCGCGCCAGCACCGGGTCGCGATCTTGCTCGCCGGCGCATGATAGATCGTCGATGATTACGCGCTCGCGCTCGACCTCTGCGTGTCTCAAGATCTCCGAACTCATTCATTTTGTCGACGTTCGCTGATCCGCTATCCTGTTCGATTGAGCGAACGATGCGCGACTACCCGGCTGAGAATGCGACTGAGCTGATCGGCCGAGTAGGGCTTGCAGGGTTGCGGCCATCACGCCCAGGCTGCGCGAGACGCTCTCCAAGATCTCGCCGCGCAGCAGCCGAAGCCGCATCTCGGTTGCGTCGGTGGGCCATGCGCTCGCCTCGGCCGGGACCAACCGCGTCTGCAACCGTCTTCGTGTACGTCGACGTCGTCCTCCTCACCCCTGTCACGGAGACCGTCCGCTGACGGGGTGTCTGAAGCAACCGTGGGTCGGCGGATGGCGCCCTACGATCATGCCTTCGATTGCAGCCGAGCGTCTCAGTTTTAGGCGCCAATTGGCGCATGTTTGGTCGGTAATCGGCTTGCTAATCCTCGCACTTTCAATCAGAGGGGCGTTGTCCAAAGGATCACGCGGGAGAGATCGAGGGGCTTGCGCCGCCTCGACGCCGACGGAGCAACCGCCCCGGAAACTCTCAGGCAAGAGAACCGCGTAGTCAGGACGATCTGGAGAGAGATGGCTGAAAGAGGCCATCCACCGATGGAGAAGTTCGATCGCTTGCGCGATCGGATGACCCTCTCAGGTACCAAGACAGATGGGGCAGTCGGGTTGGCACGTCCAGCTCACGGCCCCTCTATGCTTGGATCAGATTAGATGCCTCACATCGCTGTCATCGGTGCCGGGATCACCGGCGTGACGACCGCCTACGCTCTCAGCGAGCGCGGTTATCAGGTCACCGTTTTTGACCGTCACCGGTATTCCGGCATGGAGACCTCGTCCGCCAATGGCGGCCAGCTCTCTGTCAGCAACGCCGAAGTCTGGAACAAAATTTCCACGATCCTTCAGGGCATCAAGTGGATGACGCGGCGCGATGCGCCTCTCCTCGTTAATCCGAAGCCGAGCTGGCACAAGTACTCGTGGATGGCCGAATTCATTGGCCAGATCCGGCATTACGAAGCTAATACGATCGAGACCGTGCGCCTCGCGCTCGCTGCCCGCCGGCACATGTTCGCGATGGCGGAGCGCGAGAACATCGATTTCGACTTGGAGACGCGCGGGATCCTGCATTTCTACCGGGACAAAGCTGGGTTCGATAAGGCCCAGAACGTCAACGACCTCCTGCGTCGCGGCGGGCTCCAGCGGGATCCCGTCACGCCTGAGGAGATCCGGACCATCGAGCCGACCCTGAAGGGTTCGTATCACGGCGGCTTTTTCACGCCTTCGGACGCGACCGGCGACATTCACAAGTTCACCCGCGGTCTCGCTGATGCCTGCGCGCGTCGGGGCGTGGAGTTCCGCTACGATGCGGCGATCGAGGAGATCGTGCCAGTCGGTGCTCGCTGGTGCATCCGTTGGCTGCCGGTGGCGCGCGACGACGGCGGTGCCCAGATCGAGCGCTGGGAGCCGTTGGACGTGGATGGCGTGGTAATCTGCGCCGGTTGCGCCAGTCGAGTGCTGGCAGCCCCGCTCGGCGACCGACTGAACATCTACCCGGTCAAGGGCTATTCCATCACGGTGCACCTGCACACGCCCGAGAGCCAGGAAGCGGCGCCGCAGGTCAGCATCCTCGACGATGCCACCAAGATTGTGACGAGCCGTCTCGGTCGCGATCGCTTCCGGGTCGCCGGAACAGCAGAGTTCAACGGCTTCAACCGCGACATCCGGCATGACCGGATCGAGCCGCTCATCCGCTGGTCGCGGGAGCAGTTCCCGCGCATGGCGACAGACCGCGTCGTGGCCTGGAGCGGGCTGCGGCCGATGATGCCTGGCATGCTGCCGCGGGTCGGCCCCGGCAAGCGGCGTGGCATCTTCTACAACACCGGACACGGACATCTGGGCTGGACGCTGTCCGCGGCCACCGCGCAGCTCGCCGCGGACGCGGTCGAGCAGGTCCTGCCCGCCGAGAAGCTCGGGCTGGCAGCCTGACATTGAACCGGCAGGCCCGACGCCAGCCGGATTGAAGCCACCCGCGCCCTCGCCAGTGCAGGCGCGAACAACCGTCGAAGACCTCACGATCTCGTCGCGCGGCTGCTCGCGAGCCGGACGCCGAGCCATCACGCGCGCGAGTGGGCCCTGGCGCCCGAAGGACCTGTCATGTCGTCTGCCTCCCTCGCCTCTCCATCCGGCTCGGCACCTTTGTCGTCCCGGTCACGGGATCCGGATTTCGCCGCGCGACGCTGCGGCGTGATGGCGGCCGTGATAGGCAACACGCTCGAATTCTACGACTTCACCACGTACGCGTTCTTCGCCGTGACGATCGGCCGGACTTTCTTCCCGTCCGGCGATGCCTGGATCAGCCTTTTGGCGTCGGTCGCAACATTCGGGGTGGGCTTCGTGACGCGGCCGATCGGCGGCGTGTTCATCGGCGCCTACGCTGACCGCGCGCGCCGCAAGCCCGCCATGATGCTGACGATCGCCTTTGATGGCGGTCGGCATGCTGCTTGTAGCCCTCACGCCCGGTTACGAAGCGATCGGCGTCGCGGCCCCCGTCCTGATCGTGCTCGGACGCCTCGTCCAGGGCTTCGCGCTCGGCGGCGAGGTCGGGCCATCCACCGCCTCCCTCATCGAGAGCGCGCCCGTGGGCAAGCGTGGCCTCTACGCGAGCTGGCAGCTCGCCAGTCAGGGCATCGCGGTGCTGCACGCGGGATCCATTGGCTTCGTCCTCTCGCTCGCGCTCAGCGCCGAGAGCATGCAGGCCTGGGGGTGGCGCATTCCATTCCTGCTCGGCCTCGTGATCATCCCGGTCGGGTTCTACATCCGCCGCTCGATGCCGGAGACCGCTGGCGAAGGGCATGGCGATGCCGAAGCGACGACCGGGGCGGTGCTGAGCCGGCTGCTGCGCCAGCATGGCAGCAAACTTGCGTTGATGATTCCCATCCTACTCTGCGGTACCGTCTCGACCTATGTCGGCAACTACATGACGATTTATGCGATTGCGACGCTCAAGATGCCACCAAGCCTCTCCATCGCGGCGACTGCTATCGTCGGTGTCTGCCTTCTCGTCTTCTCGCTTCTCGCGGGCTTCCTGGCGGACCGCTACGGCCGGCGGATTGTAATGATCGTGCCGCGGGTGCTTCTCGTGATCGCGGCCTACCCGGCCTTCTTCCTGATGACGACCCAGCCAGGCGCGGCCTCGCTCCTCAGCATGTCGGCCCTGCTGGCGATCCTGGGCGCAATGAGCGGCGCCGCGAGTCTGGTTGCCATTCCGGAGCTGCTGCCGCGCAGTGTTCGCAGCGCCGGCCTGTCGATCGCCTACGCGTTCGTCGTGACGGTGTTCGGCGGCACGACGCAGCTCGTGGTCACTTGGCTCATCGGCGTCACGGGCGATCCCATCGCGCCGGCCTACTACGTGATCGCGACCAGCCTCGTCGGGGTGCTGGCCATGATCGCGACGCCCGAGACCCGCAACGACGTCCTCGCTTGAGGCGAGCGTTCGACGGAGGCGGGTGGCGCGCTCGATCGCACCAACCGCCTCCCGCGCTCGAGCATGGGAGAAGATCATGACCGACATCGTCACCGAACGGTCCGCATTGCGAGACGCGCTCGATACCTACAAGCCCGAGCTGGTCGAGATCAGGCGGACGATCCACGCCCACCCGGAAGTCGGGTTCGAAGAGACCCGGACTGCTGGCCTCGTGGCCGAACGCCTCCGCGCGTGGGGGTTGGAGGTGAGCGAAGGCCTCGGGGGAACGGGCGTCGTGGCCACGCTCACAGGGACGAGTTCGGGCAACGGCTCAATCGGGCTGCGGGCCGACATGGACGCCCTCCACATCCAGGAAACGCCCGGGCGGCTCCACGGCTCGGCCATCCCGGGAAAGATGCATGCCTGCGGGCATGACGGCCACACGACCATGCTGCTCGGTGCGGCGCGCTACCTCGCCGAGCACCGCGACAGCTTTGCGGGCGATGTCGTGTTCATCTTCCAGCCTGCTGAAGAGGTCTTGACCGGAGCCCGCCGTATGATCGGCGAGGGCCTCTTCGAGCAGCACCCAGTCGACGCGGTCTACGGGATGCACAACATGCCGGGTCTACCAGCCGGCGAGTTCCACATCCGAAGCGGGCCATTTCTCGCCGCGAGCGACAGCTGGGCCGTGACGTTCCGGGGCACCGGCGGCCACGGCGGCGCAGGCGCGCACCTCGCCAAGGATCCTACCCTGTCGGCGGCCCACTTCGTGCTCGCGCTTCAGACGATCGTCAGCCGCAACGTGCCGGCGATCGAGACCGCGGTCGTCAGCGTCGGCTCGATCGAGGGCGGCGACCCGAATTCACCCAACATCATCCCGACCGAGGTCAGGTTGACCGGAACCGCGCGGTCTTACTCAGCCTCTACGCGTGATCTGATCGAGCGCCGGCTCGGCGAGATCGCGGACGCACAGGGGTTGACGTTCGGTTGTCGGAGCGAGCTCGACTATCGCAGGCTCTGCCCGCCGCTGGTCGGCGACGCGGATCACGTTGCTCGATCAGTCGCGGCCGCCTCGTCCCTGGTCGGCCGCGGCAAGGTCAAGACCGACCCGCACTTGCTGACCGCGTCCGAGGACTTTTCTTTCATGCTCGAGGCGCGGCCCGGATCCTTCATCCTGATCGGCAACGGCGTGAACCAGGACGGCAGCTTCGCGCCCGTCCATACGCCCGAATACGACTTCAACGACGACATTCTGACGCTCGGAGCCGCCTATTGGGTCGGCCTCGTCCAGCAGGAATTGCGGCCGAGATGACTCCTTCGGCACCGGAGGCGGCCGCACCGCAGCCGGTCACACACCAATCAGCTCACGAGGACAAATTACACGATGGACATCCCCACGCTTTCAGACGTACTGACCGCGCATGAGCGCATCAAGCCATACATTCACCGGACGCCGGTGCTGACTTCCAGCTTCATTGACACGCTCGCTGGCGCCGAACTCTTCTTCAAGTGCGAAAACTTCCAGAAAGCCGGTGCCTTCAAGGCGCGCGGCGCGTCGAACGCTGTGTTCGGCCTGGACGCGGCGCAAGCCGCCAAGGGTGTCGCGACGCATTCATCCGGCAATCACGGCAGCTGCCTGTCCTACGCGGCGGGTCGGCGCGGCATCCCCTGCACGGTCGTCATGCCGCGAACCGCTCCGCGGGCCAAGAAGGACGCTGTGCAAGGCTACGGCGCCCGGGTGGTCGAGTGCGAGCCCTCGACGTCCTCGCGGGAGGCCGTGTTCGCGGAAGTCGTGGCCGCGACCGGGGCCGAGTTCGTCCACCCCTACAACGATCCGCGCGTCATCGCGGGCCAAGCCACCTGCTCGCGGGAGCTGATCGAGCAGGTCGCTGGCCTCGACGCCGTAATCGCGCCGATCGGCGGCGGCGGCATGGTGTCGGGCACCTGCCTGACGTTATCGAACCTCGCCTCTAATATCCGCATCTACGGGGCCGAGCCCGAACAGGCTGACGACGCTTACCGCAGCTTCAAGGCCGGCCACATCATAGCTGACGATGCGCCCAGCACGATCGCGGACGGTCTCAAGGTACCGCTCAAGGAGCTGACCTGGCACTTCGTCCGGAACCACGTCACCGACATCCTGACCGCGTCCGAGGCCGAGATCGTCGAGGCCATGGAGCTGACTTGGAAACGAATGAAGATCCTGATCGAACCGTCTTGCGCGGTGCCGCTCGCTACGATCCTGAAGAACCGCGACGTCTTCGCCGGCAAGCGCGTCGGCGTCATCCTGACAGGCGGCAACGTCGATCTCCACAAGCTTCCCTGGCAGTGAAGGAAACCGAGATGACCATCCAGACCACGTTCGGCCCCGATGATGTCGGCTACGCCGTTCCCGCGATCCCTGGCATGCCGGAGAGAGAGATCCAGACCCCGTGCCTGATCCTCGATCTCGACGCGCTGGAGCGAAACATCCGCAAGATGGGCGACTACGCCCGTGCCCGGAACATGCGGCACCGCGCGCACGGCAAGATGCACAAGTCCGTTGACGTCCTTCGCCTGCAACAAGAGCTCGGCGGAGCGGTCGGCGTCTGCTGTCAGAAGGTGTCGGAGGCGGAGGTCTTCGCGCGCGCCGGCATCAAGGACATCCTGGTCTCGAACGAGGTGCGCGACCCGGCCAAGATCGACCGGTTGGCGCGGCTTCCCGGCTATGGCGGCCGGGTGATCGTCTGCCTGGACGACATCGACAACGTCCCCGACCTGTCGGCGGCCGCCAGCAAGCACGGCACGGTGCTCGACTGCTTCGTCGAGATCGATTGCGGCGCCGGACGCTGCGGGGTGAAGACAGCCGCGCAGGTGCTGGCCATCGCCAAGGCAATCGACGTCGCCCCGAACCTCCGCTTCACCGGCATCCAGGCCTATCAGGGCGCCATGCAGCACCTCGACAAGTTTGAGGACCGGAAGGCCAAGCTCGACGCGGCGATCACTCAGGTCAAGGAGGCGGTGGACTTGCTCGAGCAGGAGGGGCTCAAGCCCGAGCTCGTCAGCGGCGGCGGCACCGGAAGCTACTATTTCGAGAGCACGTCGGGGGTCTACAACGAGCTCCAGTGCGGCAGCTACGCATTCATGGATGCCGACTATGGCCGCATCCACGACAAGGACGGCCGGCGCATCGACAAGGGCGAATGGGAGAATTCCCTCTTCATCCTGACCAGCATCATGAGCCACGCCAAGCCCGACAAGGCGATCTGCGACGCCGGGCTCAAGGCGCAATCGGTCGATTCCGGCCTGCCGTTCATCTTCGGCCGTGAAGACGTGAAGTACGTCAAGTGCTCGGACGAGCACGGGGTCATCGACGATCCGGGCAACGTGCTGAAGGTCAACGATAAGCTGCGCCTCGTGCCAGGTCACTGCGACCCGACCTGCAACGTGCATGACTGGTATGTTGGCGTCCGCGGCGGTGTAGTCGAGACCCTGTGGCCTGTCTCGGCGCGCGGTAAGGCTTTCTAGCCCTGCCTTCGAAGCCATCACTAGCAGGCGCCGCCGGGCGCCTGCCTCGTTAGCTAAAGGCCTAAGCATATGATCATCGTCCCGGAACGGGAGATCGCCTCCCTCGTCACGCCCGCCGATTGCTTCTCGGCGGTGGAGAACGTCTTCGCCGCCATGGCGAGGCGATCGGCCTCCAACTTCCCCGTCGTCCGGGAGGCTCTGGGGCACGCCGACGCGATTTACGGCTTCAAGTCCGGGTTCGACCGCGAGAGCCTCGCCCTCGGTCTGAAATCGGGCGGGTTCTGGCCCGGCAACGCGAGCCGCGGCCTCACCAACCACCAGTCGACGATCTTCCTGTTCGACGCCGACACCGGACAGTGCCGTGCGATGGTGGGCGGCAATCTTCTGACGGCGCTGCGGACCGCGGCTGCCGCCGCGATCTCGACCAAGTATCTCGCGCGTCAGGACGCGGAGGTGCTCGGCATGATCGGCGCCGGGCATCAATCAGCTTTCCAGTTGCGAGCGGCGCTCGGGCAGCGCCCCTTCAAGCGGATTGTCGGATGGAACCGTCGTCCCGAGATGCTCAGCCGCCTCGCCGATGTGGCGACGGAGCACGGGCTTCCATTCGAAGCGGTCGACCTGGACCGGCTCGGCGCCGAAGCCGACGTTATTATCACGATCACCTCGTCGTTCGCGCCGATACTGAAAGCCTCCCAGGTCAAGCCCGGAACACATCTCGCCTGCATGGGCACGGACACGAAGGGCAAGCAGGAGGTCGAGGCCGAACTCGTCGCTGCCGCGACCGTCTTCACCGACGAGGTCGCGCAGTGCGTCAGCATCGGTGAGAGCCAACACGCCGTTGCACAAGAGCTCGTCCGTCCAACGAGCATCGTTGAGATCGGCAGGGTGGTCGCCGGGCTTCATCCCGGACGAACTTCGGGAGAGGAAGTCACCCTATTCGATGGAACCGGGGTCGGCCTGCAAGACCTCGCCGTCGCTTCGGCGGTCGTCAACTTGGCTGTCGCAAAATGTGTGGCGGTCCAAATCGAGATATGAACGTTTCAAGTGCCACACCAACATGCCTTATACGAGCGGACTCGGCCCGTGACACGCGAGAACTTCCCCGGTCGGAGTTCAGCTGGTTCCATGGCGCGG
>NZ_KZ984621.1 GCF_003574465.1 Methylobacterium crusticola
CGGCGCCCGGATCGGG
The DNA here is from genome assembly GCF_003574465.1 of Methylobacterium crusticola. Classification (GTDB taxonomy): domain Bacteria; phylum Pseudomonadota; class Alphaproteobacteria; order Rhizobiales; family Beijerinckiaceae; genus Methylobacterium; species Methylobacterium crusticola. The sequence continues at coordinate 17 of NZ_KZ984621.1, forward strand.
CGCGGCCGGCGCGAGGCGCCCGCGCCACCAGGCCAGCGCCGCCTCGCGCGCGGCGAGGCCCGCCGGGCCGTGCTGCCAGGCCGTGACGTCCGCCGGCCCGAAGGGGAGGGGGGCGAGCGTCGCGCCGGCGTAGAGTTGCGCGAGGTCGTCGAGCAGCACCTGCATCGACCAGCCGTCCGCCAGGATGTGGTGGATCGCGACGACGAGGACGTGCGCCTCCGGGGCGAGGCGCACCAGCACGAACCGCGCCCCCCCGCCCGGCTGCGCGAGGTCGAACGGCCGCGCCCCCTCCGCCCGGACGAGGTCGGCGAGGGCGGCCTCCCGCGCCGCGGGCGCGCGGTCCGACAGGTCGCGGCGGGCGAGCCCCGGCGCGCCCGTCTCGCGGACCACCTGGTCGGCGCCGCCGTCCGGGCGCCGCCGGACCGCCGTGCGCAGGGCCTCGTGGCGCGCCGCGAGACCCGCGAGGGCGGCCTCGAGCCGGGCGGGGTCGAGGCGCCCGGCGAGGCGCGCGCCGCCGACGATGTGGTGGCCCGCGCCGCCGAACTCGGCCTCGATCCACATCCGCTCCTGGGCCGGCGAGAGCGGCAGGGGCCGGTCGCGGGGGACGCGCGGCAGCGGGTCCGTCCCGGCGGCGAGGCGCCGGTCGATCTCGGCGGCGAGCGCCGAGAGGCGCGGATGGGCGAACAGCGCCTCGGGCGGCAGGGCGAGGCCGGTGGCCGCGCGGATGGCCGCCAGCGCCCGCAGCGCCGCGACGGAATCGCCGCCGAGGGCCAGGAAGTGGTCGTCGCGCCCGATCCCGTCGCGGCCCAGGATCTCCGACCAGACGCGCCGCAGCGCCGCCTCGGTCGGCGTCCCGGCGGCGGGCGCCGGGGCCGGCGCCTGCGCGGCGCCTGCGGCGCGGCCCCCGACCACGACCGCGTAGGCGCCGAGCGTGCCTGCCGCGACGCCGCGGCGGGTCGCGTCGCGCCGGAGCTTGCCGCTCGACGTCCGGGGGAGCGCCCCGGGCTCGAGGAGGGCCACGACGTGGGCGGTCTCCAGGAAGGCCTCGCCCACCACCTCGGCGATCAGGCCGGCCAGGGCCTCCGGGGCGACGAGCCGGCGGGCCGCGCGCGGCACCTCGACGGCGACGCCGAGGCCCTCCTGGCCGTCCCGCTCGACCGCGAAGGCGGCGATCCGGCCCTTGCGCAGGAGGTCGACGCCGTCCTCTACCGCCCGCTCGACGTCCTGCGGGTAGATGTTCTGCCCGCGCACGATGATCAGGTCCTTGGCGCGGCCGACGAGGTGGAGCCGGCCGTCGCGCACGAAGCCGAGGTCGCCCGTGCGCAGGGTCCGGACGCCGTCCCGCTCCACGAAGGCCGCCGCGCTCGCCTCCGGGTTGCGCCAGTAGCCCTCGGCGAGGCTCGGGCCCGACACCACCACCTCGCCGATGCCGCCCTCGGGCAGGACCGCCCCGTCCGCATCCAGGACGGCGATCGGGTGGCCGGCCTGGGCCGCCCCGCAGGCGACCACCCGGGTGCCGCCGTCGCGCGGGACGGCCCGGCCCCCGGCCAGGGCCTGCGGATCGAGGGCGAGGGCGCGCAGGCCCTCGCCCGGGCCGCCGGCGGAGACGAACAGGGTCGCCTCGGCGAGCCCGTAGCAGGGCCGGATCGCGCGCGCGTCGAAGCCCGCCGGCGCCGCCGCCGCCGCGAAGGCCTCCATGGTCTCGGCCCGCACCATCTCGGAGCCCGAGAAGGCGACGCGCCAGGAGGAGAGGTCGAGGCCGGCGAGGCTCTCCGGGTCGAGCCGCTCGGCGACGAGCCGGTAGGCGAAGTCCGGGCCGCCGCTGACGGTGGCCGCGAAGCGGCTCACCGCCTCGAGCCAGCGCGCCGGCCGGGCGAGGAAGTGCCTGGGCGACATCAGCACCGCCGGGAAGCCGGCGTGGAGCGGCTGGAGCAGGCCGCCGATCAGCCCCATGTCGTGGTAGAGGGGCAGCCAGCTCACCATCACGTCGCCGGCACCGAGGCCGAACCCGGCGCCGATGAGCCGCTCGTTCGCCGCGAGGGCCCGGTGGCTGACGACGACCCCCTTCGGCGACGCGGTCGAGCCCGAGGTGTATTGCAGGAACGCCACGTCGGCCGGGCCCGGCGGCGTCCCGCGCCGGGCCGGCTCCCCCGCCGCCGCGTCCTCGGCGCTCACCACCGCGACGGCGCGCGCTCCCAGCATGGAGCGGACCGCGTCCCGGTCCCGCCCGTGGGCCAGCACCAGGGCCGGGGCGCAATCGTCGATGATGGCGAGGAGGCGGGCCTGGTGCTGGGGCCGGCGCGGCTCGGGCGGGAAGGCCGGGACCGCGATCACCCCGGCCATGAGGCAGCCCAGGAACGCCGCCACGTAGGCGGTGCCGGTGTCGAGCATCAGGCAGGCCCGGTCGCCGGGCCGTGCGTGGGCGCGGAGCGCCTCCGCCACCGCCCCCGCCTCGCGCGCCAGGGCCCCGTAGCTGCGCCGCGCCTCGCCCTCGCGCGGGTCGTCCAGGACCGTCAGCGCGGTCGCGTCGGGGCGCTCCGCGGCGTGGCGCACGAGGCGGCTGACGACGTCGTTCATCGGCATTGTCCCGGGGAGCTGGCGGGGAGGCGGGTCGCGGCGCGGGCCGGGGCTCAGGGCCGGGGCGAGCCTGCGGGCCCGCTCGCCAGGAACGCCCGCAGGCTCGCCGGGCGCATGTCGGTCCAGACCGCGTCGATGTGGGCGAGGCAGTCGGCCTTCGGCCCGGAGAACCCGGTCTCGCGCCAGCCCGCCGGCAGCGCCCGGTGGCTGAACCAGATGGAGTGCTGCCCCTCCGCGTTCACCACCACGCGGAACGTCGCCTCGCTGTCGTCGATCGCCATGCCGTCCCTCCGCCGGGCGCCGCACGCGCCCCTGCACCGGGAGAGACGCGCCGGGGCGGCGGGAATTTAGGCCGGGGCCGCGCCGGCCCGGGGCGGGGGCGGCTCGCGCGGCCCGGCGCCGGCGGCCGGGCGCGCCCCGCGCGGGGGCGCGCCCGGTCGNTGCGCTGCCCGATCAGCGCGATCGCGCGCTGGTAGACCGAGGCGGAGTTCCAGCCCTGGATCGCCGCGAAGTTGGGCTCGCCCGGCTGGTAGCCCGCACCGGCGCGCCAGCCGTGGGCCTTGAGGAAGTTCGCCGTGGCGTTCAGGGCGTTGGAGGCGTTGTCGAGGCTTCCGCCCGTGCCGTAGTTCAGGATGCTCTTCGGCAGGAACTGCGTGTGGCCGATCTCGCCGTGCGCCGCACCGCGGGTGCTCGGCGAGAGGATGCCGCGGTCGACCAGCGTCAGGGCCGCGTAGAGCTGGTCCGTGAAGAAGGCGGAGCGGCGGCAATCGTACGCCAGGGTCGCCACCGCCGACAGCGTGTTGACGTTGCCGCGCACGGCCCCGAAGCCCGTCTCCATCCCCCAGATCGCCAGCAGCGGCCCGGGCGGCACGCCGTAGCGCTGCTCGATCGAGGAGAACAGGGCCGCCTGGGACTGCTTGAGCGCCCGCCCGCGGGACACGATCGCCGGGCCGCCTCGCTTGGCGAGGAACTGCTCGAGCGACAGCCGGAAGCTCTTCTGCCCCCGGTCCGCCGCGATGGTGGCCGACGAGTACGAGGTCCCCGTCAGGGCCGAGAGGCTGGCCGCGCTGGCCCGTCCCCGCGCCTCCTCGGCGAATTCCCGCTTCCACGCGTCGAACCCGGCGGCCGAGTTGCCGCACTGCGCCGCGTCCGCCCGGCCGGCCAGGCACACGAGCGCCGCGACGGCCGCAGCGGCCAGGGGCCGCTTATCCCCGCTTCTGGTCATGCAAAACTCCCTCAGGGCAGCGGGCCACGGGACCGCAGCTCTCGTCCGAGCAAACTTAGCCGCTCTCACCGCCAAGGCCATATCCCCGCGGACCGCGCAGGTACATCGCCGCCCGGTGGCCGCGGCCGGTGCCATCCCGCCGCGCCGCGCCGGCGGCAGGGCCCCGTGACGGCCCGCGGGCGGCCGCGCTCCCCGGGCGGCACCTCGGGAATCGCCCGGGAGCCGGGCCCTCTCCCGGATCGCGGGCACCGGGTTGTCCACCGCGAACGCGAATCCCGATGAACGAAAGCTTGCGCGCGGCGCGTGCATTCCGCGCGCCGGGCCGGGGCGCCGGCGTCAGGCGCCCGGGAGGGCGGCCGCGCAGGCGACGGCGCGCTCCAGGACCGGCTCGCCGCGGCCGTCCCGGTCCAGGCACGCGACGAGGGCGGAGGGGGCCATCCGCAGGTCGGCGCAGAAGATCCGCATGAAGGCGCGCGCGAGGGCGAGCTTGCGCGCCGGCTCCGCCCCGCGCCACCCGGCCGCGTCGAGGTAGAGGATGGCCGCGTCGTCCGCCTCCGCGGCCATCGCGGCCGCGCCGCCGGGAGGCCCGCCCGCCGGGACTCCCGCGACATGGCTCGCGACAAGGCCCGCCAGGAGGAGCGCCGCCCGCCTCACCGCACGGCCTGCGCGGCCGAGGCCGGGGGCACGTCGAGGGCGGGGTTGCGGTCGAAGAAGTTGAACGGGCGCAGGCGGAAGCCGTGCCAGAGGCCGGGCATCGCCGGCCAGTCCTCGGAGCGCGGCACGTGGCGGAAGCCCATCGTGTACCAGAGCACGAGGTCGCGGTCCCGGATCGGGCGGCGGGCGGCCACGAAGGCCGGCAGGCCCTCGACCTCGGTGTTCTGATTCGGGTAGTCGCCCGAGGCGTAGCGCTCGTCCGGGTCGTAGGCGCTGGCCCACAGGGTGTAGTCCGTGAAGGAGGCCCGCTTCTGGATCGGCTCGTCGCGGGCGAGGAGCGAGGTCGCGGTGTGGCCGGGCATGATCTGGTAGCTCGTCGGGTAGCCGAGCCGGTTCCTGCGCCCGGCGCTCTCGATCCGGAACTGCGCCGCGCCGAGGGGGAGCGTCACCGGCCCCTCGGTCTCCTGCGCCTCGCTCGCCACCCCCCACAGGCTGCGCCGCGGGCCGCCCTCGGGCAGGCGCCGGACCGCGAAGCGGTCGGCGACGAGCCGGTTCTGCGGGCCGTCGACGTCCATGTCGAGGCGGAAGGCCATGTAGTGGTCGTGGTTGACCGCGAGCAGGCGCGGCGCCACCAGGGTTCCGGTGGCGGTGTCCTGCGGGGCCGAGGGATCGCTCAGGGACGAGGCGGCGACGCCCTTGGCGGCGTCGATGCCGTAGGCGCCGAGCCGCACGTCGATGCTGCCGGCGCGGTCGAAGACGTAGTCCACGAGGTAGTCGTAGTTGCCGACCACCGGCGCCATGCGGACGACGAGCTCCGTGTTCGGGCGCGTCTCGACGGTCTCGTTCCACAGCTCGTCGTGGCGCCAGACCGGATCGCCGGTCGGGCGCTCGAACAGGCAGACCACGCCCTTCTGGCCGAGCGGCTCGCCCCGGCTGCCCGCGATCACGAGGTCGAGGTAGGTGGCGCTCGCCGGGCAGTCCTCCCCGGGGCGCAGCTGCGTCGCCAGCGTGCCGAAGCCGTACTCCCCGATGTCCATGTAGGCGCGGAAGGACCAGGTCGGGGCCGGGTCCATGTAGGGCACGTACATCTCGCTCGCCGAGAGCTGGTAGGCGACGTCGCGCGGCGTGCCGTGGTCGTCGAACCGCACGAGCGACAGCACCGTGCCGAGGCGCGGCTCGAGCCGGACGTGGAAGGACCAGTTGTCCCAGCGCACCTGGCCGCCCGCGACCGTCACGTTCCGGCCCTCGGGCGCCGCGATCGCGACAGGCTTCGGGACGGGCCGGTAGCGGCCCGACTCGGCGTAGGCGTGGCTCGGGGTCTCGGGCGGGGGCGGGACGGGGCCGAGGTCGGTCACGGACACGACCTCGCCGGCCCCGATGTCGACCGTCGCCATCAGGCCCTCGATGGGCTTGCCCCAGAGGTTGTTCGCCGCCCCGGTCGTGTCGACGCAGGGCACGTTGAGGAGGCGGCGGCCCGCCAGCGCCGGGTCGGTCCCGGGCCCCACGGCGAGCGGCAGGCAGACGATCTTCGCGTCGTCGGTGATGCCGCGCCGGGCCATCGCGGCCCGCCAGCGCGGATCCTTCCTGGGCAGGTCGCCGGCCCCGATCATCTCCTCGACGGTGAGGGAGGCCTGGCGGTTCTCGACCACCCGCCAGGCCAGCAGGGACCCGGCCGCGAGGTCGATGCGGGCCTCCTGGAGCCGGCCGCCGGCGAGGAGCACGCCGCGGGCGCGGCGCCCGAAGGGCTGGCCGGGGCGCCAGGCCCGCACCGCCTCCTTGGGCTCCTCGTCGAGGGAGAGCGACACGATCCGGGTCGCCGCGTCGACCTTGCCGGCGCCGCGCAGGACCGCCATGGCGGCGCGGATCTCGTCGGCCGTGAGCGCGTCCATCGGGTGGGAGGCGGTGGCCGCCGGCGCCACCCGCTCCTCGGCGGGGGCCGGCGCCGCGAGGGCGCTGAGCCCGAGGCCGAGGGCGAGCCGTGGCAGGGTGTGGGGGCGCATCGCGTCGTCTCCCGGGCAGCTGCGCGTCGTGCGGGCCGCCACGCTGCCGGCAGGAGGCCGGTCCCGCAAGGGGTCCGCCCGGCAAATGGCCCCGCCCAAAAAACGAGAGGCCCGCCCGGCGGGGACGGGGCCGCGCGGGCGCCCCGGTCCCCGGGGGCCGGTTCAACCCGCCTCCGCCCGGCGGCTCACCGGCCCAGGTGCCGGCGGCTCACCGGCCCAGGTGCTTGTCGAAGAACCCGGCGATCTCCTCGAAGACCTGCTTCGTCTCCGGCGCGGTGTCGTCGCGGATGTAGTGGGCGTGCGACTGGCCCTCCCCGACCTGGAGGTAGGCCTCGACGCCGGCGTCGCGCAGCTTGCGGTGCACCCGCACGGTGTTGCTGAGCAGGAGGTCGCGGGTCCCGGTGGTCAGGATGGTCGGCGGGAAGCCGCGCAGGTCGCCGTAGACGGGCGAGAGCATCGGGTCCCTGAGGTCGTGGCCGTTGGCGTAGACCTTGGCGCCGTCGTCGCAGAACCCGTCCGGCGAGACAAGGACGTTGTCGAGCATCGCGTTGGTCACGAAGCTGTCGCCGACCTTGGTGGTGTCCGACATCGGGGTGCCGGGCGCGATGGCGGCCGGGAGCGGCAGGCCCTCCTGCTTGGCGCGCAGGACCATGGCGAGGGTCAGCGCGCCGCCCGCCGAGGTGCCGAAGATCGCCATCTTCTTCGGGTCGGCCATCCGCACGGCGGCCTTCCAGACCGTCATGGCGTCGTCGTGGGCGGCCGGGTAGGTCGCCTCGGGCGGCATGCGGTAATCGACCGAGATCACCTTGAAGCGGCCGAACCCGGACATGAAGATCGCCTCGGGCAGGCCCGCCTCGCCCGGGTTGAGCACGTAGCAGCCGCCGTGCACGTGGACGAGGAGCCGGTCCCGGTTCTCGGGCGGGATCGTCTCCGGGGTCAGGATGAAGGCCCGCACGCCGTCGATGGTGGTGCGCTCCACCGTGACGCGGAGGCGCTCGAGCATGCCGGGCACGAGCTTGCCGAGGGCCGCGGCCCCGGCCTCGGCCACGGGCTTCCACTCCGCGCCGGTCCGCGGATGGATGTCCCAGTTCGTCCGCAGCGGAAGGCCGATGATCCTGCCCATCTGCGGGCTGACGTCGGCCGGGACCGGGACGCTCTTGGCCGGCACCTGGAGGGGCGGCGCGGTCTGGGCGGCGGCCGGGGCGGCGGCGAGCGCCAGGAGGCCGAGCCACGCCGCGCGCCCGCCGCGCGCCCGATTCAGGCGATTTCCCATGTCGCTTCCTCCAAGGCTTCTTTACTGGTGGCCGCCGGGCCGGCGCCCCGGCGCGACGCGGCGGCGCGCCGCGATTCGGTCGCCCATCCTAAACGCCGCCGGACCGCGCATACCCGTACTCGCGAGGACATCCTGTTGATCGTCACCCAGATCACCCATCACGATCTCGATGGCTACGGCGCCTCGACCGTCGTCGGCCTGTTCGCGGATGTGGGACGCATCGTGCACGTGCCCCGCTACTCCGACGTCGGCCCGGTGGTCGAGGCCGAGCTCGAGCGCCTCAAGCAGGCGCGGGATTCCGAGATGCTCGTCATCACCGACCTCGGCCTCGAGGCGGTCGCGGTGAAGTTCATCCGCAGCATGGCGGCCCTGAACCGGCGGCGGGACGAGGGGGTGCGCCACCGCCTGATCGTCCTCGACCACCACGCCTCCTCGGTCGACCAGATGCGCCAGGCCGGCCTGGCGCCGGTCGCGCCGGAGGGCGGGGGAGCGCTCGCCTTCGACCTGCAGGACCCGGGCACGACCGTGCTCATCGACGAGACCCGCTGCGCCACCCGGATGGCCTACGAGCACCGGGCGCTGTACGCGACCCGCGAGGCCGACCCGGCGCGCGCGGGCGACATCGAGGCCCTCGTGGCCGCCATCGACGCCGTCGACCTCTGGAAGAAGGACCGCCCGGCCTTCGCGGGCGGCCACGCCCTCGACGAGATGTTCTGGGACAACGTCTCGACCCTGGTCCCGGTCGGCCATCCCTGGCACGACCGCTTCGTGGGCGAACTCCTCCTCTCCGTCGCGGCGCTCCTGCGGGAGGGGCTGTCCCCCGCGGAGGTCGAGCGGCGGGTCGGCGCCCTGCGCGCGCGGGCCGCCGACGCGTTCCTGTCGGGCGGACCGGACGACGACCGCACCCTGACGACCCGCATGCGGATGGCGCGCGCGCTCGCGCGGTCCCCGGAGCTGTTCCGGCCGCTCTCGGACGGGACCCTGATGTCGTTCGGGCTCGACGCGGGCACCTTCCAGCGCGTCTCCGACCTCATCATGGAGACCGGCCGGGCCAGGCGCGTCCTCAACGTGCAGCGGGTCGGGACCCTGTCGTTCCGCTCGAACAACGAGACCGCCCTCGAGGGCGCCCGCAAGTTCCGCGGCGGGGGCCACAAGGACGCCGCGGGCGGCAAGCTGCCGAGCGGCTCCGCCTACTCGCTGGCCGACGCCGCGGCGCAGGTCGACCCCGTCCTGAACCCGCCCCCGCCCGACCCGTCCGCCAGCCCCTTCGCGGCCCTGCGGAACTGGAAGGGGTGAGGGGCGCGCCGGGCGGGGTCGGCCGCGCCGCCCGGGCGGGAAGGCCCGGGCGGGCGGCTCACGGGAGGGCGGCGCCCTCCTCGATCGCCGCCACGTCGGCGGCCGCCACCGTGTAGATCTTCTGCGGATCGAGGTGGAGCCGGTGGAAGGTCTCCTCCGTCGTGATCCAGTGGCGCAGGGCGGTCCCGTCCGGCGCCACGGCCAGCAGGTAGATGGCGGGATCGCCGTCCCGCCGGATCAGGCCCGTCCCGGCGCCGAGGGCCGGGCCGACCGGCAGCGCCGTCAGGGCCGGTTCGCTGACGAGCCCGTTCCCGTCGGGGAAGAGCGCGTCGTAGACGTCCGGCTCGGTGATGTGGCGCCGCTGGCCGAGGAGCACGAGCCAGATCCCGGGCGCGTCCGGCGCGACCACGCGCTTGCCTTCCAGATCAGGCTGTTCCGTCATCGTGCCTCGCCCCTCGCCCGCCCCCGGGGCCCCGCTGATGCCGCGCGCCGCCTCGAGGACCGGGCGCGGGGGCCCACGCCCCTCACGACGCCTCCTCGGCGGCGGCGCCTGCGTCCCGCGGGCCCGCCGCATCTTCGGGCCGGCCGAAGGACTCCGCCAGCGCCGCGAGGCGGGCGCGCTGCCGCAGGTGCCGGCGGTGGAACGGGTCGGCGTCGACGAAGGCGGCGACCTGCGCGACGGCCTCCCGCGCGGTGTCGCGCGCGAGGGCGACCGGCGCCGCCGGCGGGCCCGCCGCGAGGACGTCGTGGCCGACGGCGACCTGAAGCCAGAACAGCCACTCGGCCGCGGGCCCGGGCGGGAAGCGGTGGCCCGCGGCGGCGAGCGCGCGGTGGATCATCGCCGTGGAGGTGGCGACGAGGGGACGCGCCAGGATCTCCGGGTAGAGGCGCGCCGCGCCTGTGCCGGCCGGGGCCGCCCCGGTGCCGGCCGGGGCCGCCCCGGTGCCGTCCCCGCGGCCCCGGCAGGCGAGGGCGCCCGCCTCCTGCATCGCCCCGAGCTGCGCGGCGATCCGGTCGGACGCGCTCTCCTCCCGGGCGTCCGCGAACGCGATGTAGGCCCCTTGCGCCTCGTCGAGGGCCCGGTTGCGGCCGGATTCCGCGCGCCCGTCCCCGGCGACGCACCGGACCCGCGGGTCGAGCAGCAGGTCGAGGAAGGCCGGCGACGGATCGTCGGTCCCGTCCGCGACGAGCAGGATCTCCAGGCGGCCGTGGGTCTGGCGCAGGAGGCTCTCGATCCCCCGCGGATCGGGGCTGGCGGCCTCGACGGCCGAGACCACGACCGAGACCAGCGTGTCCTCGACGGCCGCGGCGGCGCGCTCGGCGGCGTAGAGGGCCGCCTGCCGGTAGGGCGTCTGCGCGAGATGGCGCGCCATCGCGTCGAAGAACCGCTTCGTGCTCCCGAACAGCTGCACGCGCTCGATCTCGGTGCGGGCGTCGATGAGGCTGATCCAGAGGCGGTTGCTCTCCTCCGCCGCGGCCGGCAGGTTGGTGCCCTGCCCGGGATGGACCCGGTACCGGACGAGGCGCTCGGGCTGAAGGAAGAAGTCGGTCGCCTGCGCGATCCGGTTCCACATGTCGTAATCCTGCGTGTAGCGCAGGCGGGTGTCGAACGGCCCGCAGCCCCGCAGGATTCGGGCCGGGATCAGGACCGTGCAGCCGTTGATGTAGCCCATCATCAGCGTGAGCAGCGGCGCGCGGCGCGGCGGCCCCGGATCGAGCGCGACCTCCTGGATCACCTCGCCCCCGGGCCCGATGATGCGGTAGCCGGAGCAGAGCGCCGCGTCGGGGCACCCGAGGGCGGCGTGGAACGCGACCTGGGACGCGAGCTTGTGGGGCTCGTAGAGGTCGTCGTGGCTCAGCCAGCAGAGGAAGTCGCCCTCCATGTGCCGCACCGCGGTGTTCATCGCGCTCGCGACGCCGCCGTTCGGCTGCCGGAACAGCCGGATCCGCGGCGAGTCGGCCGCCGCCACGATGCGGGCGACCTCGTCGGGGTCCGCCGAGCCGTCGTCGACGACGAGGATCTCGAAGTTCGGGTAGGTCTGCGCGAGGACGCTGTCGAGGGCGAGGGCGAAGTAGTCGCCGCCGTTGAAGACCGGCATGGCGACGGAGACCTTCGGGGTGGCTTCCGCCGCGGTCCCGGGCTCCCCGGCGCGCTCGGGCGCCGGCGCGGCGGGCTCGGGCGCCGGCGCGGCGGGTTCGCCGGCCGTCACGGCGCGGCACCCGCGCCGGCGAGCCAGCCGAGGTAGCGCTCGGCGTAGAAGTCCCGCGGCGCGCCGGGCCGGGCCGGCGGGCGGGGCGGCGCGCCCGCCCGGACGTGCCGGCTCCGGATCTCCGTGAACAGGTCGACCCAGGCCCGTGCGTCGGCGGTCCAGGGCGCGATCCAGGTCCAGTCCCGGCCGGCGAGGCGCTCGGGGAGGGCGCCGAGATCCGTCGCCGCCACGGGAAGCCCGGCGGCGAGCGCGGCCGACAGCGTGTACGAGTAGATCTCCGGGCAGGTGGCCGGCAGCCAGATCAGGTCCGGCGCCGCCCGGGCGAGCAGGGCGGGCAGGTCCGCCTCGGCGTAGGCGCCCAGCACCTCGACGCCGGCGCGGGCCATGAGGGCGTCGTCGCGGGTGCTGCCGACGACGCTGAAGCGCACCGGCAGGGCCTCGCGCGCGCAGAGCGCGGCCGCGGCCGCGAGGACCGGCCCTCCCTTCGTCTCCGTGATGTGCCCGACGAGCGCGACCCGCAGGGGATCGTCCGGGCCGAGGCGCCGGGGCGGGACGGGGGCGGCGGGATCCTGGTCGAGGTGGCCGGCGACGATGAGGGCGAGGTCGGGGTAGCGCCGGGCGATGCGGCGCGCCGCGTCGCGGGACGGCGCGATCACGCGGTCGGCCCGTGCGAGCAGCCAGCGCTGCCCGCGCTGCCAGGCCCGCAGCGTCGCGGGCTTCTCGGCCCCGATCGCCTGCGCGCACAGGATCGCGCCGCTCGGCTCCAGGTCCTCGCCCACGAACCGCCCGGCCTCGTCGACGAGGTGCGGCTGGGGCGAGATGCTGAAATAGTCGTGGATGGTGTAGTCGAAGGGGCGGTCCAGCGCCCGGACGATGGCGTGGAGGTCGGCGAAGTCGGCGTTGTGGTGGATGTGCAGCCGCTCGGTGCGGCAGGCGCGCAGCAGGGCCGTCAGGCGCCTCAGGTCCGCGCGCTCGTCGAGCACGATGGGCTCGCAGGCCGCCGCCGCGAGGCGTCCGACGCTGAGGCGGCCCTCGCCGACGGCGCGCAGCGACACGACGTTGACGCGCTCGGCGCAGGACCGCGCCAGGTCGAGGATGTGCCGCTCGACGCCGCCGCCGTACTGGTGCCAGACCATGACGAGCGTCGGCTTCCCGGGGTCGAGGGCGGCCGCGAACGCCGCGTCCGAGGGCGCGCCGCGGCTGCCCGGCGCGAGGCGCGCGCGCGCCAGCCCCCGGAGGTGGCGCCGCAGCGCCCCGTGGGAGCCCTCCGCGCCGGCGGCGGCCCGGGTGGGGTCGAAGTCGGCCGCGGGCCGCCGGCCCTCCCGCTCGCCGGCCGTCGCGTAGTGCGACAGCGGCTCGGACCCGCTCGCCCGCACGTCCGCGTAGGCGGCCAGGTACCAGCCCGGATCGAAGACGGGATTCGGCCGGAACCCGAGGCGCCAGCCCACCGACAGGTAGTGCTCGAGGGGCTTCAGCGGCGGCCCGCCCTCCCGCGACAGGTAGGTCCGGGTGTAGAACGCGGCATCGAAGAGCGGGTGCGGGTTGAGCAGGCAGGGCAGGCCGCAGCGGCCGTAATGGAGGAGCGGGTTCTCGGTCGCGTCGATGCCGGCCTGGTCGGCGTAGTGGGCCGGATCGAACAGCGGGTTCGGCCAGCGGCGCTCCCCGGCGCCGGACACGAGGTAGTGCTCCAGGGGATCGAGGCCCGAGGCCCTGACGTCGCCGTAGGTGCGCTCGTACCACGGCGCGTCGAACAGGCGGTAGGCCGTCAGCGCGTCGCGGGAATCCGCCGGCGCGAGGCCGCGGGACGCGGGTGCGCTCATGGGGCGGCGGGATCCGGCTGCGCCCGCGGCCCGGCCTCCGGCCCCTCCGGCAGGAGGCCCCCGGCGAGAAGCCCCTCGGCCGCCTCGGCCCGGGCGCGCCAGCGCACCAGCTCCCCGTCCGCGTCCGCGAGGTCGCGCCGCAGGCCGTCCACCTCCGCCTCGGCCGCCTCCAGGCGCTGCCGCGCGGCCCGGAGCGCGGCCGCGGCCTCGTCGGAGCGCGCCACCGCGCGGTTGAGCTCGCTCTGGAGGACGTAGAGCCTCAGGGCGGCGGGATCCCCGGGGCAGGCGTCGTCCGGGTCGAGCGAGGTCGCGGCGCCGTCCGGGCCGGCCGCGGCGTCCGGGCCGAGGCCGGCGGCACTCGCGCGGACCAGGGCCTGGCAGGTGGCGACGAGCCGGGCGGAGACCCGCGCCAGCCGGGCGGCCTCAGCAGCCGACACGAGCGACGCTCCCGCGCTGGCTGTTCCTCACTCTCATGCACGCGCCCCTCTGACGGCCCCTCCGCCGACAGCGAGGATCCTGAATAGGGCGCCCGGTCCGGCCGATCAAGGCGGGGCGCGCGCCCCGCCCCGGCGGGTTGTCGCCGGACGCCGTCCCGGCGGCCCGTGCGCGGCCGGACCGGGCACGCCGCGGTTAAATCGGCGGGGCCGCCCAACGTCCTCCGGGTGAACGGAAGTGGACCGGACGCCCGATGCAGACATCCCCGCCCTTTCTCGCCTTCGCGGCCTCGGACCGGCCGCTCACCGTCCACCACGCCGGCGACCGCCTGCGGGTCGCCGGCGCGGGCGAGGCGCTGCTGCACGCGGTCGTCGCCCCGGGGCGGCCACCGCGCCTCGCCGCCGTCGAGATCGCGGCGGCACCCGAGGCGGCCCTCGCGGCGGTCGCGGCCGCGCTCGAGGCCCTGACGGCGTCGGAGACGGTCGAGCGGGTCGTCCTCGAGGGCGACGCCATCGCGTCCCTCGCGCCCGCGCTCCACGCCGCCGGCCTCGCGCTGCCGGACGCCGCGGGCGGCCTGACCGCCCACGCGGCGATGGCCTGGCAGCGGCCCGAGCCCTGGCTCGGCCGCCGGGAGGCCCCGTTCCCGGCCCTGGCGGCCCTGAGCGGGGGGCGCCGCCACCCCGTGCGGGCGCCCAAGCCCGCGGGCGTGGTCTACACCCGCTGGATCCCGTGGCTCGCGGCGCCGCTGTCCTTCCGGGTGGCGCACCCGGAGGCGGACCTCGACCGGCTCCACGCCTGGATGAACGATCCCCGGGTCGCCGCGGTCTGGGACGAGGCCGGCGACGCGCAGAAGCACCGCCGCTACCTCGAGACGCTGACGGCGGACCCGCACGTCCTGCCGCTCGTCGGCAGCATCGGGGGCGAGCCCTTCGGCTGGTTCGAGGTCTACTGGGCCAAGGAGAACCGCATCGCGCCCTTCTGCGAGGCCGGCGACCACGATCGCGGCTGGCACGTGCTCATCGGCGAGGAGCGCTTCCGCGGGCGCGCCCACGTCTCGGCCTGGCTGCCCTCGCTGATGCACGCGATCTTCCTCGACGACCCGCGCACGGTCCGCATCGTCGGCGAGCCCCGGGCGGACCACGCCCGGCAATTGCGCAACCTGGAGCGCTCGGGCTTCGCCCGGATCGCGACCTTCGACTTCCCCCACAAGCGGGCCGCGCTCGTCAGCCTCGGCCGCGAGCGCTTCTTCGGCGACCGGCTCTGGGTGCCGGGCGCCGCCACGGAGGCGGTCTCGTGACGGCCCGCCTCGCCGAGCGGGGCGCGGCCGGCCTGCGGGCCGAGGGCCCCGCGCCCCGCCCGCGCGAGCCGGAGGCCGAGGACGTCCTCGGCATCGGCTTCGGCCCCTCGAACCTCGCCCTCGCCATCGCGCTCGACGAGGCCTCCCGCGGCCGCCCGCTGCGGACGCGGTTCCTCGAGCAGCAGCCGCGCTTCCGCTGGCACGGCGGCATGCTGCTGCCGCAGAGCGACATGCAGATCTCCTTCCTGAAGGATCTCGTGACGCTGCGCGACCCGACCAGCCCCTACACCTTCGTGAACTACCTGCACGTCCACGGGCGCCTCGTCGACTTCGTCAACCTCAAGGCCTTCCACCCGAGCCGGATCGAGTTCAACGACTACCTCGCCTGGGTGGCGGGCCATTTCGGCGACGTCTGCCGCTACGGCGAGCGGGTGGTGGCGGTCGAGGCCGAGGGCCCGCTGCCCGCGCGGCGCTTCCGCGTCACCGCGGTCGACGCGGACGGGCGCGAGACCCGCACCCGCGCCCGCGCCCTGGTGCTGGCGACCGGCGGGACCCCGAACGTCCCGCGGGCCTTCGCGGCCCTCGGGGACGCCCCCCAGGTCTTCCACGCCTCGGCCTATCTCGACCGCGTCGGCGGCCTGTCCGGGCGGGCGCGGCCCCGCGTCGCCGTCATCGGCGCCGGGCAGACCGCCGCGGAGATCTTCCTCGACCTGCCGAGCCGCCTGCGCGGCGCCGAGGCCGAGATGATCTTCCGGGCCCACGCCCTCAAGCCGTCCGACGACAGCGCCTTCGTCAACGAGATCTTCAACCCGGCCTTCACGGACGTCATCTACGCCAAGCCCGACACCGAGCGTCAGGCGCTGCTGGAGGAGTTCCGCAACACCAACTACGCCGTCGTCAACGCCGACCTGATCGCCCGCATCTACGATCTCCTCTACCAGCAGAAGGTCAGGGGCGAGGCGCGCCACGCCCTGCGCCCGCGCCACGCGGTCCGGCAGGCCGAGATCCGCGAGGGCGCGGTCTGGCTCGACCTCGCCGGCAGCGACGGGACAGCGGAGCGGCGCGCCTACGACGCCGTCGTGCTGGCGACGGGCTACCGCCGCGAGCGCCTGCCGCCCCTCCTCGGGCCCTTGCGGCCCTACCTCGAGGGCGACGCGATCGGGCGCGACTACCGCCTGCGGACCGGGCCGGACCTCGCCGCGCCCCTCTACCTCCAGGGCTTCAGCGAGGGCTCCCACGGGCTGAGCGACACCCTCCTGTCGGTCATCGTCGCCCGCAGCGCCGAGATCGCCCGCTCGATCCTGGCCCTGCGGGAGGAGGCGCCCTGAGCTGCACCCGTGAGCCGCCCGCGCCGCGGCGCCGGTTGCCCACCCGACCCGCCGCCCTAGTGTCGCCCGCCTCGCCACGATGGAGCACCGCGATGCCAGACCTGTCCGCCTTCCCGATCACCGCGCGCTGGCCCGCCCGGCATCCCGACCGGCTCCAGCTCTACTCCTGGCCGACGCCCAACGGCGTCAAGGTCTCGATCGCCCTGGAGGAGCTCGGGCTCCCCTACGAGCCGCACGCGGTCAATATCGGCCGCGACGAGACCTGGACGCCGGAATTCCTCTCGCTCAATCCCAACGGCAAGATCCCGGCGATCGTCGACCCGGACGGCCCGGGGGGGCGGCCGCTCGGCCTGTTCGAATCCGGCGCGATCCTGCTCTACCTCGCCCAGAAGACCGGCCGCCTCCTGCCCGCCGACCCGGCGGCGGCCTACGAGACGACGCAGTGGGTCTTCTTCCAGATGGCCGCGGTCGGGCCGATGTTCGGGCAGCTCGGCTACTTCCACAAGTTCGCCGGGCGCGAGATCGACGACAAGCGTCCCCTCGGGCGCTACCGCGACGAGTCGAAGCGCCTGCTCGGCGTCCTCGAGGCGCGGCTCGCCGGGCGGGACTGGATCATGGGCGAGGACTACACGATCGCCGACATCGCCCTCCTCGGCTGGGTGCGCAACCTGATCGGGTTCTACGAGGCGCGCGACCTCGTGGGCTTCGACGACCTCGCCCACGTGCCCGCCTGGCTCGAGCGCGGCCTCGCCCGGCCCGCCGTGCAGCGCGGGCTCGAGATCCCGGCCCGGTCCTGAGCCGGGGCGTGCGCGCCCTCGGCCGCCCGGTCCGGGCGGTCACGGCCGCCCGGTCCGGGCGGTCACGGCCGGCCTCGCCCCGCGGGAGCCGGCGGGGCGCGTCGTCCGCGAGGCCGCGGAGGGGGCGGGTTCCGCCGGCGGATCCGAGGGAGACCGCCTCACACGAAGTCCTCGCGCATCGGCGTGAACACGTCCGTCAGGGCCCCGGCCTCGACCGCCAGCGCGGAGTGGACCGCGCCGGAGGGGACCAGGAAGGTGTCGCCGGCCGCCAGGCGCGCGGTCTCCCCCGCGATGGTGACGTCGAACACCCCGCTCTCGACGAGCGTGCACTGCACGTGCGGATGGCTGTGGGCCGGGCCCGCGGCGCCCGCCTCGAACGCCACGCGCACCAGCATCACGCCGTCGTCGTGCGCCAGCACCTGGCGGCGCACCCCCGCGCCCGCGGGCTCCCACGGCACGTCCGCCCCGCGGGTGAACACCTGACCCCGTCGCGTCATCGTCGCGCCCTCACTTCACGAAGCCGAGGCTGCGCGGCAGCGCCATCGTGATCTCGGGCACGAAGGCGATGAGCACGAGGCAGCCGAAGAGCAGCAGCAGGTACTTGGCGATGGGCCGCACGGTGCCCTCGAGCGACACGCCCCCGACCGCGCAGGAGGTGTAGAGGCCGAGGCCCAGGGGCGGCGCGAACAGGCCGAGGCCCATCGCGATGATCAGCACGATCCCGTAATGCAGGGGCGCGATGCCGAAGGTCTGCGCCACCGGCAGGAGCAGGGGGCCGAAGATGATGAGGGCCGGCGCCCCCTCCAGGGCCGCCCCCATCACGATGAGGAGCAGGATCGAGACGATCAGGAAGATCCAGGCCCCGCCGCCGTGGCTGACCGCGATCATCGCCTCGGCGAGCGCGTGGGGCACCTGGTCGATGGTGAGCGAGAACGCGATGGTCTGGGAGGCCGCGACCACGAACAGGATCATCCCGGCAAGGGTCGCGGAGCGCACGAACAGGGCCCCGGCGGTGCGCCAGTCGAGCTCGCGGAAGCACAGCGCCCCGACCGCGAGCGCGTACACCACCGCGAAGGCGCCGATCTCCGTGGCGGTGGCGAAGCCCGAGCGGTAGCCCCCGAAGATGATCACGATCACCCCGAGGCTGACGGCGCTCGACCACAGGAGGTGGCGCAGGCTGTGGGCCGAGCGCTCGACCGGCACCGGGCGGGTGCGGGCCGACAGGACCACGACCCCGAGGATCAGGGCGGCCGCCATGAGGGCCGCCGGCAGGATGCCGGCCGCGAACAGCCCGCCGATCGACAGGTTGGCGACGTAGCCGAGGATGATCAGGTTGATGCAGGGCGGGATCGTCTCCGCCATCACGGCGCTCGCCGCGAGGAGCGCCACGCCCTCGCAGGGGTCCTGGCCCGAGCGCCGCATGGCCGGGATCGTCACGGTGCCGACCGCGGTCACGTCGGCGAGCTTCGAGCCGGAGATGCCCGAGAACAGCACCATCGCCAGGATGGTGACGATGCCGAGCCCGCCCCGGCGCTCGCCGACGGCGCGGCGCAGGAGCTCGATCAGCCGCACCGACATGCCGTTCACCTCCATGGCGAGGCCCGTCAGCACGAAGAACGGGATCGCCAGGAGCACGAAGTTGTCGATGCCGCTCGAGGCCTGCTGGGCGAACACCGCCGGGTCGATGTTGCCGTCGGCGGCGAGGAAGACCAGCGCGCCGGCCGAGAGCGCGAAGGCGATCGGGATGCCCGAGCCCAGCGCCAGCGCGAAGCCGAGGAGCAGGAGCGCGAGGGGGCTCGGCGCGAGGCCCGGCAGGGCCGCCGACCAGAGCCAGACGGCGCCCGCGAGGGCCGCGAGCGCGAGGGCGGCGAGCGCGATGTCGGCGAGCCGGCAGGCGGCGAGCCGCGCGCCGATGAACACCGCCATGCAGGCCCCGCCCATCACCAGCGGGTAGATGAACAGGTTCTGGGGCAGCCCGAAGGGCGTGACCTGGGTGGCGGCGGTGCCCGCGTAGGAGACCGCGCAGGCGGCGAGCGCCAGGGCGACGCCGAGCTCGACCAGGAGGCCGCCCGCCTCCATGAGCCGGCGCCCGCCCTCCGGCACCGAATCGCGGACGATCCGGATGCCGACGTGCTGGCCGTGGGCCACCGCCGCGGCGCCGCCCAGGAAGGCCACCAGGATCAGCAGCATGCGGGCGACCTCGTCCGCCCATTCGAGCGAGTCGCCGAACAGGAAGCGCCACAGCACGGCGGCGGCCACCACCAGGAGGTCGGCCGCCAGCGCCAGGGCCGCCAGCACCTGCACGGTGCGCAGCAGGCTGTCGGTGACGGTCCTGAGGAACGGGCGGCGGGCGGGCAGGGCGGCGTAGGGCTCCGCCGGGCGGGTCTCGGCCAGCATGCAGGCACTCCCTTCGGATCTCGTCGGGCGCGGATGGACGCGCGATGGACGCAGGGGCCCGCGCCGGGGCGGGTCGGCGCGCCCCGGCGCCGCGCCCCGGCCGGGCGGCGGGGTCGCGGGCCCGGCGCTCAGGCCTGGGTGATGGCCGAGAGGATCGGCTTCGTCGCCGGGTAGCTCCTGGCGAACTCGTCCCAGAGCGGGGTCACCAGGGCCCGGAAGGCGGCGCGGTCGCACTCGTGCACGGTGACGCCGTTGCCCTTGAGGGTGGCGAGGGCCTTCGCCTCGATGGTGGCCGCCTGGCTGCGCTGGAACTGGGTCGCCTCCGCGGCGGCGGCCAGGAAGGCGTCGCGGTGCTCGGCCGGGACCTTGTTGAAGGCCCGGTTGCCGATGACGATGGTCTGCGGGTTGCAGATGTGCTGGGTCAGCGAGATGTGCCGGGCGACCTCGTAGGCCTTGAGGGCGAGGATCGTCGGCGCGTCGTGCTCCATGCCGTCGATCACGCCGGTCTGGAGGGCGGTGTAGACCTCGCCGAGGGACATCGGCGTGGGCGAGGCGCCCATGGCCTTCAGGGTGGCGACGAAGTTCGCCACCGGCAGGACCCGGATCTTCTTGCCCCGCAGGGCCGCCGGGGTGGCGGCGGGCTCGCGCGCCGTGACGTTGCGGCCCCCCAGGCTGTAGCCCCAGCTCAGCACCTTGACGCCGATCCGGTCGGAGAAGAGCCGGCTGAGCTGCTCGCCCGCGGGACCGTCGAGCACGCGGCCGGCGCTGTCCATGGTGGGGAACAGGTAGCCGAGGTCGAGGACGCCGATCTCGGGCGCCAGCGTCGACCAGATCGAGGATCCCGAGATCATCATGTCGACGACGCCGAGCTTCACCGAGCCGACGACGTCCGATTCCTTGCCGAGCTGGTTGTCGGGGAAGTAGCGCACCTGCACGGCGTCGCCGGCCTTGGCCTTCAGGCTCGCGGTGAAGCGGTCGTACCAGAGCCAGTGCGCCGAGTTCGGGTCGGCCGGCAGCGAGGAGGAGAGCCGCAGGCTCACGGGGGCGGCCGCCGCCCCGCGCGGGCGCGAGAGCGCGCCGGCCGCGAGGCCGAGGCCGAGGGTGACGGCGCGGCGGGTCGGGCGGGAATGCGTCACGGGGGTTCCTCCACCTTCGGCGCCCTTCTGGCGGGGCAGCGAACTTGTATGGTAGTGTATGCATAATCCGGGCGCGCTGTGAAGGACGAATGATGCTGGAGGTGGCGAAGGCGCCGGTGGGCTCGGCGGCGGAGCGGGTGGAGGCGGCCCTGCGCCGCTCGATCATCGCGCTCGAGGTGGCGCCGGGGGCGCGCCTGTCCGAGCAGGAGATCGCGGCCCGGCACGGCGTCTCGCGCCAGCCGGTGCGCGAGGCCTTCATCGGCCTCTCGCGCACCCGCCTCGTGGAGGTGCTGCCCCAGCGCGGGACCGTGGTCGTCAAGATCTCGGTGGCGCGGCTGATGCAGGCGCGCTTCGTCCGGGAGGCGATCGAGACCGCGGTGGCGCGCCGGGCGTGCGAGGGCTTCGACGCGGCGATCCGGCGCCGGATCGACGCGGTGCTGGAGGTCCAGGCCCGCACGGCCGCCGGCGGCGACCATGCCGGCTTCCAGCGCGCCGACGCGCTGTTCCACGCGGCCCTCGCGGAGGGCGCCGGCTGCCCCCTCGCCTGGGAGGCGGTGCAGGACGTGAAGGCCCATCTCGACCGGGCCTGCCAGCTCACCCTGCCGGACGCCGCCGCCATGCGGCCGCTCGTGGACCAGCACCGGGCGATCCTGGCGGCCATTGATGCCCGGGACGCGGACGCGGCGGCGGCGGCGATGCGCCACCACCTGACCGAGATCCTGCGGGCGCTGCCGCGGATCGAGGCGGAGCACCCGGACCTGTTCGGGTGAGGCGCCTCACCCGGGCGCGTAGGCGGCCGGGTCGACCGCGCCGGGCCGCCCCTCGAGGTCGAGCGCCGCCCGGCGCGGCGGCGTGCGGGCGATGATCCGCCCGCGGCGCACCACCGCGAGCCGGGTGGCGCGCAGGCGGATCGCCTCGATGGGGTCGCGGGCCTGGAGCAGCACGAGGTCGCCGTGGGCGCCGGTGTGCAGCCCGTAATCGGCGAGCCCCATCACGGCGGCGGCGTCCGTGGTCACGGCCTCGAAGCAGGCCCGCATGGCGTCCCGGCCCGTCATCTGGGCGACGTGCAGGCCCATATGGGCGACGTCGAGCATGTCGGCGTGGCCCAGGCTGTACCAGGGGTCCATGCAGCAATCCTGCCCGAAGGCGACCGTCAGCCCCTGCTCGCGCAGCTCGGGCACCCGGGTGAGGCCGCGCCGCTTCGGGTAGGTGTCGTGGCGGCCCTGGATCACGATGTTGATGAGGGGGTTGGCCACCACGTGGAGCGCCGCCTCCGCCATCAGGGCCATGAGCTTCGAGACGTAGTAGGTGTCCATCGAGTGCATCGAGGTCAGGTGCGAGCCCGCCACCCGGCCGGACAGCCCGAGGCGCCGGGTCTCGGCCGCCAGGGTCTCGACGTGGCGCGAGAGCGGGTCGTCGCTCTCGTCGCAGTGCATGTCGACCCGCAGGCCGCGCGCGGCGGCGATCTCGCACAGCGCCCGCACGGAGGCGGCGCCGTCCGCCATGGTGCGCTCGAAATGCGGGATGCCGCCCACCACCTCGACGCCGCGGTCGAGGGCGCGCACGAGGTTCTGCGCGGCGGTGGGGGAGCGCAGGTAGCCGTCCTGCGGGAAGGCGACGAGCTGGAGGTCGAGGTAGGGCGCGACCCGGCGCTTGACCTCGAGGAGCGCGTCGACGGCGAGCAGCCGGTCGTCGCAGACGTCGACGTGGCTGCGCACGGCGAGCAGCCCCTGCGCCACCGCGAGGTCGCAGTAGCGCAGGGCGCGCTCCACCACCGCCTCGTGGGTGAGCAGGGGCTTGAGCTCGCCCCAGAGCGCGATGCCCTCGAGCAGCGTGCCCGACCGGTTGAGCCGGGGCTGCCCGAGGGAGAGCGTCGCGTCCATGTGGAAGTGGCAATCGACGAAGGGGGGCGCCACGAGCAGGCCGCCGGCGTCGATCTCCTGCCGCCCGGCCGCCGGGATCGCCGGCGCGATGGCGGCGATGCGGCCGCCCGCGACGGCGATGTCCTGGCCGGTGCGGCCGTCCGGCAGGGTGGCGTTCCGGACGAGGAGGTCGATGTCCATGGCTGTCCTCAGCGCTCGCCGCGGATGAACGGGACCATCAGGGCCTTGGGCGCCCGGGCGTTGCGGGCGCCCGCCAGGAGGGCCGCGATGGAGAGGAGGTAGGGCAGCATCAGGAAGACCTGGCCCGGCACGGCGCCGCCCGCGACCTGCTGGAGCCGGACCTGGAAGGCGTCGAAGGCCCCGAACAGCACGGCGCCGAGCAGCGCCTTGCCGGGCCGCCAGCCGGCGAAGACCGTGAGCGCGATGCAGATCCAGCCCCGGCCCGCCACCATCTCGAAGAAGAAGGCGTTGAAGGCCGAGAGCGTCAGGAAGGCGCCCCCGAGCGCCATCAGGGCGGAGCCCGCCACGACGGCGCCGGCGCGCAGGCGGTGGACGTCGATGCCCTGCGCCTCGACGGCGGCCGGGTTCTCGCCCACCGCCCGCAGGGCGAGGCCGAGCGGGGTGCGGGCGAGGAACAGCGCGAGGCCGGCGATCGCCCCGAGGGCGAGGAGCGTGAGCGCGGTCTGCCGGAACAGGACTGGGCCCAGGACCGGCAGGTCGGAGAGGAGCGGCAGGGCCAGGGGGGCGAAGGGCACGATCCGGGGCGGCGTCTCGGCGCCCGGCAGGGCGAGGCGGTAGCCGAAATAGGCCGCGCTGGTGGCAAGGAGCGTCACCGCGAGCCCGCTCACGTGCTGCGACAGGCCGAGCGTCACGGTGAGGCCCGCGAGCAGGAGCCCGAGCAGCGCCCCCGTGAGGGCGGCCGCGAGCACGCCCCCCCACAGCCCCGCCCCGAGATGGACCGCGAGCCAGCCCGTCATGGCGCCCGCCGTCATGATGCCCTCGATGCCGAGGTTGAGGACGCCCGCCCGCTCGCACAGGACCGCGCCCGCGACCCCGAAGATCAGCGGCGTGGCGATCCGCAGGGCCGCGGTCCAGAACGGCAGGGTGAGCAGGATGTCGAGGACGCTCATCGGGCGGCCGGCCCGGGCGCGAGGCGCACGTGGTAGCGGGTGAGCAATCCGGCCACCAGGACGGCGATCAGCGCCATGGCGACGATCAGGTTGGCGATGTAGCTCGACACCCCGATGGCCCGGCTCATCGAGTCGGCGCCCACGAACACCGCGGCGACGAACAGCGCCGCCGCGACGGTGCCGAGGGGCGAGAGCCCGGCCAGCATCGCCACCACGATGCCGGCGTAGCCGTAGCCGGGCGAGAGGTCCGCGGCGAGGAAGCCCTTCACGCCCGCGACCTCGCCGGCGCCGGCGAGGCCCGCGAGCGCCCCCGAGAGGGCGCCGACGCCGACGAGCGTGCCGGCGACGGGCAGCCCGGCGAAGCGCGCCGCCGGGCTCGACGCGCCGACCGCCCGGATCGCGAAGCCCGCCACCGTGCGGGCGAGGAGGAGGTGGGTCAGGAGGGCGGCGGCGAGCGCCACCAGCAGCCCGGCGTGGAGCCGCGTCCGCTCCACGAGCTTCGGCAGCAGGGCGGCGTCGGCCAGGGGCTCGGATTGCGGCCAGCCGAGGCTCATCGGATCCTTCATCGGGCCCTCGATCATCATCTGCACCAGGAGCAGGACCACGAAGTTGAGGAGCAGCGTGGTCACGACCTCGTCGGCCCCGAGCAGGACCCGGGCCAGGGTCGGCCCCAGCATCAGGGCGGCCCCCGCGAGGGCGCCCGCGAGCAGGACCAGGGGCACGAGGAGGGCGGGGGGCGCCGCGACGGCGCCCGCGCCGACCGCCACGGCCGCGAGCGCCCCGGCGTAGAGCTGCCCCTCCGCCCCGATGTTGTAGAGCCGGGCCCGGAACGCCACGGCGGCGGCGAGGCCCGTGAGGATCAGGGGCGTCGCGCGGGTCACCACCTCGGTCAGGGCGAAGCGCGAGCCGAGCGCGCCCTGCGCCATGCTGGCGTAGGCCCGCAGCACCGGCGCGCCGGCGAGCGCCAGGGGCAGCGCCGCCAGGGCCAGGGCCACGAGGGCCGCCGCGACCGGCACCGCGAGGCGGAGGAGGGCAGGGGTCTCGGTGCGGGGCTGGAGGCGGATCACGGCGGGGCTCCGGTCGGAAGCGCGAGCATACACGGACGCGGCGCCGCGCGGGGAGGCCCGAGGCGGGCGTGGCGTCGCCGCGCATGACGGGGCCCTGCGCGGATTCTGATCGCGTTTCCCGGACTGCGTGCACTCCGGTGCCGGTCGCGCTCCTCTGCCGGCGACGGGCAGAAGCCGTCGGTTCCGGCCCGGGCGAGGAGGAGCGCCGGCGTCGGGACTGGTCCGGGCAAGGGTCGGGGCGGCCGTGACCCCGTCAGGGCCGAGATCACGCCGGCGGGCCGCGCCCGTGCGGGCCGCCGCGGCGCGTCAGGCGCTCGTCTCGAGCGAGGCCGCCGGATCCTGGCCGGCCATCATCAGCCCGAGCCGCGTCAGGTCGAGGCTCTCGGCCGGCAGCGCCGGGGAGAGGCGGGAATGCACCATGACGGCGATGCGGTCGCAGAGGGCGAAGAGCTCGTCGAGGTCCTCCGAGATCAGGACCGTGGCGGCGCCGCGCGCCCGGGCGGCGAGGAGGCGGGCGTGGATCTCCGCGACGGCGCCGACGTCGAGGCCCCGGGTCGGCTGCGCGGCGAGGATCAGGGCGGGCTCGCCGTCGAGGGCGCGGGCGAGGATCGCCTTCTGCATGTTGCCGCCGGAGAGGAGCCGGATCGGCGCGTCGGGGCCGGGCGCGCGGATCCCGTAGGCCGCGATGGCCTCCCGCGCCCGCGCCGCGATGGCATCGAGCCGCAGCAGGCCGGCGCGCTGGAAGCGGGTGCGGATGCCCTCGATGGCGATGTTCTCGGCCACCGACATCGCCGGGACCGCGCCCTCGTGGTGGCGGTCCTCCGGGATGCGGCCGACGCCGCCGCGCACGAAGCTGCCGGGGTCGAAGCGCGTCAGGGCCCGGCCGTGCAGGTGAAGGCTGCCGGCGGACGGGCGCGCGAGCCCGCAGAGGAGCCGGGCCAGGGCCGCCTGCCCGTTGCCGGCGACGCCCGCGATCCCGACGATCTCGCCGGCCCGCACCGTCAGGGAGGCCCCCTCCAGGCGGTTGCGGGCGCCCTCGCCCGCCACCGTGACGGCCGCGAGCGCCAGCACCTCGGGGCCGGGCGCCCGGGGCGTGCGCCGGGAGGGCTGGACCGCGCGCCCGACCATCAGGGCGGCGAGGGCGGCCCGGTCGGCGCCCGCGGTCGGGCGCTCGGCCACCTTGCGGCCGGCGCGCAGGACCGCGACCCGGTCGCTGCCGGCGACCACCTCGCCGAGCTTGTGCGAGATGAACGCCACCGCGAGGCCGCGCCCGGCCAGGTTCCGCAGGATCGCGAACAGCCCCTCGCTCTCGGCCGGCGTCAGCACGGCCGTCGGCTCGTCGAGGATCAGCACCCGCACGTCCCGGTAGAGGGCCTTGAGGATCTCGACCCGCTGGCGCTCGCCGACCCCGAGGCGCCCGGTCGGCACGTCGAGGTCGACGGCGAGGCCCGAATCCCGCATCAGGCCGTCGAGGCGGCGGCGGGCCTGCGCCAGCCGGCGGCGGGGGCGCCACAGCGGCTCGGTGCCGAGCGTCACGTTGTCGAGGCCGCTCAGGGCGTCCGCCAGGGCGAAGTGCTGGTGCACCATGCCGATGCCGGCGCGCAGCGCGGCGCGGGGCCGGCCCGGCGGCAGGGGGGCGAGCCGCCCGTCGGCGCCCGCCACCCGCACGCTGCCGGCATCGGCCGTGTAGTGGCCGAACAGGATGTTCATCAGGGTGGTCTTGCCGGCGCCGTTCTCGCCCAGCAGCGCCAGGATCTCGCCCCGCCTCAGGTCGAGGTCGATGGCGTCGTTGGCCAGCACCCCGCCGAAGCGCTTGGTGATGCCGCGCAGCTCGAGGACGACGGGGGCGTGGGGCGCCGCGCCGGGCACGCGCGCGCCGGAAATCAGGCCGTCGACTTCGGCTCGGCATCGTTCACGGCGACCGGGAAGGCCCCGCTGCGGATCTCCGCCTCCCGGGCCAGCACCATGTCGATCACCGCCTGGGGCACGAGCCGGGGGTCGAGGGGCGCCAGCGAGCAGCCGCCCTTGTCCATGTGGCTCCAGGGCCCGTAATTCTCCGCCGCGAAGGAGCCGTCGATCACCTTGCCGACCGCCCGGTCGATGGTCGGCTGCATGTTCCAGAGCGCCGAGGCGATGACGGTGCCGGGATACTGCGCGGCCGTGTCGATGACGTTGCCGATCGCCTTGACGCCGCGCTCCTTGGCGGCGTCGGAGACGCCGAAGCGCTCGGCGTAGAGCACGTCGGCCCGGCGCTCGATCATCGCGAAGGCGGTCTCCTTCGCCTTGGGCGGGTCGTACCAGGAGTTGATGAACGAGACCAGGAATCTGACGTCCGGGTTGACCGACTTCGCGCCGGCCATGAAGGCCTGCATCAGGCGGTTCACCTCGGGGATCGCGTAGCCGCCGACCATGCCGATGAGGTTGGTCCGGGTCTCCTTGCCGGCCACGATGCCGGTGAGGTACGAGGCGTCCTGGATGTAGTTGTCGAAGACCGAGAAGTTGGGCGCGGCCTGCGGGAAGGACGAGCCCATCAGGAAGGCCGTCGCCTTGTAGTCGCCCGCGATCTTGCGGGCCGGCCGCTCGAGCCCGAAGGCCTCGCCGACGATCAGGTCCTTCCTGCCCTCGGCGTACTCGCGGATCACCCGCTCGGCATCCGTGTTGGCGACGTTCTCCGAGTACACGTAGGTGACGTCGCCGCGGGCCTCCGCCGCCTTGAGGGCGAGGTGGATGCGGCTGATCCACTGCTGCTCGATCGGCACCGAGGCCACCAGGGCGACCGCGACGGGCCTCGCCTTGGCGGCGCGCGCCGGTCCGCCGAGGGCGGCCCCGAGCAGCGCCGCGCCGCCGCCGGCGAGAATGGCCCGGCGGCTGGCCGACCCCGCGTATCCGTCCCGCATCGTCCCGTGCTCCCCGATCGCCGCCCGCCTCAGGCGAGCACGGCGTGAGGCGGGGCGCAAGCCGATTCGATGGGCAGCCCACCGCGCACGCCATTCGCGCAAGCCACCGTGCGGGCGGGCCTTCGTGCCCGCCCGCGGGTCGCCGAACCGGCGCCCGGCGCCTTGATTTCGCGCCCCGTTCCCGTGATGCGGTCGGGGACGAGGCGCCCCCGGGGGAGAGAGACCGATGCGGCTACACGGCTATTTTCGCAGCAGCGCCGCCTGGCGGGTGCGCATCGCCCTGAACCTGAAGGGGATCGGGGTCGAGCACGTGCCCCACCACCTGCGCCGCGGCGAGCAGCGGGCGCCGGACTACGTGGCGCTGAACCCGCAGGGGCTGGTGCCGACGCTCCAGTTCGCCGACGGGACGGCGCTGACGCAGTCCCTCGCCATCCTCGAGTGGCTGGACGAGACGCATCCCGAGCCGCCGCTCCTGCCCGGGGACCCCTTGCGCCGGGCGCGGGTGCGGGCCTTCGCCCTGGCGGTGGCCTGCGACACGCACCCGGTGCAGAACCTGAAGGTGCTGGCGCGCCTGCGCGGGCTCGGGCTCGAGGAGGCCGCCGTCGTCGAGTGGGCGGCCTGGGTCAACCGGGAGGGCCTCGGCGCCTGCGAGGCGATGGCGGCGGCGGAGCCGGGCCCGTTCTGCTTCGGGGCGGCGCCGGGCCTCGCCGACCTCTGCCTCGTGCCCCAGCTCGGCAACGCCCGCCGCTTCGGGGTCGACGTCGCGCGGTACCCGCGCCTGCTCGCCGCCGAGGCGGCGGCGCTCGCGCTCCCGGCCTTCGCCGACGCGGTGCCGGCCCGCCAGCCCGACGCGGAGCCGTGAGGCCCGGGGCCCGCCGGGGGGCGCCGGGCTGGGCGCCCGGGGCCCGCCGGGTGCCCGCCCGGGCGGCAGCCGCTGCCCGCACGACGCGCTTGCCACGATGCGCCGATCGTCGTTCAGTGCGCCCCGGCAGCGCGACCTGAGGGCACGCCGGGCGCGCGCGGCGCGAGGGCCGGCCGCCAGAGTGTCGCGCCGGTCCGCGCGGCACCGCTCACGGGCGCCGCCGCGGACGTCTCCCGGGAGCGTCCCCGCCCATGGACCACGCCAAGCTCGAAGCCCTCCGGGCCCGCTACCTCGGGGCGACCGGGGGCGACATCGACGACCCCGACTTCGCCCGGGCGGCGGCCCAGCAGTTCAGCGAGAGCGACCGGCGCAAGTGGCCCTTCGCCGACCCGGCGACGTTCCTCGGCCTGCCGTTCCGGCCCGAGGCCGCGACGCTCCCGGATTTCGGCGGGCTCGACGTGGCGCTGATCGGGGTGCCGATGGACCTCGGCGTCACCAACCGGGCCGGCGCCCGGCTCGGGCCCCGCGCCGTGCGGTCCGTCGAGCGCATCGGCCCCTACGAGCACGTCCTGCGCATGACCCCGGCGGCGGAGTGCCGGGCCGCGGATATCGGCGACGTGCCGTTCCGCAGCCGCTTCTCGCTCGAGAGCTGCCACGAGGACATCGAGGCCTTCTTCGCCGGGGTGGTCGGGGCCGGCGTGGTCCCGCTCGCGGTCGGGGGCGACCACTCGATCAGCCGGGCGATCCTGCGGGCGGTCGGGGCCGAGCGCCCGGTCGGCATGATCCACATCGACGCCCATTGCGACACGGGCGGCATCTACGAGGGCTCGAAGTTCCACCACGGCGGGCCGTTCCGGCAGGCCGTGCTCGACGGCGTGCTCGACCCCGCGCGCACGATCCAGATCGGCATCCGGGGCGGGGCCGAGTACCTGTGGGAGTTCTCCACGGTCTCGGGCATGACCGTGATCCACGCCGAGGAGGTGCCGGGGCTGGGCCTGCCCGCCGTGATCGCCCGGGCCCGGGAGGTCGCCGGGGAGGGGCCGGTCTACGTCTCCTTCGACGTCGACAGCCTCGATCCGGGCTTCGCCCCCGGCACCGGCACGCCCGAGATGGGCGGCCTCACGCCCCGGGAGGTGCTCGCGCTGCTGCGGGGCCTCGCCGGCCTGCCCGTGGTCGGCGGCGACGTCGTCGAGGTGGCGCCGCAATACGACGCCACCAGCAACACCGCGCAGTGTGGCGCGCAGGTGCTGTTCGAGCTCCTCTGCCTCGTGGTCGCGGGACGGCGGCCCTGAGCCTGGGCGGCGCCTGGTCGCGGCGCCCTCGGGGGGGGCCGCGAGCAGGTCCGCGCCGTGGCGCGCGCCCCCGCGCCGGGCCGGCGTTCCCGTCGGCGGGCCGACCTAGCCGCCGGCGCATCCCTGGGTGTCGACGTAGAGCGCGTAGAGGGACTGGCTCGCCGCCATGAACAGGCGGTTGCGGTGGCGGCCGCCGAAGCAGAGGTTGGCGCAACGCTCCGGCAGGCGGATGCGCCCGATCAGGCGCCCCCCGGGGTCGAAGACCATGACCCCGTCGAGGGCATCCTCGCCCATGCCCCAGCCGCACCAGAGGTTGCCGTCGACATCGCAGCGGAATCCGTCCGGCGTGCCCGGGCCGGCGTCGACGTGGACGCGCCGGCCGGTCAGCCGGCGGCCGTCGGCGACGTCGAAGGCCAGGATGCGCCGGTTCGGCGTCGCCCGGGACTCGACGAGGTAGAGGATGCGCTCGTCGGGCGAGAAGCAGAGGCCGTTCGGCCCGGCGAGATCGGTCGCGACCGCCTCGAGCGCCCCCGTCTCGCCGTCGATCCGGTAGACGTTCTGGGGCAGTTCGGGCTCGGCCCGCTCGCCCTCGTAGTGGCCGAGGATGCCGAAGGGCGGATCGGTGAACCAGACCGCGCCGTCGGAGGCCACCACCACGTCGTTCGGCGAGTTCAGGCGCTTGCCCTCGTGGCGGTCGGCCAGCACCGTGACGGCGCCGTCGTACTCCGTGCGGGTGACCCGGCGCCCGCCGTGCTCGCAGGTGACGAGCCGGCCCTGCCGGTCGCGGGTGTTGCCGTTGGCGAAGTTCGACGGCCGGCGGAAGACCCCGACCGCCCCGCTCTCCTCGTCGAGGCGCAGGATGCGGTTGTTGGGGATGTCGCTCCACAGGAGGTAGCGGCCGTCGCCGAACCAGACCGGGCCCTCGCACCAGCGGAAGCCGGTGGCGAGGCGCTCGACGCCGGCGCTGAACACGCGGTAGCGCGCGAAGGCGGGGTCCAGGATCTCGATGGCGGGGTCGGGATACCGCTGCGTCGGTGTCCACACGGGTCGCGTCCTCCTGCTGGCAGCCCTCTCGGCCGGCTCCGGGGAGCCGGCGCCGACCCTACCCCATCGGCGGGCCCGTCCGCGACCGCCCCGCGGCCCGCCCGGCCGCCGGCCGCCCGGCCGCCGGATCCCGCGGGATCTCCGCGCCTCGACGCGGGCACCCGCGCCTCGACGCGGGCACCCGCGCCTCGACGCGGGCACCCGCGAGCGCCCATGATGGGCGCGTCCATCGCGCAGGCCGGGGGAGGATGCCGCCATGATCAGGATCGCGCTGTCGGGTGCAGGAGGCCAGATCGGGACCGTGCTGCGGCCGCGGCTGCTGGCGGCGGGCCACAGCCTGCGCTCGGGCGGCGGACCGTCCCGCCTGGAGCCCCTGTCGGACGCCGAGGCGGTGACGACGGGCGACCTGCGCGACCCGGACGCCGTCGACCGCCTGCTCGCGGGCACCGAGGTCCTGGTCCACATGGCGGGCACCAGCGTCGAGCGGCCCCTGCCGGAGGTGATCGAGAACAACCTCGTGGCCCTGCACCAGGTCTACGAGGGCGCCCGGCGCCACCGGCTGCGGCGCGTGGTGTTCGCCAGCTCCAACCACGCCTTCGGCATGCACCCGGTCACCGAGCGCCTCACGGCCGACGCGCCGTTCCGGCCGGACGGCGTCTACGGCCTGAGCAAGGCCTGGGGCGAGGGGATGGGGCGGATGTACTGGGACCGGCACGGCATCGAGGGAGTGGCGCTGCGCATCGGCAGCGCCCTGCCGCGGCCGACGGAGTTCCGCCACCTCTCGACCTGGCTCGGCCACGACGACCTCGCCCGGCTCGTCCTGTGCAGCGTCACCGCGCCGGTGCCCGGCTACCTCGCGGTCTGGGGCGTGTCGGACAACCCGCGCAGCTACTGGGACAACGCCGCCGCCGCGGCGATCGGCTACCGGCCCGCCCAGTCCGCCGAGGACTACGCCGCCGAGATCCTCGCCCGCGAGAACCCCCTCGACCCGGTCGCCCGCACGCTCCAGGGCGGCGGCTTCGCCACGATGGACTACACGCCCCAGGAGGCGCGGCCGGGGCGCGGGTCCGGGGAGTGACGGGCCGGCGGGCCGGATCGGCGCCGCGCGGGGAGGCGGCCCGATCCGGTCCACCGGCCCCGGCCCCGCGGGACTGCCGCCCTGCCCGCGAAGTCGCGTGAGCGTTGGCCCGCCGAATGCTACGCTTCCCCCGAGACGTCCGACCCGGAGTGAGGATCCATGATTTCGCGCAGATCGCTGGCAGGCCTGATCGGGGCCGGCACCCTCGCGGCCGCAGGCCTCGGGAGCCTCGCCGCCCCGGCCCTCGCCGAGGACGCGCCCGAGAGCACCTTCGAGCGCATCCGGCGCACGAAGAAGCTGCGCACCGGGGCGGTGGCGGGCGGGGCGCCCTACTACCACAAGGACCTTGCCAGCGGGCAGTGGCGCGGCTTCTACGTCGACATGGCCAAGGCGCTCGCCGCCGAGATGGAGGCGGAGCTGGAGCTCACCGAGACCACCTGGGGCAACTCGGTCCTCGACCTGCAGGCCAACAAGATCGACCTGTTCTTCGGCCTCAACCCGACCCCGAAGCGGGCGCTCGTGGTCGATTTCTCGGTGCCGGTCTTCAACAACGCCTTCACGATCGTCGCCAGGAAGGACTTCAAGGCCCGGTCCTGGGCCGAGCTGAACAGCCCGGAGGTGAAGATCGCGGTCGACGTCGGCTCCTCGCACGACCAGGTCGTGAGCCGGCTCTGCCCCAAGGCGCAGGTCGTGCGCTTCAAGGCCGCGGACGAGGCCACCATCGCGCTCCAGACCGGCCGGGTCGACGCCCAGTGCCTGATCCTGATGCTCGCCCTCACGGTCCTGAAGAAGAACCCCGCCCTCGGCCAGCTCGTGGTGCCGAGCCCGGTCTTCTCCACCACCTCGAATGCCGGCTTCCGGCGCGAGCGCGACAAGACGCTGCGCGACTTCGTCAACACCTGGATCGACTACAACAAGGGCCTGGGCTTCATCCGCCAGACCATCGTGTCGAACATGGAGCTCGTCGGCGTCACCGAGGCCGACATGCCGGCCGGCCTGTCGCTGTGAGCGGGGCGCGGCGGGGCGGGGCGGCCTGATGTACGCCTGGGATTTCGGCGCCCTCTGGGCCTATCGCTGGCTGTTCGTCCAGGGGCTCGGCGTCACCGTGGCGTTCACGGCGGCGATCGTGGCGATCGGGCTCGCCGCCGGGCTCCTGGCGGGCCTCGCCAAGCTGTCGCGCCTCGCACCGCTGCGCTGGGGCGCCGGCGCCTACATCGAGGTCTTCCGGTGCACGCCGCTCCTCGTTCAGCTCGTCTGGTTCTACTACGCCCTGCCGATCCTGGCGGGGATCGAGATCTCGGCCGTGACGGCCTCGGTCCTGGCGCTGTCGCTCTACGGCGGCTCGTTCTACGCCGAGATCATCCGGGGCGGCATCGTGTCGATCGACCCGGGCCAGGCCGAGGCCGGGGCGGCCCTCGGCATGACGCCGGGCCAGAGCATGCGGCGGGTGATCCTGCCGCAGGCCCTCAAGCGCATGGTGCCGCCGCTGATGAACCAGTCGATCATCCAGTTCAAGAACACCTCGCTGGTCTCGGTGCTGGCGGTGCCGGACCTGCTCTACCAGGGGCAGGTCGCGGCCCACGACAGCTACCGGCCCCTCGAGATCTACACCCTGGTGGCGGTCCTGTACTTCGCGGCGCTGTTCCCGCTGACCTGGGTGGTGCGCCGGGGCGAGAAGCGCCTCGCCACGAGCGATTGAGGAGGCCGGATGGAGACCGAGGCCGGCACGGCCCCGAAGATCGAGATCGCGTCCCTGCGCAAGCAGTTCGGCGCGCAGGTCGTGCTCAAGGACGTGTCGCTGCGCGTCGAGCCCGGGGGCGTCGTGGCGCTGATCGGGCCGTCGGGCTCGGGCAAGTCGACGCTCCTGCGCTGCATCAACCTCCTGGTGGTGCCGGATGCCGGCACCGTGCGGGTCGGGGCCGACCGCTTCGCCTTCGGGGCGGGCGCGCGCCTGCCCGGCACCCGGGCGCTCGCGCGCTTCCGGGCCAACACCGGCATGGTGTTCCAGCACTTCAACCTCTTCCCGCACCGCACGGCCCTCGCCAACGTGATGGAGGGGCCGCTCACGGTCCGGCGCATGCGGCGGCCCGACGCGGAGGCGCTGGCGCGGGCGCTCCTCGCCAAGGTCGGCCTCGCCGACAAGGCCGACCAGTACCCGAGCCGGCTCTCGGGCGGGCAGAAGCAGCGCGTCGCCATCGCCCGGGCCCTCGCCATGGAGCCGGAGGTGATGCTGTTCGACGAGGCCACCTCCGCCCTCGACCCGGAGCTCGTCGGCGAGGTGCTGGCGGTGATGCGCGCCCTCGCGGCGGACGGCATGACCATGGTGATCGTCACGCACGAGATCGCCTTCGCCCGCGAGGTGGCGGACCGGGCCGTGTTCCTGCGCGACGGCGTGGTGGTGGAGGAGGGGGCGGCCCGCGCCCTCATCGACGCCCCGCGGGAGCCCGAGACCCGGGCCTTCCTGAGCCACTTCCACCGGCGCGACGGCGCCGGAGCGCCCCGGTGACGGCGCCGGCCCGCGTCGCCCTGGTGACGGGCGCCGGCAGCGGCATCGGCCGCGCCGCCGCCCTGGCGCTCGCCGGCCCGGACCGGGGCCTCGTCCTGCACACCGGCCGCAACGCCTCCGGCCTCGCCGCGGTGGCCGAGGCGGCGGCGGCCCGGG
>NZ_QOWC01000082.1 GCF_003574465.1 Methylobacterium crusticola
GCCCCCGCCCCCGCCGCGAGGGCGGCGAGCCGGGCGACCTCGGCGGCGAGCGCCTCGCTCCGCCGCAGGCGCGCGCTCGCCGCGGCGATGCCCCCCGCCGTCCCGCGCAGGGCCGCCACCGCCGCGGCGATGCCCTCGAGGGCCTCGTAGGCCGCGAGGGCAGCGCGCAGCCGCGTGATCTCCCGCTCCCCGTCGCGCACGACGCGCTGGTCCTCGGCGACCCGCTCGCGCTGGAGCGCCTGCATGTCGCGGATGATGCCGGCCTCCTGCCCGATCGAGAGCACCGCCGAGCGCTTGGCCGGCTTCTCGCCGAGGAGGAAGACCGGGAACTTCTGGTGGGCCACGTGGACGTCGAGGTCCTCGACCCGGGTGATGCCGAACAGGCGCTCGACCCAGGCCGGGACGTCGCGCCCGCCGGTCTCGAGGCGGGTGCCGTCCTCGACCACGACCGTCCCGTCCGGCGCGTGCAGCGACCACAGGTTCACCGGGGTGCGCTTCGGCTGGCGCACGAAGCGCAGGATCCGCCCGTGCGCGACCCCGACCTCGATCCGCGCGGCGCCCGCCCCGGCGCGCACCAGGCCGTCGCGGGCCTCGCCGTAGAACACCGCCCGCAGGGCCCGGATCACCGTCGACTTGCCGCGGTTGTTCGGCCCCACCAGGGCGTTGACGCCGGGAGCGAGGGGCAGGGTGGCATCGCGGAAACCCTGCACGTCGACGAGCCGCACGAAACGGAAGCCCGGCTGCTCGGGCGACCAGGCGGCGGAGCACGCGGCGGCCGGGCCGTCGATGGACACCCCGCTCTCCGGCAGGCCGGCGATCCGGCTCACCGTCAGCCCGGCGTCGAACCCGCCGACGTCGTGGTGGGAGATCGCCAGACACTGCACGCCGAGGCGCGCGGCGCCGTCGTCGAGCACGCGGTAGAAGGCCGGCACCCGGTCGGGCGCGATCCAGCAATCGGCCTCGTCGAGGGCGAGGAAGCGGCCGACCCCCGCCTTGACCACCGCGATGAGGCGCAGCGCCATCCCGACCACGTTGGTCATGGCGCCGCCGTTGTCCTCCAGCACGTCCTCGCGGCCGCCGTCCGGGCGCCGGACCCCGATGTCGAGGGCCGGCAGGCCGCGCTCGGTGGTGAGGTCGAGGGAGACCGGCTTCTCGCCCGGCAGCACCTCCTGGACCAGGGCGGAGAGCAGGGTCTCGAACGTCGCGACGCTGCGACGGTTGGCGTCCTGCTGCAGCTCGCGCAGGTAGGTCTCGACGGCGTCGCGCAGCGCCAGCCGCCCCTTGGCGGCCGCGACCGCGCGGGTCCCGGCCGCCAGGGCCGAGCGGTCGCGGTCCCGCTCCGCCTCCAGGCGGGCGAGCGCCCGCGCCGCCGCCTCGACCGCCGCGAGGTGGTCGTCCGCGCGCGCGGTGCCGGGCTGCGTCACGCGCCCACCTCAGCGCGGCTCGGAGAGGGCGGCGAGCCGGGCCTGGACGGCCTGGAGCGCCTGCGCGAAGGCCTCGACCCGGCGGGCGTTCTCGGCCCGGGCCTCCTCGATCATCCGGCGGATCTCGGCCTCGTCGTCGGTGCCGAGCTCCTCCCGGGCCTGGGCCCTCGCCGCCGCGAGCTCGGCCGTGAGGCGCTCGACGTCGCTCTCGGCCCGGATGCGGTCCGCCCGCAGGCGCTCGTAGGTCGGCTGCAGCGCCTCGAGGCGCTTGAGCGCCTCGGCGTCCTGGCTCGTCCGGCTCCGCTCCATCCCCGCCCGTCTCTCCGCGATTCCCGTCCCCCCAAGGTGGCGTGCCGGGGCTCCGGATGCCAGGGGCGCGCGCCCGCACGGGGGCCCGGGAACGTTCCAGAAATGTTCGCGCGCCCCGGTTGACGAAATGGGCAAATCAGCCCAGTGTTCCGCAAATGTTCCATGGCTCGGGCCGGTTTGTAAAGCGGCCCGGACACCTGATCGGAGCCGGGAGACCCGAATGGACACCACCTGCCGGGACGAGGCCGCGGCCGAGGCCGCGTCGCTGTTCGAGAATCGCGAGTGGCGCGTCTGCGCGGACGGCCTCGAGCATCGCGCGACCGGCTACTTCATCGCCCGCGAGGCCCTGTCCGCCCGCCGCCCCGACGGCTACTGGGAATGGCCCCTCCACCTCTCCGAGAAGAGCTGGTGCGGCGTGCGCAGCTTCCGGGAGGCGTTCGCGGCGGCGCTCGCGGCGTTCGGGATCGCGGCGGACCGCAAGCTCAGCCTGTCCTTCGCCCTCGGCTTCGGCACCCGGGTTGGCGGCGGGGCGCCGGACGCCTTCGTGCCCCTGGCCGACCTCGTGCGCCTGCGCGCCCCCGCCCAGCCCCGCCCTGCGCCGGCGCCCCGAACCCTCGCGGCCGTCGGCGCCTGAGGCCCGCGGGCGAGAAGCACGGATTCGAGGCTCACTGCGTCAGCCGGGCCTGCGCGACCGTGCGGCTGAACAGGGCGTTCATCGCCTCGTCGATGCCCTGGGTCGGGCTGACCTCGGAGTACAGCCCGGGCGAGGCGCAGGCCTGCATCGGGTTCCCGATGGCGCTGGCGAAGGGCGCGATCCAGGTGTTGTACCAGGAGTTCGTGGGCAGCGGCAGGTAGGTGGTGTAGAGCACCGCGATCTTGATGCCGCGCTGCTTCATGGCCTGGCAGGTCGCGACCGTCAGGGGCTCCTGGCAGCGGCCGCCCGTCGTCGGCTTGGTGCAGGTCACCGGGTAGTAGGCGTCGGCCACGCCGTCGGACACGAAGAACACGACCTTCTGGGCCGCCGCCGGCTGCGTGCCGTCCCCGGGGACCGGGATCGCGAGGTTGAGGGCCGACAGGATCCCGTCGAAATCCGTGCACTGGTCGTTGTTGTAGCCCTGCTGCGGGATCGTCATCAGGTCGACCGCGGCGGCGTTCTGCCTGGCCTGCCTGAGGTCCGAGCTCAGGGCGCTGACCTTCGTCAGCGCCACGTTCTGGCAGGTCGTCCCCATCGTGTA
Source organism: Methylobacterium crusticola (assembly GCF_003574465.1). Classification (GTDB taxonomy): domain Bacteria; phylum Pseudomonadota; class Alphaproteobacteria; order Rhizobiales; family Beijerinckiaceae; genus Methylobacterium; species Methylobacterium crusticola. Next base: position 2,969 of record NZ_QOWC01000082.1, read on the forward strand.
GATCGCGGCCCGGAACTGCCCCGGCACGATGGCGGTCGCGGTCGCGGTGTCCATGAGCTTCTGGGTCGCCTGGCGCACCACGTCGATGCGCATCGTGACGCCGAGCTTCTTCGCCAGGGTGTAGTAATCCTTCTGCCCGGCCGAGATGTCGTGGCAGGCGAACGCGCACTTGTCCGAGGTGTTGTTGACCATCGTGGCGATGTCGGCCGTGGTCGCGCCGACACCCATCGACGGCGAGTTGTCGAGCATCAGGTAGAAGTCCATGTAGGTCGGGACGGCCGAGGTCGAGCTCGCCCGCCCGGCGAGCGCGACCGACTGGATGCCGGCCACGCCCACGAGGCTCGTCGCGAGGGTGGCGGTGTAGGAGACGGCGGTCGTGCGCACGCCGTTCGCATCGGTGACCGTCGCGGTGGCGGCGACGTTCGACAGGCCCTTGGTGCTCTTGGACAGGTCCCGGAAGTACGCCAGCGCGAAGGCCTGGGCGGCCGTCGCGTCCATCGCCATGGCGCCGCGGTTCACGACCGAGAGCGCGGCGGCGTCGGCGGCGGCGTTCAGCTCCGCCTTCGCGCCGGCGGCGGCGCTGTAGTCGATCCCGGCCGCGACGATGAGGACGAGGGGCAGGAGCACGATGGCGGCCAGGACCGCGACGGCGCCGCCCCGGTCGGCGCAAAAGCGCCGCCACGCCGCCCGGGGCCCCGGCCGGCGTCGCGCCAGGCCGGCGATCATCTGCCCGAAGCGACGGGATCCCGGGGCCGGCATGACACTCTCCGCGACTCAACGAGGACGGCGACGCGGCACAGCTCTGTTAGGCCTTGTCTCTCCGTGAGATCGCCGCAAAACCCCTTCCGAAGGCTTAAGCGCCAAGACGAGGCGCCCTCGCCGCCAGTTCTGACCGGCGGCCGGCGGCGGTCGACACTCGGGCGAACGCTCCGTGAGGTTAACGATGGTCTGCGTCAGGCGCCTTGCGGGGGCCGCGCGGCGCCGACGCGTCGTGCGCAGCGGGGGTGATTGCGGGATTCTCATCCACCCCGGCCCGTGCTAGAGCGGCACCCGTTCGCGCGGCCTTCGGCTGCCGCCCCCGGTCCGCGTCCCGACGCTCCCTCGCGCCGAGACCGGTGTCCAGGTCGGCGGGGAGCGCCCTCGGTCCCCGTCGCGACGCCCGCCCTCGCGCCGAACCGGTGCCCGCCGCGGCGGGGAGCACGTCGGGGCGGAGCGGATGCCGGTTCGTCGCGGGGACGCCGTCAGATTCGGGGATCGAGGGCCGCGGCCGGGGTGCCCGGCCGGGCGTCGCGGACGCGAGGAGCCAGCACGGGTGAGCCAGTATCGCAGCGTCGAGATCGTCGTCCGCGGCCGGGTGCAGGGCGTCGGCTACCGGGCCTGGGCGAAGACCCGCGCGGAGGCGCTCGGCCTCTCGGGACACGTCCGCAACCGGCGCGAGGGCACCGTCGAGGCCCGCCTGACGGGACCCGCCGAGGCCGTGACGGCGATGGTCGCGGCCTGCCGGGAGGGGCCGGCCGGCGCCCGGGTCGCGGATGTCGGCGTCGCCGACATCCCGGCGGCGGCCGGCGAGCGCGGCGTCCGCATCCTGCCGACAGCCTGACGGGGATCCGGGATGGGGCACGGATTCCAGGCGGGCGGGGCGGCGTGAGCAGCTTCTCGCTCCTCGACCTCGCCGCGGTCGCGGTCTTCCTCGTCGCCTGGATCGGCTACAGCGTCGCGGTCGAGGGGTCGGCGCGCCGCCGGCCCAGCCTCAACGGCATGATGGACCGCTACCGCCACGCCTGGGCCGACCAGCTGATCGTGCGCGAGAACCGGGTGGTCGACACCACCATCAACGCCTCGCTCCAGAACGGCACCGCGTTCTTCGCCTCGACCTCCCTCATCGCGCTCGGCAGCGTGCTCACCCTGACCCGCTCGGCCGACGACGTCCTGACCCTGTTCGCCACCCTGCCGTTCGGCACGCAGACCACCCGGACGACCTGGGAGATCAAGGTCGCCGGGCTCGCGCTGATCTTCGTCTACGCCTTCTTCAAGTTCGCCTGGGCCTACCGGCTGTTCAACTACGGGGCGATCCTGATCGGGGCCGTCCCGCCCCGCGGCGGCGACCCCGAGGCGATCGCCCGCGCGGCGCGCCGGGCGGCGGCCATGAACGTGGTCGCGGGCGGGCACTTCAACCGCGGCCAGCGCGCGTTCTTCTTCGCGCTGGCCTATCTCGGCTGGTTCGTCAGCGCCTACGTGCTGTTCGTCACCACGGTGGCGGTGCTCACCGTGATGTGGCACCGCCAGTTCGCCTCCGACGCGCGCCGCGCCCTCAAGGACAACGATGACCCCCCGGACACCGACGACCGCCGGGACCCGTGAGCGGCCCGGCGAGGACGCCCTCGCGGAGACCCTCCTGCGCCTCGTGGCGGAGCGCGGCCCCGACAAGACCGTCTGCCCCTCGGAGGTGGCCCGGGCCCTGGGCGGTCCGCACCCGGACGGCTGGGGGCCGCTGATGCAGCCGGTCCGCCGCCAGGCGGTGCGGCTGATGAAGGAGGGACGGGTCGCCATCCTGCGCAAGGGCCGCGTCGTGCCCGATCCCGACGATTTCCGGGGCGTGTACCGGCTCTCGCTGCCGCGGTGACGGCCCGCCCGCCCGGGACGCCGCCTCACCGCGCTCCCGCGGCCTGGCCCGTCGCGGGAGGATCGTTCGGCGCCGGGAACAACGCGTCGGTGTAGCCGGCGAGGTGGTAGGCGAGGAGCCCGGCCCACTCGCGGACGGCGACGTCGGTCTGGAACAGTCCGCGCCCCGCCATCGCGGGCGGCACGTCGCCCCCGGCCGTGCGGTAATCGACCGGGTAGGGCGTCACCGGGAAGCCGGCGCGCCGGAAGCAGCCGACCGCGCGCGGCATGTGCCAGGCGGAGGTGACGAGGAGCCAGCGCTCGCCGGCCGCCGGGGCGGCCAGCGCGGCGCTGTAGGTCGCGTTCTCGCGGGTGTTGCGCGAGCGCTCCTCGTACAGGAGCCGCCCGGGTTCCACGCCGAGGCCCGCCGCGTGGCGCCGGACGATCTCCGCCTCCGAGGCGCCCCCTCTGAGCCGGCCCGAGCCGCCCGAGAAGACGATCCGGGCCTCCGGGTAGCGCCGGGCGAGGTCGCCGAGGGCGATCATGCGCTCGCCCGCGTCGTTGAGGACGAGCTGGCCGTGGGCCAGGGACGCCTCAGGCTCGACGGCGCCCCCCAGCACCACGATCCCGGCCACCGGCCCGCCGTCATCCGCGAAGGCCGGGAAGCGCTCCTCCAGCGGCGCGCCCAGCCAGGCCGGGACCGGCGACAGGCCCGCGGCGCCGAGGGCGAGGAGGCTGGCGAGGCCGAGCCCGAGGCCGAGGGCCCGGCGCCGCGTCAGGACGGCGACGCCGCAGCCCGCGAGCCCGACGACGAGGAGCAGGTTGGAGGGGGTGGCGAGGAACCACAGCACCTTCGAGGCGACGAAGAACATGGGAGAGCGGTCCCGAGGGCTGGCGGCGCGCGGCCCGGCTGGCCCGCGCGAACGAGGCCGGTCCGGCGCGGCGGGCCCGTCCGGGCGGTGCCCGTGCCCGGCTTCAGCCGGTCTCGGCCTCGTAGCGCGCCCGGGTCTCGGCGTTCGGCGGGTAGAGGCCCGGCAGCGGCAATCCCTTGTCCACCTCGCGCATGATCCACAGCTCGAGGCGCTCCTGCTCGACGGCGGCGAGCGCCACCTCCTCGGCGATCGCCGCCGGGATCAGCACCGCGCCGTCGCCGTCCGCCACCACGATGTCGTCGGGAAACACCGCCACGCCGCCGCACCCGATCGGCTCGCCCCAGCCGACGAAGGTCAGGCCCGCCACCGAGGCGGGCGCCGCGATGCCGGCGCACCAGACCGGCAGGCCGGTGCCGTCGACGCCCTCCCCGTCCCGCACCGCGCCGTCGGTGACCAGGGCGGCGACGCCGCGCTTGCGCATCCGGGCGCACAGGATGTCGCCGAAGATGCCCGCGTCGGTCACGCCCATCGCGTCCACCACCGTGACGCAGCCCTCGGGCATCGCCTCGATGGCCGCCCGGGTCGAGGTCGGGCTCGACCAGGATTCGGGCGTCGCCAGGTCCTCGCGGGCCGGCACGAAGCGCAGCGTGAAGGCCGGGCCGACCACCCGGCTGCCCGCCGCGAAACGCGGGGTCGGGCCGCGCATCCAGCAGCGCCGGATGCCCTTCTTGAGGAGCACCGTGGTGAGGGTCGCGGTGGTGACGGCGTGAAGCGCGTCGAGAAGCGTCTTGTCGAGCGGCATCGGGCCTTCGGGGGTGAGAGGCGGGAAGGAACGCCGGAGACCTACCGTATCGCGCGCGCCGCGGCCACGGCGACCTTGCGGAGGGCGACCTTGCGGGCGGCGGAAGGGCTGCGCGGGGGCGCGGCGCTTCCCGATCAGCTCAGCGGCGGCAGGGCGCCCCGCGCCGCCGGGCGGGCGCTGATGCGGGCGTACCAGTCCCGCAGCGCCGGCCGCTCGACGCGCGCCACATCGAGGTGCAGCCAGCGGTGCGCCGCGCAGCCGAGGGCGATGTCGGCCGCCGTGAAGTCCTCCCCGACCGCGTAGGCGCGTCCCCTCAGGTGCGCCTCGAGGATCGCCGCGCAGGCCTCCGCCTCGGCGACCGAGCGCGCGATGATTGCGGCGTCCTGCGCCGCGGGCGCCGTCCGCACCGTCTGCCAGAAGACGTCGCGCATCGCCGGCGTGAACGTGCCGGCCTGCCAGTCGAGCCACTGGTCGACATGCCCGCGGGCCCGGGCCCCCTCCGGCCAGAGGGCGCCCGCGCCGTGCCCTCGCGCGAGGTAGCGCAGGATGGCGTTCGATTCCCACAGGACGTAGCCGTCCTCCTCGAGCACCGGCACGAGGCCGTTGGGGTTGAGGGCGAGGTAGGCGGGCTCCCGCACCCGCCCGAAGGCGCCCCCGGCCTCGACCCGCTCGTAGGCGAGCCCGAGCTCCTCCAGGCCCCACACGGCCTTCTGCACGTTCACGGAGTTGAGCCGCCCCCAGAGCCTGCGCATCGCCGTTGTCCCTCCCTGTCGCCCGCTCAGTCGTCCGCCGGCGGATAGGCGTGCGGGCGCCCGCCCGGATCGGTGACCGTCCAGCCCTCGCCCGCGGGCACGAGGTAGCCCGGCCCCACCGGCACCTTGCCGTGCCCGCCCGGAATGTCGAGGACGTAGGCGGGCTGGCACAGCCCCGAGATCCGCCCCCGCAGGTGGCGCATGAGGGCCTGGCCCGCCGCGATCGACGTGCGCAGGTGGGCGGTGCCTGGGGCGAGGTCGCCCTGGTGCAGGTAGTAGGGCTTGATCCGGTTCTCCACGAAGGCGCGCATGAGGGCGCCGAGCGTGTCGGGATCGTCGTTGACGCCGGCCAGCAGCACCGACTGGCTCACGAGGGGGATGCCCGCATCGACGAGGCGCGCCACCGCGGCCGTGGCGGCGGGAGTGAATTCCCGCGGGTGGTTGGCGTGCAGCGCCACGAACACCGCCCGCCCGAACCCCTTGAGGGCCGCCACCAGGGCGTCGTCGACCCGCCCCGGATCGACCACCGGCACCCGGGTGTGGACGCGCAGCACGCGGACGTGGTCGAGCGCCCCGAGGGCCTGCGCCACGGCGCCGAGGCGCCGGGGCGAGAGCATGAACGGGTCCCCTCCCGTGACCACGACCTCCCAGATCTCCGGGTGCGCCGCCACGTAGGCGATCGCGGCCGCGAGCTCCGCCTCGCTCAGGGTGCCGAGCCCCTCGGGGCCCACCACCTCGCGCCGGAAGCAGAACCGGCAGTAGACCGGGCAGACGTGGAGCGGCTTCAGGAGCACCCGGTCGGGGTAGCGGTGGACGATGCCCGGAAGCGGCGCGTGGGCCTCGTCGCCGATCGGGTCGGCGCGCTCCTCCGGCGCCGTGTCGAGCTCCTCGGCGCGGGGCACGAACTGGCGGCCGACGCCGTCGTCCGGATCCTCGATCAACCCGGCGACGTCCGGCGTGAGCGAGACGGCGTAGCGGGCCGCGACCCGCTCCAGGGCCGGCAGCCGCTCCGCCGGCACGAGGCCGGCGGCCGCGAGGGCGGCCGGGCTGCGCAGCGTCCCGCTCAACGTCCCGCCTCCACGGGCGTCCAGATCACCTCCTCGATCCGGCGCGCGCCCGTCGCCAGCATCACGAGGCGGTCGAAGCCGAGGGCGATCCCGCTCGCCTCCGGCATGGCGGCGACGGCGAGCAGGAAATCCTCGTCGAGGGGGTAGCGCTCGCCGTAGATCCGGGCCTTCTCGTCCATCTCGGCCTCGAAGCGCCGGCGCTGCTCGACCGCGTCGGTGAGCTCGCCGAACGCGTTGGCGAGCTCGACCCCGCAGCAATAGAGCTCGAAGCGCTCCGCGACCCGGGGATCGGCCGGGCTCGGCCGGGCGAGCGCCGCCTCGGGCATCGGGTACTCGCACAGGATCGTGGCCCGGCCGAGCCCGAGGGCGGGCTCGACCCGCTCCACCATCACCCGGCTGAACAGGTCGGCCCAGGTGTCGTCGGGCGCGGTGCGCAGGCCCGCCCCCGCGAGGGCGGCGGAGAGCCCCTCCCGGTCGGTGGCGCCGTCCGGGCCCACGGTGGCGAGGAGGTCGATGCCGGCGAGCCGTCCGAAGGCCTCCGCCACGGTGAGGCGCTCCGGCTCGGCGAAGGGGTCGGCCTCCTGCCCGCGGAAGCGGAACCGGGCCGTGCCGGCGGTCTCGGCCGCGAGCCCGAGCAGCGCCGCGCAGTCCCGCATCAGGCGGTCGTAGGTCTCCCCGGCCCGGTACCATTCGAGCAGGGTGAAGGCGGGGTGGTGCAGCGGCCCGCGCTCGCGGTTGCGGTAGACCGCGCCGAGGCTGAACAGCCGCGTCTCCCCGGCCGCCAGCAGCTTCTTGCAGGCGAATTCCGGCGAGGTGTGCAGGTAGAGGGGCCGGCGCGCCCCGTCCGGCCCGACCGCCTCGGTGGCGAAGGCGGCGAGGTGCGCCTCGTTGCCGGGCGAGACCTGGAGGGCCGCGGCCTCGACCTCGACGAAGTCGGCCCGCGCGAACCACCCGCGCAGGGCGGCGGCGATGCGGTTGCGCGCGATCAGGCGCGGCCGCCGGTCGGCGTGGACGTGGGGGGCCCACCAGGGCGAGGCGGTGGTCATGGCTTTAGGGTGCTCGGCTCCAGGGTGCTCGGCTCGACGGCGCTCGGACAGGGCGCGCCCCCCGGGGTTGCGGGCGAGGCCCGGGGCGGCGCCGGCGACTGGCGGTCGCGCGTGAGATGCGATAGGGCGGGCCGGAAGGCTCCCGCCGGCCGCGGCTTGGCGGACGCCGCCGGCTTCTGTCAACGCACTCTCTCTAGGATTCGCCCCGTGAAGGTGATCGCCAGTTCGCTCCGCAAAGGCAACGTCGTCGACAAGGACGGCAAGCTCTACGTGATCCTCTCCGCCGAGAACATCCATCCCGGCAAGGGCACCCCGGTGACCCAGCTCGACATGCGCCGCATCACCGACGGCGTGAAGGTCTCGGAGCGCTACCGCACCACCGAGCAGGTCGAGCGCGCCTTCGTGGAGGACCGGGAGCACACCTTCCTGTACAGCGACAGCGAGGGGTTCCACTTCATGAACCCCGAATCCTACGAGCAGGTCGCGGTGCCCCAGGACGTGGTGGGCGACCAGGCGGCCTACCTGCAGGAGGGCATGGCGGTGATGCTCTCGCAGCACAACGGCGTCCCGCTGACCCTCGAACTGCCCCAGCGCGTCACCCTCGAGATCACCGACACCGAGCCGGTCACCAAGGGCCAGACCGCGTCCTCGTCCTACAAGCCCGCCACGCTCTCGAACGGCCTGCGCACCCTGGTGCCGCCCCACATCTCGACCGGCACCCGCGTGGTCATCATGACGGCCGACGGGTCGTACGTGGAGCGCGCGAAGGATTGATCCGCCCGGGGCCGGCGCGGCCCCCCCGAGACCGGCGCGGCCCCCCCCCGGAGGCCGGCGCGGCCTCGCCCTACGGCCCGCCCGCCTCGCGGTAGCAGGCCTGCGACAGGACGAGGGCCCGCGCCCGGTCCCCGGGCGAGAAGGCGCCGCGCTCGGCGGCCTGCCACAGGCCCTCCCGGCGCAGGTCCGCCAGCAGGCAGCGCGCCGCCAGCCGGCAGGCCGGCGCGCCGCCCCCGGCCGCGGTGCAGTTCGCCCGGTACTCGCGCAGGAACTGGGCCTGCCCCGCCCGGGGATGGGGCCCGGTCAGCGCCGCGAGGCCGGCGAGCAGCCCGAGCAGCAGCGGCTGGTGCACGAGGTAGACCGCGAGGCTGTGGCGCCCCGCCGCCGCGAGGAGCCGCCCGCCCGGGCCGCGGGGCCGCCAGGCGAGGAGCCGCATGCCCGCCAGGCGCGGCAGCGCGAGGCGCCCGGCGAGGACCCCTGCCAGCACGAGGCCGAACCACGGCACCAGCGGCACGTAGTCGTTCGTCGTCGGCACCCCCCGGCCGAGGCCGAGGAACAGCAGGAGCGGCGCGTCGAGGACGGGCGGGGCCGCCCCGCTCCAGGCGAGGAGCGGCCGCGCCGCCAGGATCGCCGCGGCGCCGAGCCCGACGAGAGGCAACGGCGCGCGCAGAGCCGGCAGCGCCAGAACGCTCGACAGCGCGATGGCGTGCAGGATGCCGAAGAAGATCCAGCTGTCCGGGAACGCGAACCGGGTCGCCAGGGAGATCAGCGCGGCGGCGCCCGCGATGCGCGCGAGCCGGGCGAGGAAGGGGCGCCACGCCAGGCCCCTGCCCTGCGCCAGGCCCCCGCCCTGCGCCAGGACGAGGCTCGCTCCCACGAGCAGGAGGAAGCTGCCCGCGATGGCGTGGGCCGCCCCGCGCCCGGCGGGCGCGAGGGCGACGTTCTCCGGCGTCAGCCGCAGGAAGCCGAGATCCCAGGCCAGGTGGTAGAGCGCCATGGCGGCGAGCGCGCCGCCCCGCAGCGCGTCGATGAGGGCGAGGCGTCCCGGCCCGCGCGCCGGGGCGGCGGCGGCCGGGGCCGGCACGGGTCGCGGGGGAGTCACCACGCCGTGCCCCTGCTAGAGGCCGCACGCCGCGCGCATCGGCGCCTGCGGCGAAATCACGCGGCCGCCGCCCTGTAAGTTCCTGGGGCAAGCAACTCCTGCATACGACGCTGCCGATTTGCCTCCCCCGATTGCAGAACGCACCGCGGCGGGATGACGCCAGGGAAAACATTCCACCCCCGGACCCCTGATCTCGCCCGATTCGGGCTTCCCCGAAGTCATGACTTTGTTAATCTCCGGGTGAAGCGCGCGACGCGATTCGGTGTGGGTTGCTTACGATGTCGGACGAATTCGGTTCAGGCCCCCTTGGCCCGCGGCCGGGGAGTGCGTTCGAGGAGGGTGCGCGCGGCGCCGCCACCGGGTTCGACGCCGAGTTGGAACGGCCGCTCGATATCGTCGAGGTCAGCGGCCGCATCAAGTGGTTCGACGTCGCCAAGGGGTTCGGCTTCATCGTGCCCGACAACGGCGCGCCGGACGTCCTCCTGCACGTGACCTGCCTGCGCCGCGACGGCTACCAGAGCGCCAGCGAGGGCGCCCACATCGTGGTCGAGGCGGTGCAGCGCACCCGCGGCTGGCAGACCTTCCGCATCCTCTCCCTGGACCAGTCGACCGCGACCCACCCGGCCGAGCTGCCGATGCCGCGCACCCACGTCACCGTGGTGCCGACGAGCGGGCTCGAGAGCGCCGTGGTCAAGTGGTTCAACCGCCTGCGCGGCTTCGGCTTCCTGAGCCGGGGCGACGGCACGCCCGACATCTTCGTCCACATGGAGACCCTGCGGCGCTACGGCATCGCGGAGCTCAAGCCCGGCGAACGCGTGATGGTGCGCTACGGCGACGGCTCGAAGGGCCTGATGGCCGCGGAAGTGCGCCTGGCGGATGGCACGCTGCCGGCCTCGCACTAGTTCCGCCTCCATGTCGCATCGCTCCGCACGGCCCGTGGCCGCACCGGCGCGCGGGCTCAGGGCCGCGCTCGTCTCCAGCCTCCTCCTCATCCTCTGCGTCCTGCCGGCCGCGGCCGGCGGGCCGTTCGAGCCCCTGGCCATCGCCTCCCGCAACGGCCGCCACGCCTTCCAGGTCGAGGTGATGCGCGACGACGCCAGCCGCGCGCAGGGGCTGATGTTCCGGCGCACGATGGCGCCCGACCGGGGCATGCTGTTCGACTTCGAGCGGGTCGAGCCGGTCAGCATGTGGATGAAGAACACCTACCTGCCGCTCGACATGCTGTTCATCCGGGCGGACGGCACGGTGGCGCGCATCGCCGCCGACACCGAGCCGCTCTCGACCCGCACCATCCTGTCGGGCGAGCCGGTTCTCGGCGTGCTCGAACTCAACGCCGGCACCGCCGCCCGCCTCGGGCTGCACGCCGGCGACAGGGTGGAGCACCCGCTCTTTCGCGGGCGGTAGGGGCGGCGGAGCCGGCCGCCGGGCCGCCGCCCTACTCCCGCGCCGGGCCCCGCCCTTGCGCCAGGCCCTGCCCCCGCGCCAGGCCCTCGAGGCCCCGCACGTAGGCCTCCGGCAGCCCGTTCGCCCGGGCGGCGGCGACCACGCCCTCCAGGTAGCCCGGGCGGGGCACGCCCCCGCTGCCCCGGCCGAGGTAGATCAGGGCGCGCCTGACCCCGCCCGCCATCGCCACGGGCTGCTGCGCCTTGACGTAGAGGCCGCCCGCCACCCCCTCGTAGCGGTCGAGCGCCGGCACGTCGGCGAGCGCCAGGTCCCAGACCACGCCCCACACCGTCGCGGCGGGGTCGCGCAGCACCGAGGCGTAGCCCTCCCGCAGGATGACCGGGCGGTGCCGGTGCAGGCGGCCGAGGCCCAGGAGCGCCGAGGACGGGCAGCGCCGGGCCATGGCGGCCCGGTCCATGTTCGAGCCGTAGGCGAAGTAGAGCGGCACGCGGGGCGTCAGGCGAATTCCAGGATCACGGCGTCGACCGCGAGGCTGTCGCCCTCCTTGGCCTGGATGGTCTGGATGGTGCCGTCGCGCTCGGCGCGCAGCACGTTCTCCATCTTCATGGCCTCCACCACGGCGAGCGGCTCGCCGGCCTTCACCTCCTGGCCCGCCGTGACCATGATGGCCTTCACGAGGCCGGGCATGGGGCAGAGCAGCTGCTTGCCGGACCCGCCCACCTCCTTGACGGGCATCAGGGCGGCGAGGTCGGCCTCCCGCCGGGTGTAGACCCGCGCCTCCGCGGCCGCGCCCGCGTGCTGGAGCGCCACCCCGTTGAGGAGCCCGCGCACCTGGATCGCCGCCGGCTCGCCCCCGATGGTGCCGGTCCAGACCGGCTCGCCCGGGCGCCACCGGCTCTCGACCGGCCAGGTGACGCCGTCCGCGAACGCGACCGCGATCCCGCCGTCGACGGTCTCGACGGTCGCCTCGAAGCGCTGGTCGCCGAGCATCACCACCCGGTCGCGCTCGAAGCGCAGGAGCTTCGGGTCCCGCATCTGGCCGGAGATGTTGCGCTTGCGCTCGTTGAGGCCGTGGTCGATGGCCGCCGCCGCCGCCGCCATCCGGCGGGCCGCCTCGCCCTCGGGCCGGGGCGCCTCGAAGCCGTCCGGGAACTCCTCCGCGATGAAGCCCGTGGAGAGCTGCCCCGCCTGCCAGCGCGGGTGGTGCATCAGGGCGGAGAGGAACGGGATGTTGTGGCGGATGCCGTCGATCGCGAAGGCGTCGAGGGCCCGGGCCTGCGAGCGGATCGCGGCCTCGCGGGTCGGCGCCCAGGTCACGAGCTTGGCGATCATCGGATCGTAGTGGATCGCGATCTCGCTCCCCTCCTCGACGCCGGTGTCGTTGCGCACGGTCGCGCCGCCGTGCTCGCCCTCCGCCGGGGGCCGGTAGGTGGTGAGCCGGCCGATCGAGGGCAGGAAGTTGCGGGTCGGGTCCTCGGCGTAGACCCGGCTCTCCACCGCCCAGCCGTCGAGCCGCACGTCGGCCTGGCTGATCGGCAGGCGCTCCCCGGCTGCGACCCGGATCATCAGCTCCACGAGGTCGAGGCCGGTGATCATCTCGGTGACCGGGTGCTCGACCTGGAGCCGGGTGTTCATCTCCAGGAAGTAGAACGACTTGTCCTGCCCGGCGACGAACTCGACGGTGCCGGCCGAGTCGTACGCCACGGCCTTGGCCAGGGCCACGGCCTGCTCGCCCATCCTCCGGCGGGTCTCGGGGTCGAGGAGGGGGCTGGGTGCCTCCTCGATGACCTTCTGGTTGCGGCGCTGGATCGAGCACTCGCGCTCGCCCAGGTAGACGACGTTGCCGTGCTTGTCGCCGATGACCTGGATCTCGATGTGGCGCGGGTCGGTGATGAACTTCTCGACGAACACCCGGTCGTCGCCGAAGGAGGAGGCGGCCTCCGAGCGGGCGCGGGCGAAGCCCTCCGCCACCTCGGCCGAGGCGTGCGCGATGCGCATGCCCTTGCCGCCGCCGCCCGCCGAGGCCTTGATCATCACCGGGTAGCCGATCTCGTCGGCGATCTCGACCGCGTGCTCGGGGCTCTCGATCACGCCGAGGAAGCCGGGCACGGTCGAGACCTCGGCGGCGGAGGCCGCCTTCTTCGACTCGATCTTGTCGCCCATGGCGGCGATCGCGCCCGGATTGGGGCCGATGAACACGATCCCGGCGGCCTCGAGGGCCTTCGGAAAGGCCTCGCGCTCCGACAGGAAGCCGTAGCCCGGATGCACCGCCTGGGCGCCGGTCTGCCGGCAGGCCTCCACGATCTTGTCGATGACGAGGTAGGACTGGGCCGCCGCGGCGGGACCGATCAGGACCGCCTCGTCCGCCATCGCCACGTGCAGCGCGTCGCGGTCGGCCTCGGAGTAGACCGCGACCGTCTTGATCCCCATGCGGCGCGCCGTCTTGATGATGCGGCAGGCGATCTCGCCCCGGTTGGCGATCAGGATCTTCTCGAACATCGGTCCGCACACTCTGGTCGGTGAGGAGGGTCGGGCGCCGCACGCCCAAGCTGCTTCCCGTTAAAGCAGTTGCGGGCGTTGGGAAAGCTGGCCGCGCGCCGAGGGCGTTCGGCCGGGCATGGGCGCGCGGCCCGGCCCGTTTTCAGGCCGCCCGGGCCGGCACCTCCGGGTGGACCACGAAGCAGCCCTTGCCCCGCTCCTTGGCCGCGTAGAGTGCCGCGTCGGCGCGCGCCATCAGCGCCGCGCCGGCCTCGGCTCCCCCCGCCGGGCGGCAGGCGATCCCGATGCTGGCCCCGACCCGGACCGTCGGCCCGTCGTCGAGCACGAAGGGCAGGGACATCGCGCTGACGATGCGACGGGCGAGCAGCGCGGCCTGCTCCTCCCCGGCCCCGCCCGCCACGAGGACGAACTCGTCGCCGCCGAGGCGGGCCACCAACCCGCCCGCCCCGAGGCAGTCCGACAGGCACGCCGCCGCCGCGCAGAGGAGTCGGTCGCCCGCCCCGTGGCCGTAGGTGTCGTTGACGCCCTTGAATCCGTCGAGATCCAGGCAGAGGAGCGCGAACCGCGCCTCGCCGGCGCACCGCTCCGCCAGCTGCTGCTCCAGGGCGCGCCGGTTGGCGAGGCCCGTGAGGCTGTCGCGCATGGCGCGCGCCTCCATCTCCTCCTCCGCCACCATCACGGCCACCAGCATGCGGTTGATCCGGAAGGCCGCGTTGCCGACGACCAGGAGGTAGACCGGGATCTCCAGGGCGAGGATGGTGAGGAGCGTGCTCCCGCTCCAGAGCGCGCCGACGCCGAGGGGCGCGATGCAGACGACCAGCTGCAGCACGGCGCCCCGGGGCGCGACGTAGCTGCGCACCACGAGGCCGCCGCTCACCGCCACGGCCGACGTGGCGGCCAGGACCTGGAACGCCGGGTCGCCGGTCAGCATCGCCGCCATGGTGGTGACGCCCACGAGGGCGCACCAGACGTGGTCGAGGGTGATGAAGAGGTCGGTGGGCGTGTCGCGGCCCGCCGCAGCGCGCCGGTAGGACGCGACCAGCGCGGACAGGCGCGCCGCGTTGAGCGCGAGGTCGAAGGCGGCGAGGCCGATGTGGAACGGCGTCGGGTGCCGGATCGCCCCGATGACGTTGATGAGCGTGAGGTCGAGGAGCCCAACGAGCCAGATCGGAACCAGCCCGTACATGTGGGCCCGCAGCGTCGCGCGCACCCGCTCCGAGACGGGCAGGTTGCAGTCGGCGAGCCAGGCGGTGAGGCGCCAGCGCATGGGAGAGAAGGCGAGGTTCGGACGCCCGCCGGCCTGCCCGAACTGGCCGCAGCAGGCCCGCCGCAGGGCTCTTGCCGCCCGCAACGCCCGCGCGGCCCCGGGCGCGACCCGGTCCCGCCCCATGTCGGCGGCACCGCGCGACCGGGCTCCGTCGGACCTGTTCTCCGCCCTTGACCTAAGGCTCATGGACCGACGTTCCGCCTTCCCCACGCGTCGGAGATCCTGGCACGCCGATCGATAGGATACCCTTAAGGCACGTTCCCTTGCGTCATGTCGGGCGCCGTGGCCCGGTGGCGGCCGGCGTCGACCCGGCCGCGTGATCCAGCCCTCAAGCGGCGTCCGCCCAGGCCTCGCCGGGGGCGCCGGCCCGGGCGCTGCCCGAGAGGGCGCAGGCCAGGAGCTGCTCGTGGCTCGACTCGGCCTCGCGGATCACCTCCCGGGCGATCTCGACGCCGAGGGGGGTCGGGCCGCGGCCGGCCGTGAGCGAGGCGGCGAGCCAGTGCGCGAGGTCGGCGTCGACGTAGCCGGTCGGGCGCTCGCCCCAGACCGCGAAGTCGACCACCGCGGCGGTCAGGAAGGTGCCGAAGGCGGGATCCACGGACGCCACCGCCCGCTCGAGGGCGATCAGCATGTCGGCCTCCTCGCGGCAGCGGAAGCCGTCGGGGAGCAGCGTGCGGCCGAGTTCGCGCACGTCCTCCAGGCTGATGGCGCCCTGGGCGACGATACGGTTACAGAAGTCTTGCAGCGAAATCTTGATCATCTGTCGTGCCTCCCCGGCCTTTGTTTGCGCCGGTGCTTGTCCCTGTCTGATGTCGACTATGCAGGAGAGGCAGCAGGTGGGGAGTTAACGGCCGAATCTGAATCCGCGTTCAGGTTAAGCTGAGGCAACGCGATTGCGTTGCCAGAGTCTTGCGGGAATGCTCAGCGCACGATCACCTTCGCGTCGGGGCCGACCCGGTTGTAGAGGTCGACCACGTCGATGTTGCGCATCCGGATGCAGCCCGACGAGGCGGCCTGGCCGATCCGCTCCGGCTCGTTGGTGCCGTGGATGCGGTAGAGCGTGTCGCGGTTGCCGTCCGCGAGGTAGAGGGCGCGGGCGCCGAGCGGGTTGGCGGGCCCGCCCTTCATTGGATGGACGTGGGGCCAGCGCTTCACCATCTCGGCCGGGGGGTTCCAGTCCGGCCAGGGCGCCTTGCGGAAGACCCGCGCGGTGCCGCTCCAGCCGTAGGCCTCGTCCCCGACGGTGACGCCGTAGCGGACCGCCTTGCGGTCGGGCAGCACGTAGTAGAGCTGGCGCTGCTTCGTCTCGACCACGATGGTGCCGGGGGCCTCGCCGGTCGGGTCGTCGATGAGGTAGCGGGCGTAGAGGCGGTCGACCTCGCCCTCCGGCACCATCGCCATCCAGGCCGCGTCCTGCGCCGACAGCTCCGGATCCGGGATGGGCTTGTACAGGCACCCCGGCAGCGCCAGGACGACCGCGAGGGCGAGGCAGTGGCGGCGCATGGTCGGGAGACCTCTCAGGCAGTCCGGCGACGTGGAATCATGGTTGACCGAATCGGACCCTAGAGCTTGGCCGCGGCGTCGCGAAGCCTCCGCGTGCGGCCGGGCCGCAGTTCCGCGGCCTGTGTTGCGTCCGGGTCAGCGTCCTGCCACGGTGGAACCGGGGTGGGGCCGGCCGCGGGGCGGGCCTTGAGGAACGCTCAACCTGGCGCGGGTGCGATGACGACGCTCTATCTCTGCCATCCGGCCTCCCTCGACCACGCCATGCCGCCGGGCCATCCCGAGCGGGCGGACCGGATCCGGGTCATCGAGCGGGTGCTCGAGGACGAGCGCTTCGGCACCCTGGTGCGCGAGCAGGCGCCGCGGGCCGACCTCGCGACGGCGGCGCTCGCGCACCCGGAGGCCTACGTCGCGGCGATCGCCGAGGCGGCCCCCCGCGAGGGAATGGTGGCGATCGACGCGGACACCGTGATGTCGCCCGGCACCCTGGAGGCGGCCCTGCGGGCGGTCGGGGCCGCCGTGCAGGCCGTCGACGAGGTGATGACCGGCCGGGTCGGGAACGCCTTCGCGGCCATGCGCCCGCCCGGCCACCACGCCGAGCGCGCGCGCGCCATGGGCTTCTGCCTCTTCAACAACGCCGCCGTCGCGGTCCGGCACGCCCGGGCCCGCTACGGCGCGCAGCGCGTGGCCCTGGTCGACTGGGACGTCCACCACGGCAACGGCTCGCAGGACATCTTCTGGGGCGACCGGGACGTGATGTACTGCTCGACCCACCAGATGCCGCTCTTCCCCGGCACCGGCGCGGCCTCGGAGCGCGGCGACCACGACACCATCGTCAACGTGCCCCTGCACCCGGGCGACGACGGCACGACGTTCCGGGAGGCCTTCGCGCACGGCATCGCGCCGCGGCTCGACGCCTTCCGCCCCGACCTGATCGTGATCTCGGCCGGCTTCGACGCGCATTGGCGCGACCCCCTGGCCAACCTCAAGCTCACCGAGGCCGACTTCGCCTGGGCCACCCGGGAGGTGATGGCGGTCGCCGACCGCCACGCCGGCGGCCGGGTGGTCTCGCTGCTCGAGGGCGGCTACGACCTCGAAGGGCTGTCGCGCTCGGTCGCGGCGCACGTCGAGACGCTGATGGGGCGCTGAGGCCGGCGCCGGCTCCCGGGGCCGCGCCGCCCCGGAAGCCTAGCACTCGAGCGGCTCGTCCCCCACCATCTCGATGCCGAAGCCCGAGAGGCCGACATAGGCCCGCGAGGCGCTCGAGATGTTGCGGATCGAGACCACGCCGAGGTCGCGCAGGATCTGGGCGCCGAGGCCGACCTCGCGCCACTGGCGCACCCGGGCCGCCTCGGCGCCGTCGCCCGCCCCGTCGGGGAACTGCGACAGGGGCACGCCGGCGGTGCCATCGCGCAGGTACACGAGCACGCCGCGGCCCTCCTGGGCGAAGCGGCGCATCACCGCCTCGATGGTCCGGCCGCCCTCGATCACGTCCGCCACCACGTTCGAGCGGTGCAGGCGCACGAGCACGTCGCGCCCCTCGCCGATGCGCCCGTGCACGAAGGCGAATTGCTGCATCGGCTCGAAGGGCGTGGTGTAGGCGTAGCCCGTGAGCGCGCCCCACTCGGTCTTGACCGGGAAGCTGCCGACGCGCTCGACGAGCTTCTCGCGCGCCTGCCGGTAGGCGATGAGCTCCGCCACCGAGATCTGCCGCAGGCCGTGCTTCTCCGCGAAGGCGGCGATCTGCGGCCCCTTCATGACGGTGCCGTCGTCGTTGGCGAGCTCGCAGATCACCCCGACGGGCGGCAGCCGCGCCAGGCGGCAGAGGTCGACCGCGGCCTCGGTGTGGCCCGAGCGCATCAGCACGCCGCCGTCCCGGGCGATCAGCGGGAAGACGTGGCCGGGGCGCACGAAGTCGGCCGCCCCCATGTTGCCGTTGGCGAGCGCCCGCACGGTGTTGCAGCGCTGCTCGGCCGAGATGCCGGTGGTCAGCCCGTGCTTGACGTCGACCGTGACCGTGAAGGCGGTGCCGAGCGGCGCGTCGTTGGAGGTCACCATCGGCTCGAGGCGCAGGCGCCTGGCCTCCCCGGGCGTGATCGGCGCGCAGACGATGCCGCAGGTGTTGCGGATGATGAACGCCATCTTCTCCGGGGTGCAGAGCGAGGCCGCGACGACGAGGTCGCCCTCGTTCTCGCGATCGTCGTCGTCGGTGACGATCACGATCTCGCCGCGGGCGAAGGCGTCGATCGCCTCGTTCATGGACGCGTGGGTCACGGGCATCTCCTGCCGCGGGGGCATGAGCCCCAGGAAGTCGTTGGGCGTCACGGCCCCGCCGGTCTCGCGGGCCACGAGGGCGGCGGTCTCGCGCGACAGCCACGGGGCCGGGTTGTTGCACAGGCCCGTCACCGACGCGGGCGACAGGCCGCAGCGCCGGGCGAAGTCGAGGCGGGTCACGCCCTGCCGCCGGAGCCAGTCGCCGAGTTTCACCCGCCCGTCATAGCCCGGCGGCGGTTTCGGTCAAAATGAATTCGCCGTGAAATTCAGTCCGGCTGAATTGACGCGCGCTCGCCGACCTGCCCGCGGTGGCGCAGGGCGTGGTCGGCCAGCACGCAGGCCATCATCGCCTCCCCGACCGGCACCGCCCGGATGCCCACGCAGGGGTCGTGGCGGCCCCTGGTCACGACGTCGGTCGCCCGGTTGTCGCGGGTCACGCTCGCCCGCGGCGTCAGGATCGAGGAGGTCGGCTTCACGGCGAAGCGGCAGACCAGGGGCTGGCCCGTCGAGATGCCGCCGAGCACGCCGCCGGCGTGGTTGGCGAGGAAGCTCGGACCGCCCCGGTTGCCGGGCCGCATCTCGTCGGCGTTGTCCTCGCCCCGGAGCGCCGCGGCGGCGAAGCCCTCGCCGATCTCGACGCCCTTGACGGCGTTGATCGACATCATGGCGGCGGCGAGGTCCGCGTCGAGCTTGCCGTAGATCGGCGCGCCGAGGCCCGGCGGCACGCCCTCGGCCACCACCTCGATCACGGCGCCGACCGAGGACCCGGCCTTGCGGATACCGTCGAGGTACGCGGCCCATTCCCGCGCCGCCTCGGCGTCCGGGCAGAAGAACGGGTTGCGCCCGACCTCGTCCCAGTCGAAGCGGGCGCGGTCGATCCGGAGGGGGCCGAGCTGCACCAGGGCGCCCCGGACGGTCACGCCCGGCACCACCTTGCGGGCGATGGCGCCGGCCGCCACCCGCGCGGCGGTCTCGCGCGCCGACGAGCGGCCGCCGCCGCGGTAGTCGCGGATGCCGTACTTGGCGTCGTAGGCGTAGTCGGCGTGGCCGGGCCGGTAGGCGTCGCGGATCTCGCCGTAATCCTTGGAGCGCTGGTCGACGTTCTCGATCACGAGCGCGATCGGCGTGCCGGTGGTGAGCTGGTGCCCGCCGGTGCGCTCGTCCGAGAACACGCCCGACAGGATGCGGACCGCGTCGGGCTCCTGGCGCTGCGTGGTGAAGCGCGACTGCCCGGGCCGCCGCCGGTCGAGCTCCGCCTGGATCTCGGCCTCGGCCAGGGGGATCAGCGGCGGGCAGCCGTCGACGACGCAGCCGAGGGCCGGGCCGTGGCTCTCGCCGAAGGTGGTGACGCGGAAGAGGTGGCCGAAGCTGTTGTGGGACATGGCCGCGCCGGTCTAGCGCGCCCCGCGTCGCGGGGCCAGCGCGCCGCGGGCCAGCCCGGCCCGCGTCAATCCGGCACCTCGTCGAGCGTGCGCGGCTCGCGGGCGGGGGCGGCGTTGCGCGTGTGCCGGACGCCGGACAGCGCCCCGTAGGCCTCGAGCCGCGCCCGCATGAGCGAGCCGAGGGGCCGGAACGCCGCGAGGCTGTGGGCCGGGCGGAACGATAGCACGTCGTCCATGTAGGCCTGGCGCGCCGGCCCGTAGGCGTCCTGCACCGGTAGGACGATCCGGGCGACAGTGCGGTAGGGGCTGACGGCTTCCGGCCATTCCACCGAGGCGTCCTCGACCGGCATCCGCGCGAGGTCGGTGCAGAGCTGCACCCGCAGCTCGAACTCCGCCGCGTGCTCGCGGCAATACGCGACGACCGCGTGCCGGAAGGCGTCCGGGTCCTCGCCCGCGTCGATCTCCCGCCCGGCGAGCGCCCGCTGGGCCGGGGAGACCGGGAAGGCCGCGACCTTGGCGACGTAGGCGCCGTACCGGAGCGCCGCCTGGCTGTGGTAGCTCTCGGCGAGGGGGTGGAACGGCGGGTGGCCGAGGAAGTCGAGGAGCGGGCTGTCCTTGCCGGTGACGGCCCTCACGGCGGAACCGGCGAGCCGCGCCGCGCCCGCCACCGCGGCCTTCACGCCCTCGGGCGCCGACGTGCCGGCCTCCAGGCCGCGCATGCTCCTGAGGAAGCTCGCGGCGTCGGGATTGGGGAAGACCGGGCCGGTCGCGAGGACGAAGTCCTGCGTCGCGTGCCCCTCGTGGCCGGGGAGCTTCTCGCCGGCGACGCCCAGCACCTTGATGGCCATGCCGCGGTGCGTGGAGACGCGGTCGCTCAGGATCTCGCCCGGCCCCTGCGCGAGGCGGACCAGCACCGGATAGGTGCCGCTCCCGGCGAACAGCCCCTGCGCCAGGGGCTCGGGCAGGCCGTCGAGGACCGTGAGGGTGCCCTTGAGCAGGCCGCTGCTCTTGGCGTGCGAGGCCCTGACGGCGTGGCCGTGGCGCGCCGCCACCGTCTCGCTCTCGCGCGTCATCGAGGCGATGATCGCCGCGATGGTGCGGTCCTCGTCGTCGCGCGGCGTCTCGATGCCGTCGCGGTAACGCAGGTAGGGCGTGTCAGTCGTCATGGGCCGGCCCGCAGTACCAGACCGGCTCAACCCGGATACCGTAGGGGAGTTCCTGCGAGACGATCGGGCACGATCCGCCCGCGGGCGGTGGATCCCGCCTTCCGGGGCGAGGCGGGGCCCGGCCGGGTCCCGCCCCGGCGCTCACCCGGCCTCCGGCCGCGCCAGGACGCCCCCGGTGATCGCCTCGCGCACCCCGGTCGTCGACGGGAAGGTGAGGGGAAGGCCCCGCAGGGAGCGCACCGCCAGGTAGGCGAAGGCCTGCGCCTCCAGGAAGGCCGAGGACCAGCCGACCGCGTCGGCGGTCGTGATCTCGGCGGCCAGGAGCGCGTCGAGTTGGCGCAGGAGCTCGCCGTTGCGGGCGCCGCCCCCGGCGACGATCCAGCGGGTCGGCGGCTCGTGCGCGTGCTCGAGGGCGCGGGCCACCGCCCGCGCCGTGAAGGCCGTCAGGGTCGCGGCGCCGTCCTCGGTCGAGAGCTGGCCGGCGAGCGTGTGCGAGAACCAGTTGCGGTCGAGCGATTTCGGCGGCCTGCGGCCGAAGTAGGGGTGGCCCAGGAGCCAGGCGAGCAGCGGCTCGTCCGGCCGGCCCCGGGCCGCGGTGGCGCCGTCCTCGTCGAGGGCGAGGCCGGTGCGCTCGCGCATCCAGTCGTCGATCAGCGCGTTGCCGGGCCCCGTGTCGAAGGCCAGCATCCGGCCGTCCCGGGCGATCAGGGTGGCGTTGGCCACCCCCCCGACGTTGAGGATGCCGAGGCTGTCGGTGAAGCCCGAGGCCTGCGCGAGGGCGCGGTGGAACACCGGCACCAGGGGCGCCCCCTGCCCGCCCGCCTCGATGTCGGCGAGGCGCAGGTCCGACACGACCGCGATGCCGAGGCGCCGGCTCAGGGCCGGGCCGTCGCCGATCTGCACGGTGAGCGCCTGGGCGGGCCGGTGCGTCACGGTCTGGCCGTGGAAGCCGACCACGTCGATGTCCGCCGGTGCGAGGCCGTGCCCGGCCAGGAACGCCTCCACGGCCTCGGCGTGGCGGCGCGTGACGAGCTCCTCGGCGGCGGCGAGGCAGCCGGGGCGGTCGCGGCGCCCCGTCACCGCCTCGGCGTCCGCGAGCGCCCGGCGCAGCAGGGCCCGGTCCTCCTCGCAATAGCCGCGGTAGCCGGTCGGCCCGAGGGGCGCGAGGAGGCCGTTCCGGCTGCGCACCGCCCGCACGGTCTCGCCGTCGGTCTCGATCAGGGCGACGTCGACCCCGTCCAGCGAGGTGCCGCTCATCAGGCCGATGGCCCGCCTCATCGTCATCGCAAGGGTGGCCCCCCGTGCCTTTCCGTCCCGGCACTGCTATGAGCCGGCGCAATTCCACGCGCCCGAGCTAGCATGGCGGTGCGGGCTTGTCCCGGCGGCCGCCACCGCCGCCTCCACCGCAGACCGACCGAGAGCCCCTATGGCCGCGCCCACCGGCTTCGCGCCGCGATCCGACTTCCTCCGCGTCCTGTTCGAGCGCGGCTACGTCCACCAGTGCTCCGACTTCGCGGGCGTGGACGAGGCCGCCCGGGCGGGCCGGCTCACGGCCTATGTCGGCTACGACTGCACGGCGCCCTCGCTGCACATCGGCCACCTGCTCTCGATCATGATGCTGCACTGGCTCCAGGCCACGGGCGGGCGGCCGGTCGCCCTCATGGGCGGCGGCACCACCCGGGTCGGCGACCCGTCCGGCCGCGACGAGAGCCGCAGGATCCTCACCCTCGACCAGATCGAGGCGAACAAGAACGAGATCAAGACGACCTTCACGCGCTTCCTGCGCTTCGGCGAGGGCCCGCGCGACGCCCTGATGGCCGACAACGCCGCCTGGCTCACGACCCTCAACTACATCGAGATGCTGCGCGACATCGGGCGCCACTTCTCGGTCAACCGCATGCTGTCGATGGACAGCGTGCGGCTGCGGCTCGAGCGCGACCAGGAGCTGTCGTTCCTCGAGTTCAACTACATGATCCTGCAGGCCTACGACTTCGTGGAGCTGAACCGCCGCCACGGCGTGACGCTCCAGATGGGCGGCTCCGACCAGTGGGGCAACATCGTCACCGGGGTCGACCTCGGGCGGCGCCTCGGCACGCCCCAGCTCTACGCCCTGACCTGCCCGCTGATGACGACGGCGTCGGGCGCCAAGATGGGCAAGACGGCGTCGGGCGCGGTCTGGCTCAACCCGGACATGCTCGACCCCTACGCGTACTGGCAGTTCTGGCGCAACACCGAGGACGCGGATGTCGGCCGCTTCCTGCGCCTGTTCACCCTGATGCCGCTGCCCGAGATCGCCCGCCTGGAGGCCCTCGGCGGACAGGAGATCAACGAGGCGAAGAAGGTGCTGGCCACCGAGGCCGCCGCGCTGCTGCACGGCCGCGAGGCGGCGCAGGCCGCCGCCGAGACGGCCCGCCGCACCTTCGAGGAGGGCGCGCTGGCCGAGAGCCTGCCGACCGTAGCGGTCGACCGCGCCCTGATCGCGGCCGGTCTCGGCGTGCTCTCGGCCTTCGGCCCCGACCATGCCGGGCTCGTCGCCTCGACCAGCGAGGCGCGGCGCCAGGTCCGCAGCGGCGGCCTCAGGCTCAACGACGTGCCGGTCTCCGACGAGCGCGCGCGGATCGGGCCCGCCGACGTCACGCCGGAGGGCGTGGTGAAGCTCTCGTTCGGGCGCAAGAAGCACGTGCTGCTGCGCCCGGAATGAGTCCGGGGCGGCCCGGACCTGGGCCTGCGGCCTCGGCGGGCGGCGCCGGGTGCCGATCGGCCTGCGCCGGGCAGACCCCCGGGCGGCGTCCCGACGGCGGGGGCCGCCCTTCGCGGCCCGCGCGACCGGAAGCACGATCCGCGGCGCGCGCCGGGGCTCGGCGCCGCGCCCGCCTCCGTCAGCGCTCCATGCGCTGGGACTGCGCCGCACCGGGGTCGCCGCCCCCGGCGCCGAAGAGCTTGCGCAGGAAGCCCGGCGCGATCGCCGAGAGCGGGTTGACGCTGATGTTCGGCGCGCTCATCGGCCCGGCGACCCGGAAGTTGATGCCGAACAGGCCCTCGTTGTGCCCGCCGCCGAGGAGCGGGCCGAAGATCGGCACCTGCGAGACGACGTTGTTGAGGCCGTAGAGCGGCACGAAGGTGCCGGAGACGTCGGTCCGGTCGCGGCCGGTGTCGATCCAGCCGCCCAGGGTGAAGCCCATGGCCGGGCCCGAGATCGCGGCCTCCTGGAAGGCGATCCGCGTCCCGGTCCGGATGAAGGCGGCCCGGAGCTTGTCGAAGCCGACGTCGTTGGCGTCCTGGCGCCGCTCCGGGGCGAGGGCGTTGCGGTCCTCCGCGGCCGGCTCGCCCTGCGCCATGATGCGGTTGAGGGCCGGCTCGTTGCGCAGGGCGAAGGAGCGGACCTGCACGAGGCCCGATTGCGGCCCGTCGTTCATGGTGGTCTGGAGCGACAGGAGCCCGCCCTGCATCCGCTTGTAGATGTCGAGGAAGCGCAGGGCCGCGCCCGCGTCGCTCGTCTCGGCGGTGAGCACCGGCGGGCCGCCGCGCTCGGCCCGGGCGACCTCGAGGCTGACGCCGGCCGAGCGCAGCCGGCCCTGCACCCGGGCCTGGCGCAGGTCGTCGCCGCGCAGGGACAGCTTCAGGCTCGCATTCGTCAGCGCCTCGTCGTTGAACCCGGTCAGGATCGCGAAGCTGAGGTCGGCGTCGATGTCCCGGGCCGCCCCGTCCTTGGCGCCCTTGCGGGGCGGCGCCGTCAGGGCGCGCAGGAACGGCCGCGCATCCGCCACGCCGCCCTTCGCGCTCACCCTGTAGCCGCCGCCGCTGCGCTCGACCTGGGCCCGGATGTCGTCGCCGGGCGAGAGCTTGAGGCTCGTGAGGTCGGCCCGCTCGAGCCCGCCCTCGGCGCCCAGGGAGGCGCTGCCCCGGGCCGTGACGATGCCGGATTCGAGCACGATGTCGCGAAGCTCGCTGCCGCCGCCGCCGCCCTCGACGAGCGCGAACGACAGGCGGCCGGGCTTGCCCGCCGCCTTGCTCCAGCCGGGCAGCAGCCCGTCGATCGAGGCCCGCGCCAGGTCGGCCTCGACCCTGATCGGGTTCCTGCCCGGGCGGCCGACCGGCACGACGAAGCGCGCCGTCACCGGCCCGGCGAGCTGCGGGGGCGCCGGCAGGTTTTTGCGGGCCCGCACGGCGTCGTCGAGGGTCATGGTGACCACCGCCTCGCCCGCCGCGCCGGCCTTCGGCTGATGCAGGTCGACCGCCATCGGCGCCCCGGCGAGCCGGCCCTCGCCCTTGAGGCTGAAGCCGCCGCGGTCGTACGCGAGGGCGAAGCGGCCGCCCTCCAGGCGGTCCTTGCCTACCAGGCGGTCGACCGCGATCTCGCTCAAGGAGCCGCTCAGCACCACCGGCAGGTCGGCGACGTCCGGTACGTTGTTGAGGGCGAGCGGGAAGTCGATGCGCAGGTCGGCCTGGCCCCGGATCGCCGCCGGGTCGAGGTCGGCGCCGCTGAGGGTCCGGAACAGCTTCGTCTGGAGCAGGGACGCGACGGCGTCGGCGCCGCCGGTGAGGCGGAGCCCGATCTGCGCCGTGACGTCGTTGGGCACCGCGTCCTTGATCACGAAGGAGCCGTCCTGGAGCGCGAGCGCCCGGCCGTCCGGCATCCGGATCTCGGCGTTGGCCCCCCGGATGGTGGTGTTGCGGCCGGTCACGACCCCGGTGACGCGCCCGCGCGACAGGGGCGGCGCGTCGGGCGAGATCTGGAGCCCGCCGTCGCTGACCGAGAAGGCGATCTTCACGGCGTTGTCGGGCACCGGCTCGCCGCGGGCCGCGGCGGCGAACTCGGCCATGCTCATGTCCACCACGATGTCGAGCGCCTCGAGGCGCCCGGCCCGCAGGTTGTCGACGAGGTAGGTGCGGATCGGCGGCGCCACGTTCTCGGGCCAGAGCCGCAGGGCGCTGCGCCCCTCCGCCCGGTCGGCCGTGATCCGCAGGGTCAGGCCGCCGTCGTCGGCCCGGGTGCCCAGGGTGCCGGCGATGCTGCCGCTCACCGTGTCGCCCGTGAGGGCGAGCCGGTCGATCTGCACCCCGTCGTCGCGGCCGGAGAGCCTGGCCTCGACGCGCGCGATGGTCACCGGCAGGTCGCCCGGCGCGGCCCCCCGCAGCACGGCGTCCCGGCCCTCGAGCCGGGCGGTCCAGGCGGTCTCGGCCCCGGCCGGCCCGGCCACCCACTCGCCCGACAGCCGCACCCGGTTGCCGGCGCCGCGGTAGTCGACGGTATCGAGCCGCAGGGCGCGCCGGTCCTCGTCCCAGGCGGCGTCGACCGACACGGCCTCGACGGTGACCGGGTTGAAGTCCTTCTCCTCGATCAGGAGGTTGCCCTCGCTGGTCTTGAGGGCGAGCGACATGGCGTCGAGCTTCGCGCCGTGCATGGCGACGTGCGCGCGGCCCGACAGCTTCAGGTCGGTGGTGAGCGGCAGGCGCGACTGGCCGGAGAGCAGCAGCAGGTCCGTCGCCGGCAGGTCGTCCAGGGTCAGCACGCCGCGGCGCAGGCCGTCCGGCCCCTGCTCGAGGTCGCCGCCGAAGCGCCAGGGCCCGTGCGGGCCGACGATGCGCATCTCGAACACCCGCGCCGGCCGGACCGCGTCGCGGGTGAACAGGCCGTCGACGCGGGGGAAGACCGCCCGCTCGGTGCCGGCCTCGTCGGTCAGGGTCAGGCGCGCGTTGGTGAGCCGCGCCCGGTCGAGGGTGCCGATCACGCCCTCCGGATCGAGCACGAGGCTCAGGATCGACGCCACCGTGGCGGAGACCGGCGAGACGGTGCCGCGGGCGGCGTCCACGCCCGGCGGCGTGCGCGGCTGCGCGTCGGCCGGGTCGGCCGCGGCCGCGAAGGCGATGGAGCCGTCGTGGTGCAGCAGCGCCCGCAATTGCAGGTCGCGGAACTCGACCGAGCGCGCCTGCACCGAGAGGCTCAGGAGCGACCACAGGTCGATGCTCACCACCGCGAGGGGCGCCCGCACCACGAGGTCGCCCTCCGGGTTGCGGATGTCGAGGCCGGTGGTGCGCAGCGCCAGGGCGCCGTCGCGGTCGATCTCGATGGCGCTGTCGCGCAGGGCGACGGCCCAGCCCGGGCCGAGCCGGCCCGCGATGGCCTGCGCCACCCGGGGCTCGAGCCAGGCGCAGCTCACGGGCCCGCTCGAGAGCCGCAGGTAGGCGAGGCCGGTCCCAAGGCCGAGGAGCAGCGCCGCCGCGAGCTTGAGCACCAGCACGCCCCGCACGCAGGTCCGCAGCACCGACCGGCGCCCGGCCGGGGCACAGGTCCGGAGCGCCGGCGGATCGGAGGCGTGGTCCATGCCCGTGGTCACTCGTGCGTCGTCGCGTCTGGGCGGCCTGCCGGATCGGAGCCCGCTGGCGGCGGCTTCCCGGTCCGGTGACCGCAGGGTAACGTCTGGTTCATGAATCCACCGGATGACGCTGCGGCGCGTCGGCCCATCACCGCGGCAGCTCCCCGACCCGAGGACCGCGCGATGACCGCTCGCCCTGAGGCACACCATCAATCGGCCGAAAGGAAGGCACGATGCCCCTGAATCCTGGCGATCCCGCTCCCGACTTCACCCTGCCGGGCACCGGCGGTGAGACGATCAGCCTCTCCGCCCTGAGTGGCCGCAAGGCGGTGCTGTACTTCTACCCCAAGGACGACACCAGCGGCTGCACCCTGGAGGCGCAGGCCTTCAACGGGCTGCGGCAGGCCTTCGCGGAGGCCGGCACCGTGGTGATCGGGGTCTCGCCCGACTCCCTGAAGAGCCACGAGAAGTTCCGCGCCAAGTACGAGCTCGGCTTCCCGCTCGCCTCCGACGAGGAGAAGGGGATGCTCGAGGCCTACGGGGTCTGGGCCGAGAAGAGCATGTACGGCCGCAAGTACATGGGCGTCGAGCGCACCACGGTGCTGGTCGACCGCGACGGCCGCGTCGCGCGGGTCTGGCCGAAGGTGAAGGTGCCCGGCCACGCCGACGAGGTCCTGGCCGCCGCCCGCGCGCTCTGAGCCGCCGGGGCACCGGCCCAGGCGGGGCGCGTGGGACGCCGCCCCGCCCCGGCGGGGCGAGGCCCCCGCTCGGGGCCATTGGCGGATCCTTAACCTTAACGCGGCACGGTCCGGCGGCGTCACGGAACGGCCAGATGCCCCTCACTCGCCTCACGACCATGCCCGCCGCGCGCCTGCGCTCGCTCCTTGCCCCGCCGGTCCCGGGGGCGGTGTGGGTGGTGCGCCGGCGGACCCTCGCGCTGGGCGGCCTCGCCTACGCGGCCCTGGCGCTGTGGGCGAGCGCCGCGACCTGGTTCATCGTCTTCCACGACCAGGCGCTGGCCCAGTTCATGGAGCGCCAGAGCGCCCAGCAATACGCCTACGAGGAGCGGATCAGCGCGCTGCGGGTCCGCCTCGACCGGGTCGCGACCCAGAAGCTCCTGGAGCAGGACGGCGTCGAGAACCGGATCGCCGACCTCGCCAGCCGTCAGGTCACCCTGGAGAACCGGCACGCGATGCTCGCCGGCCTCTCCGAGCAGGCCGGCGACGGCGCCGGGCTTCCGGGCGCGGATTACGGCACGGCGCCGATCCTCGCCCCCCTGACCGGCCCCCTCCCGGGAATCGGCGGCCCGGTGGCGGAGCCCAGGATCGCCGGGGAGCCGAAGCCGGTCCCGGTCCCCTCCCCCACCCCCGAGTCGCTCGGCCTGCGCACCGATGCCGGCGACGGGGCGCTGACCCCGGCCGAGACCGGGTCGCGGCCCTCGGGCCCCGGCGCGACCCTGCGCGTCGCCGGCCTGGAGCGCGCCCTCGACGGCATCGAGGCCCGGCAGAGCCTCGCCCTCGACCAGATCCTGGTGCGCGGCCGGGCCGAGGCGGCGCGGCTGCGCGTCGCCGTGGCGGAGATCGGCCTCGATGCCGGCCGCTTCCTGCCCGCCCGGGCCGGCGGGGTCGGGGGCCCGCTCGTGCCGGTGGGCGACGGCCCGTTCGAGAGCGCGGTGATCCAGGCCCAGCGCAACCTCGGCGAGCTCGGCCTCCTGCGCCGCGTCGTCCGGGCCCTGCCGCTGCGACGCCCGACCGTGATCGATGCCGGCCTCTCCAGCACGTTCGGCTACCGGGTCGACCCGTTCACCCGGGGCCTCGCCCTCCACACGGGCGTCGACCTCAAGGCCGAGTACGGGGCCCCGGCCCGGGCCGCGGCCGCCGGCACGGTGGTGTCGGCCGAGTATTCGGGCGGCTACGGCAACATGGTCGAGATCGACCACGGCCACGGCCTCGCCACCCGCTACGGCCACCTCTCGGGCTTCGCCGTCGTGCCGGGCCAGGCGGTCGCGGCCGGCCAGGTCGTCGGCCGCGTCGGCTCGACCGGCCGCTCGACCGGCCCGCACCTGCACTACGAGACCCGCATCGACGGCGAGCCGGTCGATCCGCAGCGCTTCCTGCGCGCCGGGACCCGCCTGCTGGCCGCCCGCTGACGGCCCGTGCGCCGCGCGCGGGGTCGAGGGCTTTCCCGCGAGGGAGGCTCGCCCCGTCCCCTGGCGGAGGACGGCCGCCCGGGGCGACGCGCCGGAGGCGGACGCTCCGTGCCCCCGGCGCGCTCCCCGCGCTTCCCGCGCGCCTCAGGCCTTGGCGAGGCCCGGGCCCGCGATCGCCTGCTCCCGCAGCCGGTCGTAATCCTGCTTGTCGACCGGGGTGGCGGTCGGCTGGCCGAGATCCTTCATCGGGATGCGGTAGGTTTCCCGGGCGCTCAGGGCCGCGAGCGCGGCCACGACCGTGACCGCCAGGGTGATCGCCCCGACGGTGAGCGGGATGTTGGTCGATCCGGGCGGCGCCACCGTGGCGAACAGGGCCGGCAGCAGGGCGGTGACGGCGGTGCCGATATTCTGCGAGATCGCCATCGCCGACACCCGCGTCCGCGTCGGGAACAGCTCGGGATAGAAGCTCGGGAACACGGCGTTGTAGCCCTGGTAGACCACGCCCCACATGAGCAGCGACATCACGATCGCCAGCGGCACGTTGCTGATGCTGATGGCGTAGAGGTAGCCGAACGACAGGAGCCCGGAGCCGATCGCCCCGACCACGATCGGCGGGCGGCGGCCGATCTTGTCGGACAGGTTGCCGACGAACGGGATGACGACGACCGCCAGGATGTTCCCGAGCACCGGGATCCAGAGATAGATGTCCTTCTTGAAGCCGATGCCGTAGGCGGCCTGGACCGCGTAGGCGGCGCCGAAGATGGTGGCGACCACCGGGATCACGTTCATCAGGGCCATGCAGACGACCCGGAGCATGTCCGGCCAGCTCGTCGAGAACGCCTCCACGATCGGCGCCTTGGCGACCGCGCCCTGCCGGTCCTCCTCGGCGAAGGCCGGGGTCTCGTCGACCTCGCGGCGGATGATGTAGCCCGCGATGATGACGACGAAGCTCAGGAGGAAGGGGATGCGCCAGCCCCAGCTGTTGAAGGCCTCTGTTGGCATGTAGTGGGCGAGCGGCAGGAACACCGCCGCGGCGAGGATCTGGCCCGCCTGCACGCCCTGGAGGGTGAAGCTCGAGTAGAAGCCGCGGCGGCCGAAGGGCGCGTGCTCGAGGATCATCGAGCTCGCGCCGGAGATCTCGCCGGCCACGGCGAAGCCCTGGATGAGGCGCAGCATGACGAGGAGGATCGGCGCGAGGATGCCGACCTGGCTGTAGGTCGGCAGCAGGCCGACCGCGATGGTCGAGAATCCCATCAGGAACATGCAGACGATCAGCACGGTCTTGCGCCCGTGGGTGTCGCCCCAGTGGCCCAGCACGATCGCACCGATCGGCCGGCTGACGTAGCCGACGCCGTAGGTCGCCAGGGAGGCCACGATCGCGACCGTCTGATTGTCGGAGGGGAAGAACAGCTGCGGAAACACGAGGGAGGCCGCAGTGGCATAGATGAAAAAGTCGTAATATTCGAGTGCGGAGCCGATCCAGCCGCTCGCCGCCGCTTTCTTCGACTGGTGTGTGCCTTGCGGCTCACGATCCGACAACGCAGCCATTGTGTCTCCTCCAGTACTGATTGGTCGAGTCCAGCGGGCGCCGCGGGCTGAAATCGACGGCCTTTCGTAACATGACGAGCCGCCCGCACAAACGGTTTCGCGGCCGGCAAGTCAACGGAAATGCGTGCCGGAGATGGGATCTTACCGCTACGCTCGAGCTCTCGCGCCCAGGATCTGCGACCCTGGGTTCAGTCGCCGCCGAATCACACGGAACCGGCGAGGAACCCGGGCGAGACCGTCAGAATCCGCAGCGGACCGGCACCACCGATCCGGCGAGCGGTCCCGTCACGGCACCGACGCTGCGGGGCGTTTCCGCGGATGCGGGCGCGGCGGCGGACGCGGGCGCGGGGGCGGGCACCGGCGCCGCGTCCTGGCCGAGGAAGGCGCGCACGGCCTCCGCGCCGGTGAGCGGGTGGGTCATCGGCGGCATCACCCCGGCGACGAGGCGGGGCTGGGCCGGGAGGCGGGCGACGAGACCGACGAGGCGGCCGGCCCGGTCGAGGAC
>NZ_KZ984622.1 GCF_003574465.1 Methylobacterium crusticola
GGAGGGGCCGCGGCCCGCCGACCTGCCGGAGCCGGTCGCCTACCTGGCGGTCGCGGACGCGCGCCGCGCCCTGGCGCTCGCCGCCGCGCGGCTCCACCCGGGCCAGCCCGCCGCGATCGTCGCCGTCACGGGCACGAGCGGCAAGAGCTCCGTCGCCGACTTCGTGCGCCAGATCCTCGGCCGCCTCGGCCGGGAGGCGGCGAGCCTCGGGACCCTCGGGGTGATCACCACCGGCGGGGCGGCCTACGGCTCGCTCNGCGACGCTCGACCGCCTCGCCCGCGACGGCATCACCGACCTCGCCATGGAGGCCTCCTCGCACGGCATCGCGCAGAGCCGCCTCGACGGCGTGCGCCTCGCCGCGGCCGGGTTCACCAATCTCGGCCACGACCACCTCGACTACCACCACACGCCGGAGGCCTACCTCGCGGCGAAGCTGCGCCTGTTCGAGACCCTGCTGCCGGAGGGTGCGACCGCCGTCGTGAACGCCGACGGGGCCGAGGCCGGGCGCGTCGCGGCGGCGGCCCGCGCGCGGGGCCTGACCGTGGCGACGACCGGCCGGGCCGGCGAGACCCTGCGCCTCGTCTCGGCGCGCACGCACGGCTTCTCCCAGGCGCTCGCGGTCGCGGCCGCGGGCGAGACCCACGCGGTCGACCTGCCCTTCGTCGGCGCCTTCCAGGTCGAGAACGCGCTGCTCGCCGCCGGGCTGGTGCTGGCGATGCCGGCCGGGCGCGGGCGGACCCGGGAGGTGATCGCGGCGCTCGGGCACCTCGCCGGGGTCCCGGGCCGCCTCGAGCGGGTCGGCCAAGTGCGGGACGCCCTCTGCGTCGTCGACTACGCCCACAAGCCGGAGGCGCTGGCGGGCGTCCTCGACGCCCTGAGGCCCTTCACCACGGGCCGGCTCGTCTGCGTGATGGGCTGCGGCGGCGACCGCGACCGGGCCAAGCGCCCGCTGATGGGCGGCATCGCGGCCGGGCGGGCGGACCGGGTCATCGTGACGGACGACAATCCGCGCGGCGAGGACCCGGCGCTGATCCGGGCCGCGATCCTGGCGGCGGCGCCGGGCGCCGAGGAGATCGGCGACCGCGCGGAGGCGATCCGCGCCGCCGTGCGGGATCTCGCGGCCGGCGACGTGCTGGTGGTGGCCGGCAAGGGTCATGAAACGGGCCAGATCATCGGCGACCGCATGCTGCCCTTCTCCGACCGCGACGCGGTCCTGAGCGCGATCGAGGAGACCCGCGCATGACCGAGCCCCTCTGGATCCTCGACGACGCCCTCGCGGCCATGGCGGCGCGCCTCTCCGGCGAGGCGCGCCCGCTCGCCGGCATCTCGATCGACACCCGCACCCTCAAGGTCGGCGACCTGTTCTTCGCCATCAGGGGCGAGGCCCGGGACGGGCACGACTTCGTCCGCGACGCCCTCGCCCGCGGGGCCGGGGCCGCGGTGGTGGCGCAGGACCGGGAAGCGGAGCTGGAGGGGGCCGGCCCCCTGGTCGTCGTGCCGGCGCGCGACGGGGACGCGGTCCTGGGCGCCATGCGGGCGCTCGCGGCGGCGGCCCGGGCCCGCACCGGCGCCCGCATCGTCGCGGTGACGGGTTCGGTTGGCAAGACCGGCACGAAGGAGGCCCTGCGCCACGTCCTCTGCGCGCAGGGCGCCACCCACGCCTCGGTCGCCTCCTACAACAACCACTGGGGCGTGCCCCTGACCCTGAGCCGGATGCCGGCCGCGAGCGCCTTCGGGGTGTTCGAGATCGGCATGAACCACCCGGGCGAGATCGCGCCGCTGACCCGCCTGGTGCGGCCCGAGATCGCGCTCGTCACCACGGTCGAGCCGGTCCACATCGAGCATTTCCGCGCGCTCCCGGGCATCGCCGACGCCAAGGGCGAGATCTTCGGCGGGCTCGAGCCCGGCGGCGTCGCGGTGATCAACCGCGACAACCCGAGCTTCGAGCGCCTCGAGGCCCATGCCCGCGCGTCGCGGGCCGGGCGGGTCGTCAGCTTCGGCGAGCACCGCGAGGCCGACGTGCGGGCCGAGCGCATCGTGCTGCGGCCCGACCTCTCGATCGTGGACGCCCGGGTGCTCGGGCTGCCGGTGACCTACCAGCTCGGCACGCCGGGCCGGCACACCGCGCTCAACTCCCTCGCGGTCATGGCCGCCGTCCACGCCCTCGGCGCCGACCTCGCGCTCGCGGCCCTGTCGCTCGCCCAGCTGCGCCCGCCCGCGGGCCGGGGCGCCCGCACGATCCTGCGCGTCGGGGAGGGCGAGGCGCTCCTCGTCGACGAGAGCTACAACGCCAACCCGGCCTCCGTCCGGGCGGCGCTCGCGACGCTCGCGGGCGTCGCGGCCTCCGGCCGGCGCATCGCGGTGCTGGGCGACATGCTGGAACTCGGCGCCGAGGCGCCCCGCCTCCACCGGGACCTGGCGCAGGCGGTGGACGAGCACGGCATCGACCTCGTCTTCACCGCCGGACCGGGGATGCAGGAGCTGTTCGACGCCCTGCCGGCGGGCGCCCGCGGGGCCTGCGCCGCCGCCGCGTCCGACCTCGTCGGGACGGTGCTGTCCGCCCTGCGGCCCGGTGACGCCGTGATGGTGAAGGGCTCGAACAGCACCCGCATGGGGAGGATTGTCGAGGCGCTCAAAGCCCGCTACGGGGGCGGCGCGGGTCAGGATCTCGCCGTCGGCCAACCCGGCTGATCTCTCAATCGGAGCCACGCCAGCGGTGCCGGCCCGCCCGGCACCGGCGCTCCTTCACGATCGGGATGATTCCGGGATGCTGTACCTCCTCTCCGACCTGAGCGGCGTGTTCTCGCCGCTCAACGTCTTTCGCTACATCACCTTCCGGACCGGGGGCGCGCTGTTCACGGCGGGCTTCTTCGTGTTCTGGTTCGGGCCCTGGATCATCTCGCTCCTGCGCCTGCGCCAGGGCAAGGGCCAGCCGATCCGCGAGGACGGCCCGCAATCCCACCTCCTGACGAAGCGCGGCACGCCCACCATGGGCGGGCTGATGATCCTCGCCGGCGTCATGGTGGCGGTGCTGCTCTGGGCCAACCCCCGCAACCACTACGTCTGGATCACCATGGTGGTGACGCTCGGCTTCGGGGCGATCGGGTTCTACGACGACTACCTGAAGGTGACGAAGCAGAGCCACAAGGGCTTCTCCGGCAAGTTCCGCCTCGGCCTCGAGGCCCTGATCGCGGTCTCGGCCTGCCTTGCGGTGGCGGAGTACTCGGCGCCGGGCCTCGCCTACCGGCTCGCCTTCCCGGTGTTCAAGGACGCCATCGTCAACCTCGGCCTGTTCTACGTCGCCTTCGCGGGCTTCGTGATCGTGGGGGCCGGCAACGCCGTCAACATCACGGACGGCCTCGACGGGCTCGCCATCGTGCCGGTCATGATCGCGGCCGCGACCTTCGGGATCATCGCCTACCTCGTCGGCAACGTGATCTACGCCTCCTACCTCCAGGTGAACTACGTGCCGGGGACGGGCGAGCTCGCGGTGGTGTGCGGGGCGCTGATCGGGGCGGGCCTCGGCTTCCTGTGGTTCAACGCGCCGCCGGCCCAGATCTTCATGGGCGACACCGGCTCCCTCGCGCTCGGCGGCCTCCTCGGCACCGTCGCGGTCGCCACCAAGCACGAGATCGTGCTGGCGGTGGTGGGCGGCCTGTTCGTGCTGGAGATCCTCTCGGTGATCATCCAGGTCGCCTCGTTCAAGCTCACCGGCAAGCGCGTCTTCCGCATGGCGCCGATCCACCACCATTTCGAGCAGAAGGGCTGGAAGGAGCCGCAGGTGGTGATCCGGTTCTGGATCATCGCGGTCGTCCTGGCGCTGCTCGGCCTCGCGACCCTGAAGCTGCGCTAGGTTCCCGCCGGCGCCGCGCCCCCGGAGGGTCTCGGGGGGCGCCCGGTCCGCGGCCGGGTCGGCGCCGCGCGGGCCGCCCGCGCGGTCCCTCAGCGCTGCGCCTGGCGGGCCGGCCGCGCGGTCCCTCAGTGCTGCGCCTGCGGCCTCACCGTGTAGGAGCCGCCGCGGATGCGGTCCGGAAAACCCTCGGCGTAGCGCGCGGTGGCCTCCTCGCCGTAGGTCTGCACCAGTTCCTGGAAGGCCGCGAACAGGGCGGCCTGGGCCATGCAGTCGCCGTCGATCCCGTCGAGACAACCTTCGGCGAACGCCTCCGAGACGTAGCCCAGGGCGGCGCGCTTGGCGTCCTGGTCTTCCTCGTGCGGCAGGGCGGAGGGTGCGGACTGGGTCATCGAGGGCCTTGGGCGAAGCGGGCTTTCCGGGTCTTCCCGAGTCATAGGATCTCGGCCGGCGGCGAGCCAGTCAGGAATTTCGAAGAGGTTAACGGCGACGCGAGAATGCGCGCGGCTTCGGCACGGGCGCCACATTCGTTGCGGGACGGCCACAGCCATCGGCACGGCTCAGCCCCCGAAGCGCCCCGCGAGGCCGATCGACAGGCGCTCGCCCTCGGCGATGAAGCGGGAGGCGGCCTCCCCGGCCGACGGGGTGCAGACCCGGTAGCTCACGGCGTAGCCGCGGTAGCCGCGGTTGTAGGCGCCGGCGATGCGGTCGCGGCGCCCCGGCGTGGTGCCCTCCGCGTCGAGGAGCGCCCTCATGCGGCTCGGCCACTCGGCCGCGTCCGGGCTGCCGCACAGGTTGCGCAGGAAGCTCAGCGCCCCGATGATCTCGGACAGGCGCAGGAGGTCGCGGTCGTAGGGCGCGGGCAGGTCCGGCGCCGGCGCCGGGGCCGCCTCCTTCTCGGGCGCCTTGGCAGCCGGGGGCGCGCTCGGGCGCGGCCGGGTCTGGGCCGCGGCGGCGCCCGCGAGGGCGAGGGCCAGCGCGAGGGCGAGCGCCGCCCTCATGCCTCGCCCGCCTCGCCCGTCACTGCGAGCGCGTGCGCGAGCACCGCGTGCAACCCGGCGGTGGTCGGCAGCGCCCGCGCCTCCCGGAGGGTCACCCAGCGGACCGCGAGCGCCTCCTCGCCCGGGGCTGGCTCGTGCCGCAGCCAGCGGGCGGCGTGGGGATGGACCACGTAATGGTGCAGGACGGCGCCGTCGCCGTCGCGCTCGATGATCTCGAGGGGCGGGAGCCCGGCCACGATCTCGGCCTCGACGCCGACCTCCTCGCGCAGTTCGCGCAGGGCGGCCTCGCTCACCGTCTCGCCGGCCTCCACGAGGCCGCCCGGGAGCGTGTAGACGCCCTGCCGCGGCGGCCGCCCGCGGGCCGCGAGGAGGACGCGGCCGTCGCGCACCACCGCCACCGAGGCGGCGAGGAACGGGCGGGCCGGGTAGCGGCGGCGCCAGACCGCATCCGCCTCGTCGGTCACGGCCGCACGTCCGCCACGCGTCCGTCGGCGAGGACGACCAGGATGTGGGCGCCGCGGCCGCCGCCCAGCACCGCGAGGCCGGGCCCGGCCGGGGCCGGGAGGGCGACCCGGGCGCGCTCGACGATGCCGCCCCGGAGCGAGACGAGGGCCAGCGCCGCGCGGTCCAGCGTCGGCAGGGCGAGCGCCGTCCCGCCGCCGTCGAGGGCGAGGGGGGCGGCGGGGGCGGCGTAGCCCCGCGCCTCGGCCCGCAGCGCCGGTCGGGCGCCCGCGACCGACCAGTGCTGGAGCACGCCCTCCGCGCCCCGCACGACCGCGAGGCTCGGCGCGCCGTCCCCGAAATCGGCCGACGCGGCCGGGCTGAGGCCGCCGGGCCCGGCCGGGATCTCGGCCCGGAGCCGCCAGGCACCGGCCTCGCGCCCGATCAGGGCCAGGCTCTCGGATCCCGCCCGGGCCTTGACCACGACGAGGTGGAGGGCGCCGTCGATGTCGACGGTGCGCACCGTCTCGCCCGTGAAGACCGCGTCGGCGCCGGCCGGCACCGTCGTGGTGGTGACCGGGACCGGCTTCGGCTCGGCGCTCATCGCCACCGGCTGGCGCTCGCGCACGGTCACGCCGGCGGCGCCCGCCGGGTCGCCCGCGGTCGCGCCCGTGAGGTAGGCGGTGACGGGGCCGGAGAGGGCGCGGCGCGAGCCGGCGAGGGCGCCCCGCGGCGTCTCGCCGGCCGACAGGCCCTCGATCGCCTCGGGCGAGAGGGGCACCACCGCGACGCGGTCGCCGGCGAGCGTCAGCGCGGCGCCGCCGGTCTCGCCCCACATCACCACGACGCCGCCGGCGGGGCGCCGGGGCAGCTGCGGCAGGCCCGAGGTCTCGACCGCCACCGCGACCTCGCTGCCGGCGTCGCGCACCTGCGTCACCCGGAAGGGGAGCGGGAGGAGGGCGACGACGGACTCGGCGCGGGCCGGGGCGGCGAGGCCCGCGAGCGGGGCGGCGAGACCGGCGATCCGTGCGGCGCGCGCGAGCCGCGCGGCGCCCGCCCGTTCACACATGCTGCCCGCCGTTGATGTGCAGCTCGGCGCCGTTCACGTAGGAC
Source organism: Methylobacterium crusticola (assembly GCF_003574465.1). Classification (GTDB taxonomy): domain Bacteria; phylum Pseudomonadota; class Alphaproteobacteria; order Rhizobiales; family Beijerinckiaceae; genus Methylobacterium; species Methylobacterium crusticola. Next base: position 6,407 of record NZ_KZ984622.1, read on the forward strand.
GAGGCCTCGGTGCACAGGAAGTAGATCGCCTTGGCGACCTCGTCGGGCGTGCCGAGGCGGCGCTGCGGGATCTGGGCCACGAGCTTGTCGGTCCCGGGCGAGAGGATCGAGGTGTCGATCTCGCCCGGCGAGATCGCGTTCACCCGGACGCCGAGGGGCCCGAAATCCCCCGCCATCTCGCGGGTCAGGCTGGCGAGCGCGGCCTTCGAGGTGGCGTAGGCGGCGCCCGCGAAGGGGTGCACCCGCGACCCGGCGATCGACGTCACGTTGACGATCGAGCCGCGGGCCCGGGTGAGCTCGTCGCAGAGGCCGCGGGCGAGCAGGATCGGCCCGAAGAAGTTGACCTGGAACACCCGCTGCCAGTCCGAGAACGGCGTCGTGATCGCGCCGAGGCGCTCGCCGCCCGGGCACTTCGGCGAGATGCCGGCGTTGTTCACGAGCGCGTGGAGGAGGCCGCCCTCGGCCTCGAGCCGCCCGGCGACCTCCCGGACGGCGCGGACGGTGTCCTCCGGATCGGCGAGGTCGACCTGGAGGTGGTCCTCCGGGCCCATCTCCCACGGGCAGTTCTCCGGGAAGGCGTGGCGCGAGCAGGTGATGACGCGCCAGCCCGCGGCCGAGAAGCGCTTCACGGTGGCGTGGCCGATGCCGCGGCTCGCACCCGTGAGGAGCATCACGCGCCGGCGTTCGTTGGTCGACTGGGCCAAGGCGGTTCCTCGGGGCATCGTATGCGGGGCGCAGGTTCGGGGCGGTTCGGCCTGACGCGCGGGAGGCGCTCACGGTAGGCCTCGCCGCCGGGGAAATCCAGGGCTCGCCGCGCCGCAGCATGGCGGCGCCGCGCGGCGCCCCGGCGCGGCCGGGAGCGCCTCAGGGGTAGAGCCGCGCCCGCTCCCAGGCCGCTCCGGCCCGGGTGAAGCGCACGCGGTCGTGCAGCCGGGAGGCGCCGTCCTGCCAGAACTCCATCGTCACCGGGGCGATGCGGTAGCCCGTCCAGTGCGGCGGGCGGGGCACCTCAGCCTCGGGGAAGCGCGCCGAGACCTCGGCCACGGCCCGCACCAGCGCGTCCCGGCTCTCCAGGGCCTGCGACTGGCGGCTCGCCCAGGCCCCGATGCGGCTGTCCCGGGCGCGGCTCGCGAAGTAGGCGTCGGCCTCCGCGTCGTCCACCCGGGTCACCTCGCCGCGGGCCCGGACCTGGCGCCGCAGGCTCTTCCAGTGCAGCACCAGGGCGGCGCGGGGGTTCTCGGCCAGCTCCGCCCCCTTCAGCGAGAGCGTGTTGGTGTAGAACACGAAGCCGCGCGCGTCGGCGCCCTTGAGCAGCACGATGCGCACGTCCGGCAGCCCGTCCGCGCCCGCGGTCGCGAGCGCCATGGCGTTCGGATCCTCCGGCTCGGACGCGCGGGCCTGTGCAAACCACTGGTCGAAGAGCGACCAGGGATCCGTGCACTGGGTGAAATCATCGTTCGTTAACCCGTCCACGGCATCGTCCTTACCTGTGACAACCGGATCTGAGGGGCGGGCCGGCGTCGCAAGCGTGCGTGCGTCGCGGCGCCGGGGCCCCCCGTCGTGAGAACAGGTGTGATGCGTCGCGGCGTGTGTAAAGTCAGTTCGCGCGGATGGGCGCTCGGTGCGGCCGTGTGCGGCCTCGCGGCGGGCGGGATGCTCGCGGTCGGCGGGTGCAGCCAGCCGCTGATCATGTTCCGGCCGACGCTGGCGCAGGCGCCCGCGGAGACGGACACGACCGGCAGCATCGCGCCCGCGGCCCCCAGGAGCTTCGGCGGCGATCTCTCGATCGAGGATTGGCGCCGGGCCAAGGCGGCGCTCGGCGTCGCCCTTGACCCGCAGGGCAACGGCCAGCCCGTGAAGTGGGACAACCCGGGCTCGGGCATGCGCGGCATGGTCAATCCCACGGGCCTGCCCTTCGTGCGCAACGACGAGATCTGCCGCGGCTTCCTGGCGACCGTGATCGGGCCCTCGGGCAACCGCTTCGTGCGCGGCACGGGCTGCCGGCCCTCCGGCGGCGCCTGGGAGCTGAAGAGCCTCAAGGCGACGACGAAGCCCGCGGGCGATCCGGCCTGAGGCCGGCCGCCCGGCCGCGGCGAAGCCGGCTGCATCGGCGCGCAGGCCGCGCCTGCAAAACCCGCGGGCGCGTGCGTTGCAATCCGGCAACACCGTCGCCAGATAGGGTTCGACTCGCATTCGCGGAGCGGCCCTGCTCCAGCCCAACTCTGCCCGGATCGCCATGCCCAACCCTTACGACGTCCTCGGCGTGAGCCGCTCGGCCGACGAGGCCGAGATCAAGAAGGCTTTCCGCAAGCTCGCCAAGACCTACCACCCCGACCGCAACAAGAACGACGCCAAGGCGCAGGACCGCTTCGCCGAGGTCAACCAGGCCTACGAGATCCTGGGTGACGCCAAGAAGCGCGAGCAGTTCGACAAGGGCGCCATCGACGGCGACGGCAAGCCGCGCTTCACCGGCTTCGAGGGGTTCGGGGCCGGCGGGGGCGGCGGCGCGGCGGGCGGGGGCCGCGGCGGCTTCGGGGGCTTCGACTTCGAGGCCATGAACCGCGCGCGGGGCGGCGGGGCCGGGGGCCTGGGCGAGGACATCTTCTCCCACCTGTTCGGCGAGGCCTTCCGGTCGGCGGGCGGGGCCGGCCCCCGCGCGGCCGCCCAGAAGGGCGACGACGTCTCGGCCGAGCTCACCGTCACCCTCGAGCAGGTCGCCACCGAGGCGAAGCTGCGGCTGAACCTGCCGTCGGGCCGCGAGGTCGACGTGGTGGTGCCCAAGGGCGTCGTCGACGGGCAGGTCATCCGCCTGCGCGGCCTCGGCTACGCGGGCGCGCACGGCGCCGAGGCCGGCGACGCGCTCCTGACCATCCGGTTCTCGGCCGATGCCCGCTTCCAGGTCGAGGGCGCCGACCTGCGCATCGCCGTCGAGGTGCCGCTCGAGGACGCCGTGCTCGGCGGCCCGATCCGGGTGCCGACGCTGACCGGCGTGGTCGAGATGAAGATCCCGGCCATGACCAGCTCCGGCCGCACCTTCCGGTTGCGCGGCAAGGGCCTGCCGAAGAAGGACGGCAGCCGGGGCGACCTGCTGGCCAGCGTCGCCATCGTGCTCCCGGCCGCCGGCGACGAGGCGCTCCTCGACTACGCCCGCAAGCGCCGCGCCGCCACCGCCCAGGGTTGAACGCCGCCCGGCCGGGCCGGGCCCCGGGTTTCGGAAGCCCGGCCGCGCGGCCGGACTTCCGTCGCCCGCGGGCGTCGGCTAAGGATGCCGGTGGGGCGCCATGCACGGCCAGGTTCGCGGGGCCGGGGCGGGTGCGGTCTTCCGCTGGCGGCTGTTCTTTGGGTGACTCATGGCTGACTCGAACCGGGCACAGGTACAGGACTTCGCGCAGTCCGCGTCGCCGAAGGCGGGGCTGCTCGCCGGCAAGCGCGGCCTCGTGCTCGGCGTCGCCAACAACCGCTCGATCGCCTGGGGCATCGCCCGCAGCGCCCGCCAGCACGGCGCCGAGCTCGCCTTCACGTACCAGGGCGAGGCCCTGAAGAAGCGCGTCGAGCCCCTCGCCCGCGAGCTCGACGCGGCGGTGGTGGGCCATTGCGACGTCACCGACCCGGCCTCGATCGACGCCGTGTTCGAGGCCGCCGGGCGCCACTTCGCCGGCGGGCTCGACTTCGTGGTCCACTGCATCGCCTTCTCGGACAAGGACGAGCTCACCGGCCGCTACGTCGAGACCAGCGAGGCGAACTTCACCAAGTCGCTGCTGATCTCCTGCTACTCGTTCACCGCCATCGCCCAGCGGGCCGAGAAGCTGATGCGCGACGGCGGCTCGCTGCTCACGCTGACCTATTACGGCGCCGAGAAGTGGATGCCGCACTACAACGTCATGGGCGTCGCCAAGGCGGCGCTCGAGGCCTCGGTGCGCTACCTCGCGGCCGATCTCGGCCCGCAGAAGATCCGCGTCAACGCGATCTCGGCCGGGCCGATCAAGACCCTGGCGGCCTCCGGCATCGGCGATTTCCGCTACATCCTGAAGTGGAACGAGTACAACGCGCCCCTGCGCCGCTCGGTGACCATCGACGAGGTCGGCGAGACGGCCGCCTACCTCGTCTCCGACATGTCCCGCGGCATGACCGGCGAGATCCTCCACGTCGATGCGGGCTACCACGTCGTCGGCATGAAGAACCCCGAGGCGCCCGACCTCAGCCTCGACAAGGACTGACGGGAACGAGGCGGCCCACGGGCCGCCGGCCGCCCCCGGGGACTGGACCCGGCGGCAGGAGCCGCCATGATGCGGGCTCCGACGACACGCGGAGCCCGACATGCCCACGCCCCGAATCGCCATGCTCACCGCCGGCGGCATCGCGCCCTGCCTGTCCGCGGCGGTCGGCGGATTGATCGCGCGCTACACCGACCTCGCGCCCGAGATCGAGATCATCGGCTACCGCAGCGGCTACAAGGGCCTGCTCAAGGGCGAGCACCTGCGCGTCACGCCCGAGGTGCGCGCGTCCGCCGGGCTGCTGCTCAAGCACGGCGGCTCGCCCCTCGGCAACAGCCGGATCAAGCTCACCAACGTGGCGGATTGCGTCAAGCGCGGCCTTGTCCGGGAGGGCCAGGACCCGCTGCGCGTCGCCGCCGACCAGCTCGCCCGCGACGGCATCACGATCCTGCACACGATCGGCGGCGACGACACCAACACCACCGCGGCCGACCTCGCCGGCTACCTCCAGGGGAACGGCTACGCGCTCACCGTGGTGGGGCTGCCCAAGACCATCGACAATGACGTGGTGCCGATCCGCCAGACCCTCGGCGCCTGGACGGCGGCCGAGCAGGGCGCGCTCTACTTCGAGAACGTCGTCAACGAGCAGAGCGCCAACCCGCGCATGCTCATCGTGCATGAGGTGATGGGCCGCAATTGTGGCTGGCTCACCGCGGCGACCGCCCGGGCCTACCGGGCGCGGCTCGACGGCGTGCCATTCCTGCCCGCCTTCGGCCTCGACCGAGCCCAGAAGGAGATCGACGCCGTCTACGTGCCGGAAAGCCCCCTCGACCTCGACCGCGAGGCCGAGCGGCTGCGCGCCCGCCTCGACGCGAAGGACTGCGTCACCATCTTCCTCAGCGAGGGCGCCGGGCTCGACACCATCGTCGCCGAGATGGAGGGCCGCGGCGAGGTCCTGGGCCGGGACGCGTTCGGGCACGTCAAGATCGACACCGTCAACGTCGGCAAGTGGTTCGCCGACCGCTTCGCGCCGCGCATCGGGGCCGAGAAGACGCTCGTGCAGAAATCCGGCCACTTCTCCCGCTCGGCCGCCGCCAACGCCGACGACCTGCGCCTGATCCAGGGCATGGTCGACCTCGCGGTCGAGTGCGCCCTCGGGGGCGTCTCGGGCGTGATCGGCCACGACGAGGAGCGGGAGGGCCGCCTGCGGGCGATCGAGTTCCCGCGCATCCGCGGCGGCAAGGCCTTCGACCCGCAGGTCCCGTGGTTCTCCGAGATGCTCGACGCCATCGGCCAGCCGCGGGAATAGGATTGGCGGGTTCGCGGCGGGCGGCCTCTCGTGGCGGGCCCGCCGCCCGCGGCGGGCGACCTCCCCCCGGGCGGAACGCCCGGCGGGAGGTCGCTGCGAAGGTCTACTTGATCACCGCGCAGGCGATCCGGGCCCCCGCGTTGCCGATCGGCTGCGTCGCGTGGTCGTCCTCGCTCGCGTGGATCACCAGGGCCGCGCCGTCGGCGTCCTTGAGGCCGCCCTCGCCGGTCAGCGGCGTATCGCTCGACACCTCGGCGTTGACCGAGCCGTCCTGCGCCGCGAAGACGTTCGGCAGGTCGCCCTCGTCCGGGCCGTCCGGGTTCAGGAGGCCGTGCTTGGCGTTGTCGTGGTTCAGGTGGGCCTTCGAATCCTGGAACTTGTCCACGTCGGCGCAGGTGCCGACGGCGTGGAAGTGGATGCCGTGCCAGCCGGGCGGCAGCCCGCCGGCCTGGATCGTGACCCGCACCACCAGGGAGTTGGCCCCGTCCCGCAGGGCGATCTTGCCGATCGTCTGCCCCTTGTTGTTGATGATCGGCGCGTCGTAGGTCGCGGGTGCAGCGGGGGCCGCGGCCTTGTCCTGGGCGGTCGCCGGGATCGCGAGGCCGAGGAACACGGCGCTCGCGAGCAGGGTCGTTCTCATGGGCAACACTCTCTTCTGTCCACCGCGACAATAGGTAAGGAGCAACAGTGCCGTCGACAGGGCCGATGCAGGATCGCACGGGATGACGGCGCGGGAGCGTCTTCGCGCCGACCGCCTCCTCGTGGAGGCGGGTCACTTCGAGAGCCGGGCCCGGGCCCGCGCGGCGATCGAGGCCGGGCTCGTCAGCGCCGACGGCGCGGCCGTGCGGCGCGCCTCCGACCTCCTCGCCCGGGACGCCGCGATCGTCGCCGAGGCGCCCCACCCCTACGTGTCCCGCGGCGGCCTCAAGCTCGCGGCGGCGCTCGACGCGTTCGGGTTCGATCCCGCCGGGCGGGTCTGCCTCGACGTCGGCGCCTCGACCGGGGGCTTCACCGACGTGCTGCTGCGCCGCGGGGCCGCCCGCGTCCACGCGGTGGATGTCGGGCGCGGGCAGCTCCACCCGCGCCTCGCGGCGGATGCCCGCGTCGCCGCCCTCGAGGCCACGGACGCCCGCGCCCTCGACCCCTCCCTGCTGCCGGAACCTCCGGGTCTCCTGGTGATCGATGTCAGCTTCATCGGCCTGCGCCTCGTCCTGCCGGGCCTCGTCCCGCTCCTCGCCCCGGAGGCCGCGCTGGTGGCGCTGATCAAGCCGCAATTCGAGGCCGGGCGCGAGCGCGTCGGCCGCGGCGGCCTCGTGCGCGACGAGGCCGTCCAGGCGGAGGTCTGCGCGGCCGTCCGCTCCCTCGTGGAGACGCTCGGCCTCGCGGTCGCCGGCCTGATCCCGTCGCCGGTCGAGGGCGGGGACGGCAACCGGGAGTTCCTGATCGGCGCCGTCCGCCGGGGAGCCGGCGCGTGAGCGGGCCGGTGCGCATCGCCCGCCTCGGCGCCCGCGGCGACGGCGTGACGGCGGACGGCCTCGTCGTGCCGGGGGCGCTGCCGGGCGAGACGGTCAACGTCATCCCCGAGGAGGGGGCCCGCGGCGGCGCGGCCCGGGCCCGGCTCGAGGCCGTGCTGGAGCCGTCCCCGGACCGGATCGCGCCGTTCTGCCCCTATTTCGGCACCTGCGGCGGCTGCGCGGTCCAGCATCTCGCTCCCGCGCCCTACGCGGCCTGGAAGCGCGACCTCGTCGCGGCGGCGCTCGCGCGCGCCGGCATCGCGGCGCCCGTCGCGCCCCTCGTCGACGCCCACGGGGCCGGGCGGCGCCGGATCACCCTGCACGTCCGCGCCGGGGAGGGCGGGCCGCGGGCCGGGTTCATGGCGGCCCGCAGCCACGCCCTCGTGCCGATCGACCTCTGCCCGATCACCGAGCCGGCCCTGCACGGCGCGCCCGGGAACGCCCGCCGCCTGAGCGGCCCGCTCGGGGGCGGGGGCAAGCCCCTCGACGTGCAGGTGACGGCGACGTCGGGCGGCCTCGACGTCGACCTGCGCGGCCACGGCCCGGCCTCCGCGCGCGCGCGCCAGACCCTGATCGGCCTCGCGGGCGAGCTCGATCTCGCCCGGCTCTCCCTGCACGGCGACGTGCTGATCGTGCGCCGCCCGCCCGAGACCGCCTCCGGGCGCGCCCGCGTGCTCGCGCCGCCGGGCGGCTTCCTGCAGGCCACCGCGGCCGGCGAGGCGGCCCTGGCGGGCCTCGTCGCCGCCGGGACCGGCCGGGCCCGGCGCGTCGCCGACCTGTTCGCGGGCTCGGGCGCCTTCTCGCTCGTCCTGGCGGAGAGCCGTGCCGTCCACGCCGTCGAGAGCGATCCCGGCGCCGTCGCGGCCCTCGACCGCGCCGCCCGGGAGACCCCGGGCCTGCGCGCCGTCACGGCCGAGCGCCGCGACCTCTTCCGCCGGCCGCTCCTCGCCCCGGAGCTCGACCGCTTCGACGCGGTGGTGTTCGACCCGCCCCGGGCAGGGGCCGAGGCGCAGGCCGCGCGCATCGCCGAGTCGAAGGTGCCGGTGGCAATCGGCGTCTCCTGCGACGCCGCCACCTTCGCGCGCGACGCGGGCCTCCTCGCCCGCGCCGGCTTCCGGCTGGACGCGGTGACGCCGGTGGACCAGTTCCGGCACTCGGCCCATGTCGAGATCGTCGGCGTGTTCCGGCGGGAGGGCCGGCGGCGCTGAGGCGGCCCGCCGGTCAGTCGCCGACGATTGCCCGGGTCAGGGCGCTGCGGGGATCGGCGAGGTCTTCCACGATGCCGAAATGATGCCGGCCCGCGACCTCGAACGCCGCCGTGACGGCGCCGAGGCCGTGCCAGACGTTCGCCAGGAGCAGGTTCTGGCGGCGGAACTCCGGCAGCTCCCCGGCCCCCGCGCAGGCGACGAGGCGGGCGCCCGGGCGCGGCTCGCGCAGGGCGGGACTCTCGCGGCGGGCCTCGTCGGCGTGGAGGCGCAGGACCGCGTTCATCCGCGTCGCCAGGAGCGGGCGCAGGTCGTGGACGCCGCTGATCGAGACCGCCCGGACGATCCGCCCCGCGCAACCGAGGTCGACGTCGGCGCAGAGCATCCGCGCCGCGAGGTGGCCGCCCGCCGAGTGGCCGCAGAGCCGGATCGGGCCGGGCACCTCCGCGGCGGCCCGCTCGAGGAAGGCCGCGATGTCCGCGGTGATGCCGGCGATGCGGGCGTCGGGGCAGAGCGGGTAGCTCGGGAGCGCCACCGCGTGGCCGGCCGCCAGGGGGCCGGCGGCGAGGTGGGACCAGACCGACTTGTCGAACGCCCGCCAGTAGCCGCCGTGGATGAACACCACGAGGCCCGCGGCCTCGCCCTCGGGCAGGAAGAGGTCGTAGCGGTGCCGCGCGCCCGCGCCGTAGGGCAGGTCGAGCCGGGCGCGGCCGGCCCCGCCGAGGCGCGCCCGGAAGGCGGCGGCCTCGGCGGCCCAGCGCGGCGGGAACGCCGCCGCGTCCGGGATCGCGGCGGCATTGTCGTAGGCGAGGTCCGGATCGCCGAGCGGGACCGCCCCGGCCTCCCAGGCGGGCGCGCTCCCCATCACGCCGCGTCCGGCACGATCGCGGTCGCCTCGATCTCCACGAGGGCCCCCGGCTCGACGAGGTCGGCGACCTGCACCAGCGCCATCGCGGGGAAGTGGCGGCCCATGACGCGCCGGTAGACCGGGCCGAGCTCGGACAGGGAGGCGCGGTAGGTCGCGACGCTGCGCACGTACCAGGTCAGGCGCGCCACGTGCTCGGGACCGCCGCCGGCCTCGGCCAGCACCGCCAGGATGTTGCGCAGCGTCTGCTCGACCTGCGGGAGGAAGCCCTCGGCCAGCACCTCGTCCGCGTCCCAGCCGATCAGGCCGCCGGTCATCACCACGGTGCCGCGGCCCGCCATGCCGTTGGCGTAGCCCTTCGGCTTGCGCCAGGCGGCGGGCTGGAGCGTCGTGAGCCCCTGCGGCGCGAAGGCGGCGTTGGGCGTCGCGTCCTCGCGGACGAGCGGTCGGGTGGCGGTCACGCGTGTTCTCCCTGCCTGGCTTCTTCCTCGGCCCGCTTGCGCAGGGCGAAGCGTTGCAGCTTTCCGGATTCGGTCTTGGGCAGGGCGGCCACGAAGTGGACCGCCCGCGGGTACTTGTAGGGCGCGAGGTCCTGCTTCACGTGGTCCTGCAGCGCCCGCGCGAGGGCCGGGTCCCCGGTCAGGCCGGGGTTCAGCACCACGTAGGCGGCGACGATCCGGCCGCGCTCGGGGCAGGGGGCCGCGACCACGCCGCACTCCGCGACGGCCGGGTGGGCGAGGAGGCTCGCCTCCACCTCCGGCCCGGCGATGTTGTAGCCCGCCGAGACGATCATGTCGTCGTTGCGGGCCTGGAACCAGAAGTACCCGTCCGCATCCTGCACGTAGGTGTCGCCGGTGATGTTCCAGCCGTCCCGGACGTAGGCGGCCTGGCGCGCGTCGGCGAGGTAGCGGCAGCCGATCGGCCCGCGCACCGCGAGGCGGCCCGGCACCCCGGGCGGGCAGGGCCGGCCCTCCTCGTCGATCACCCGCGCCTCGTAGCCCGGCACCGGCCTGCCGGTGGCGCCGGGCCGGATCTCGTCCTCGCGGGCGGCGATGAAGATGTGCAGCATCTCGGTCGCCCCGATGCCGTCCATGAGCTTGAGGCCGGTCGCCTTCAGCCAGGCATGGTAGGTCGGCGCCGGCAGGGTCTCGCCGGCCGAGACGCACTTGCGCAGCGAGGACAGGTCGTGCTCGGGCAGCAGCGACAGCATCGCCCGGTAGGCGGTGGGCGCCGTGAACACGATGGTGGCGCGGTAGCGCGCGATGGCGCGGGCGAGCTCCGGCGGACCGGCCTTCTCGATCAGCACCGCCGAGGCGCCGACCCGGAACGGGAACAGCACGAGGCCGCCGAGGCCGAACGTGAAGGCGAGGGGCGGCGACCCGATGAAGACGTCGTCGGGCCCCGCCCGCAGCACCTCGCGGGCGTAGGCGTCGCAGATCACCAGGAGGTCGCGCTGGTAGTGGATCGTCGCCTTCGGCAGGCCCGTTGTGCCCGAGGTGAAGCCGAGGAGGCAGGGATCGTCGGCCCGGGTCGGGGGCGGCGCGAAGGCGTCGGAGGCGCCCTCGAGCAGCGCGCCGAGGGCGCCCCCGGCCGTGCCCGACCAGGTGACGATCCGCACGCCGCCCGGCATCCCGGCGGCGGCCGCCTCCATCTCGGCCGCGAGCCCGGCCTCGCAGAGGGCGAGCCCGATCCGGGCCTTGTCGAGGATCGGCACGAGCTCCTTGGCGCGCAGGAGCGGCATCGTCGCCACCACGATCCCGCCCGCCTTGATGATCGCGAGGTAGAGCGCGACCTTGGTCGGGTTGTTGGCCGAGCGCAGCAGCACGCGCTGGCCTGGCACGAGGCCGAGCGGGCCCGCGAGGACGTTCGCCATGCGGTCGATCATCCGGGCGAGGTCCGCGTAGGTCCAGGTCACCTCCGGGCCGACGAGGGCCACCCGGTCGCCGCGCCCGGCCGCCAGGTGGCGGTCGACGAGCTCGACCGTGGCGTTCAGGTGCTCCGGGTAGCCGAGCCGGTCGAGGTTGATGAAGTCCGGCATCTCCTCGGCGGGCGGCAGGTTGTCGCGCACGAAGGTGTCGACGGGCCCGGCCCCGGCCCTGCCGGCGGCCGCGTCTCGGGTCGGGGCGTCACGGGTCTCCTGCACGGCAATCCTCCGGTCAGCCCAGGATCTGGCGGGCGATGACGAGCTTCTGGACCTCGGTGGCGCCCTCGTAGATCCGCAGCGCGCGGATCTCGCGGTAGAGGGTCTCGGGCACCGAGCCGGCGCGCACGCCCTCGCCGCCGTGGAGCTGCACCGCCCGGTCGATGACGCCCTGCGCCGCCTCCGTCGCCACCATCTTGGCCATGGCGGCCTCCCGGGTGATGCGGGGGGCGCCCGCGTCGCGGGTCCAGGCGGCGCGGTAGACGTGGAGCGCAGCCGTGTCGATCGCCGTCGCCATCTCGGCGAGGCTCGTCTGGGTGAGTTGCATCGCCGCGAGGGGCGCCCCGAAGAGCTGCCGCGAGCGGACCCGCGCCAGGGTGGCGTCGAGCGCCCGGCGGGCGAAGCCGAGGGCCGCCGCCCCCACGGTGGCGCGGAAGACGTCCAGGGTCGCCATCGCGACCTTGAAGCCCGCGCCGCCCGCGCCGATGCGGTTCTCCGCCGGCACCCGGCAATCCTCGAAGCGCAGCCGTGCCAGCGGGTGGGGCGCGATGGTGTCGAGGCGCTCGGCGACGTGCAGGCCCGGCGTGCCGGCCGGGACGAGGTAGGCCGAGAGGCCGCGGGCGCCCGCGGCCTCGCCGCTGCGGGCGAAGACCACGTAGGTGTCGGCGATGCCGCCGTTCGAGATCCAGGTCTTCTCGCCGTCGAGGCGGACCCGGCCGTCGCCGGCCGGCCCGGCCGTGAGGGCGATCTGGGCGACGTCCGACCCGGCCTCCGGCTCGGTCAGCGCGAAGGCCGCGACGCTGCGCCCCGCCCGCACGCCGGGGAGCACGCGCGCGCGCTGGGCGTCGGTGCCCGCGAGGGTGACCGCCCCGCTGCCGAGGCCCTGCATGGCGAAGGCGAAGTCCGCGAGCCCGTCGTGGCGGGCGAAGGTCTCCCGCAGGAGGCAGAGGGCCCGCACGTCGAAGCGCCCGTCCTCGGGCGCCGCGTAGGCGAGGAACCCGGCCTCGCCCAGGGCCGCCACGAGGCGGCGGCAGGAGGCGTCGACGTCGTGGTGGTCGACGAGGCCCGGGATGGTCCGGGCCGCCCAGGCCTCGGCCTGCGCGGCGAGGCCGCGGTGGCGGGGCTCGAGGAACGGCCAGTCGAGGAACGTCGCGTCCGGCATGGTCAGTCGCCCGCGAAGACGGGTTTGCGCTTCTCGGCGAAGGCCTCGAAGGCGCGGCGGAAATCCTCGGTCTTCATGCAGAGCGCCTGCGCCACCGCCTCGGCGTCGATGGCGGCGTCCACCCCCATCGCCCACTCCATGTGGAGCATCCGCTTGGTGAGGCCGTTGGCGTAGGTCGGCCCGGCGGTGAGCGCCCGCGCCATCTCGCCGGCCGCCTCGAGCGCCCCGCCCGCCGGGACGAGGCGGTTGAAGAAGCCCCAGCGCTCGCCCTCCTCGGCACTCATGAAGCGGCCGGTGTAGAGGAGCTCCGAGGCCCGGCCCTGGCCGATCAGGCGGGGCAGGATCGCGCAGGCCCCCATGTCGCAGCCCGCGAGCCCGACGCGGTTGAACAGGAACGCCACCCTGGCGCCCGCGGCCGCGACCCTCAGGTCGGAAGCCATGGCCACGATGGCGCCGGCCCCGGCGCAGATGCCCTCGACGGCGGCGACGACGGGCTGCGGGCAGGCCCGCATCTCCTTGACGAGGTCCCCCGTCATGGCCGTGAAGGCGTGGAGGTCGGCCGCGCCGAGGCGCGTCAGCGGCTCGATGATCTCGAACACGTCGCCGCCGCTCGAGAAGTTGCCGCCCGCGCCCGTGACCACGACCGCGGTGACGCCGTCCTCGTAGCGCAGCGCCCGGAAGGTGTCGCGCAGCTCGGCGTAGCTCTCGAAGGTGAGCGGGTTCTTCCGGTCCGGCCGGTCGAGGGTGATCGTGGCGATGCCCGCCTCGATCGCGAGGCGGAAATGCGCGGGCGCGAAGCCCGCGAGGGGGGCCGCGATGGCGTTCTGGCGTTTCATGGATCCTCCCTTGGGGGGCCGTGCGGGTGCGGGCGCGCCGGTCTGCACCGAGGCCTTGAGCGCGCCGAGCCGCGCCGACAGCGCCTCCTGCTCGGCCGGGTCGAGGGCCCCGATCAGCTCGCCGATCCAGTCGGCGTGCGCCCGCGCCATCTCGGCGAAGGCGGCGCGCCCGCGGCGGGTCAGGCGCACCCGCACGGCGCGCCGGTCGGTCTCGGAGACCTGGCGCTCGAGCAGCTCCTCCTGCGCCAGGCGCTCGACGAGGCCCGTGACGTTGCCGTTCGAGACCATCATGCGGCGGGACAGCTCGCCGAGCAGTATGCCGTCCGGCGCGCGCTCGAGCTGCGCCATCAGGTCGAAGCGGGGCAGGGTGGTGTTGAACCGGTCGCGCAGGCGGCGCCGGATCTCCGCCTCGATGGTGTTGGCGGTGGTGAGGAGGCGCAGCCAGAGGCGCAGCTCGCTGCGGTGCCGGTGGGCGCCGACCGGGATGCGGCCCTCCGGATCGGGCGGCGCGGCGTCGCTCACGACTCGCCACCCGCGACCGCGACAGCCTGCCCGGTCACCCCGGCCGCGCCCGGGCCGGCGAGCCAGAGCACCCCGTCCGCCACCTCCTCGGGCCGGATCAGGCGGCCGAGGGGGTTGTGGCGTGTGAACTCGGCCATCAGCTCGGCCCGGTCGCGGCCGGTCCTGGCCTCAAGCCCGTCGAGGGCGCCCGCGACGAGGTCGGTGTCGGTGTAGCCCGGGCAGACCGCGTTGACGGTGATGCCCGTGGGGGCGAGTTCGAGCGCCAGGGCGCGGGTCAGCCCGACCACCGCGTGCTTGGCCGCGCAGTAGGCGCCGACGTAGGGATAGCCCTTGAGGCCGGCGGTCGAGGCCACCGTGACGATGCGGCCCTGCCCCCGCGCCCGCATGGCCGGCACCACGGCGCGGACCGCCGTCAGGACCGGCTCGAGGTTGAGCGCCATCATGCGGCGCAGCTGCGCGACGTCGCTGCGGCCGAGGGGCGCGGTCTCGGCCCCGCCGGCGTTGTTGACCAGCACCTCGACCGGGCCGCCGGCCTGCGCGGCCGCCGCGAGCGCGGCCGCGAGGGCGTCCGCGTCGCTGACGTCGGCCGCGACCGCGCGGGCGGCGCCGATCTCGGCCCGCGCCCGCTCGGCGCTCGCGGGCGTCCGGCCGAGCACCGTCACCTCCTCGCCCGCCGCCACGAAGGCCGACGCGATGGCGCGCCCGATGCCGCGGGCGGCACCGGTGACGAGGACGTGTCGGGAGGGTCGGGGCTGGCTCACGGCAGGCTCGCTCTCACGAATTGCTTCAACCTTGAACGTTTCCGGCGCGCCCGGGCCCGGGGCCGGGGGTGCGCCTCAGCCCGCCGCGACCCGCAAGGGGCCGGGCCGCTCGGCCGCGGCGAAGCCCGCCTTTCCGGCGTAGCCGCCGACGATCGCCTGGCGCTCGGCGCGGCTCAGGACGTCGTCGACCTGCGCGAAGCCGGCAGGCGCCCGCTTCTCGACCTCGTCGATCACCCGCTCCGGCCCGCCCTTGCGGTTGAGGAGCACGATCTCGGCGGTCCTCGGCCGGCGCTCCGCCTCGTAGGCGTGGAGCGCCTGGGCCGGGTGCTCGGCCCGCGCGAGGGCGTCGCCGAGGGCGCGGGCGTCGAGGATCGCCTGGGAGGCCCCGTTCGAGCCGACCGGGTACATCGGGTGGGCGGCGTCCCCGAGGAGCGTCACCCGCCCGTGGGTCCAGCGGGGCAGGGGGTCGCGGTCGCACATCGGGTACTCGAAGGCCTGCGGCGTCGCCTCGACCAGGGCCGCGAGGTCGAAGCCCGGGATGGTGAAGCGGCGGGCGTAGGGCAGCACCGTCGCGCGCAGGGCCGGGCGCGACCAGCTCTCCTTCGGGGGCGGCGAGACCCGCCCGTCCGCCATCTTGACGAAGACCACCCAGTTCATGAGCTGCCGGCCCTCGCGGCCCTCGGCGATCGGGTAGAGCACGCACTTGGCGCCCATGCCGCCGCCGATCGCCATGGTGCGGCCGTCGCCCCAGGGCGCCCACTCGGCGGCGCCGCGCCACATGAGGACGCCGTCCCAGCGCGGCGGTCCCTCGTCGGGGAAGAAGGCGCGCCGGGCGACCGAGTGGATGCCGTCGGCGCAGATCAGCGCGTCGCCCCGCACGGTGCGCCCGGCATCGCCCCTCAGCGCGTCGGTGAAGTGCGCCGTGACCCCGCCCTCGTCCTGCATGAAGCCCGCGAGCGCGAGGCCGGTGCGCACCGCGTCGGCGCCCAGGCGCGCGCGCACCGCCTCGTGCAGCACGCCCTGGAGGCGCCCGCGGTGGATCGAGAATTGCGGCACCGGGTGTCCCGCCTCGAGGCCGCGCGGCTCGCGCCACACCTCCTGGCCCTGGCGGTTGAAGTAGGCGAGCTCGCGGGTGCGGATGCCGACCCGGTCGAGGGCCGGCAGCAGGCCGAGCTCGGCGAGCTCCCGGATCGCGTGCGGCAGGGTGTTGATGCCCACCCCGACCTCGCGCACCTCGGGGGACTGCTCGTAGATCTCGGCCCGGATGCCGCGCTGGTGCAGCATGAGGGCGGTGGCGAGGCCGCCGATGCCGGCCCCGACGATGATGACGGCCATGGGCTCACTCCGCCTCGGGAGGGGGCAGGAAGTCGACCTCGTGCTTGGCCGAGACCGCCACGACGTCGGCCGGGTCGGCCTGCGGCCCGAGGTTGTGGAGCGCCCAGAACAGGTCGTAGAGCCGGCGCGCCGGCGCGACCCAGAACACGCACTTCACGTCCGCGTCGCTGCGGTTGAACAGGCCGTGCGGCCGGCCCCGCGGCAGCCGGACCGTGTCGCCGGGCCCGGCCGCGCTCTCCTGGCCGTCCAGCACCAGGGTCAGGCGGCCCTCGAGCATGTAGATGAACTCGTCCTGGTTCGGGTGGATGTGGGGCGGCACGAAGGTGCCGGGCGGGAAGGTGGCGTGCCAGGACAGCGAGCTCTCGGAGAGCTGCTTGGGCACGTAGGTCTGGCCGAGGATGTTCCAGCGGATGCCCTCGATGCCCTCGTTGGCCCGGGTCACGCCTGCACTCATGCTCGTCATGGAACGCTCCATCGTGTCGTTACGCCGTCGCGCCGGCCCGCCCCCGAACCGGAGCGGGACCCTGCACCAGTGCGGGGGATCCGCCCCTCACACGTGCAGGAACCTGTCCTTGACCTGCGGGGCGCGCCGCAGCTCCTCGGTCGTCCCGCTCCAGACGACGCGGCCCTTCTCGATCACCACGTGGCGGTCGGCGAAGCGCGCGAGGGCATCGACGTTCTTGTCGATGACGAGGATCGCCTCGCCCTCCCGCTTGATCGCCTGGAGGCAGCGCCAGATCTCCTCCCGGATCAGGGGCGCCAGGCCCTCGGTCGCCTCGTCCAGCACCACGAGGCGCGGGTTGGTCATGAGGGCGCGGCCGATCGCCAGCATCTGCTGCTCGCCGCCCGAGAGCTGGTCGCCGCCGTTGCGCCGGCGCTCCTTCAGGCGCGGGAACAGGCGGTAGACCGCCTCGAGCGTCCACTTCGCCCCCCGGGGGCCCCGCTCGGTGGCGAGCAGGTTCTCCTCCACCGAGAGGGTCGGGAAGACCTGGCGCCCCTCCGGCACGAGGCCGAGGCCCCGGCGGGCCACGAGGTGGGAGGGGCGCCCGGTCATGTCCTCGCCGTCGATCCACACCCGTCCGGCCCGGGGCTTGAGGAGCCCGAAGATCGACCGGATCGTGGTGGTCTTGCCCATGCCGTTGCGGCCGAGCAGCGTCACCACCTCGCCGCGCCCCACCGCGAGGTCGATCCCGAACAGGATGCGGGAATCGCCGTACTGGCTCTCGAGGCCCTCGACGCGCAGCATCAGGCCGCCTCCTCCTCGCCGAGATAGGCGGCCCGCACCTCGGGGTCGGCCCGCACGGCGGCCGGATCGCCGCTGGCGATCACCCGGCCGTAGACGAGCACGCTCATCCGGTCGGCGAGCGCGAACACCGCCTCCATGTCGTGCTCGATCAGCACGATGGTGTGGGTCGTCTTGAGGTCCCGCATCAGCCCGACGAGGATCGCGGATTCCTCCGGGCCGGTGCCGGCGAGCGGCTCGTCGAGGAGGAGCAGGCGGGCGTCGGTGGCGAGCGCCACCGCGATCTCGAGCTGCCGCTTCTCCCCGTGCGAGAGGCTGCCGGCGCGCCGCCCGGCGCGGTCGGCGAGCCCGACCCGGGCGAGGGCGGCCATCGCGGCCTCGTTCAGCGCGTCCTCGCGGGCGGCCGGCCGGACGAACCGGAAGCTCGACCCCGCGCGCGCCTGGACCGCCAGGGCGGCGTTCTCGAGCACCGAGAAGCCGTCGAGGACCGAGGTGATCTGGAACGAGCGGGCGAGGCCGCGGCGCACCCGCTCGACCATGGAGCGGCCGGTGATGTCCTCGCCGGCGAGGCGCACCTCGCCGGAATCGCTCGGCAGGCTGCCGGAGAGCTGGTGGATCAGCGTGGTCTTGCCGGCGCCGTTGGGGCCGATGATGGCGTGGAGCTCGCCCGCCGCCACGTCGAGGCCGACGTCGTCCGTGACCTTGAGGGCGCCGTAGGCCTTGCGCAGGTGGCGGACGCTGAGGAGCGGGGCGCTCACGGGCGCGCCCCCGTCAGCCGGGCCGCGAGGCCCGCGAGGCCGCCGCGGGTGAGGAGCACGACCAGCACCAGCAGGAGCCCGAGGCCGAGCCGCCAGTGCTCGGAATAGTGCGCGAGCCCCTCCTCGACGGCGATGAGCGCCGCCGCGCCGGCGATCGGACCGACCAGGGTCCCCATGCCGCCGAGCACCACCATGACGATGAGCTCGCCCGAGCGCTGCCAGCTCATGTAGGCCGGCGAGGCGAACTCGGCCTGGTTGGCGAGCAGCACCCCGGCGAGGCCCGCGAGCGCCCCGGCCGCCACGTAGGCGGTGAGCCGGTACGGGAAGGGCGCGAAGCCGATCGCCCGCATGCGCACGGCGTTGTCGCGGGTGCCGCGCAGCACCCGGCCGAAGCGCGAGCCGACGACGCGGTGGAGCGCCAGGCAGGACAGGGCCAGGACCGCGAGCACGCCGTAGAACAGGGGCAGGTCGCCCTCGAGCAGGGGCAGCCCGGCGAGCGTCGAGCGCCGCGACAGCGGCAGGCCGTCGTCGCCCCCGTAGGCGCTGAGCGAGACCATGAAGAAGTAGGCCATCTGCCCGAACGCCAGGGTGATCATGATGAAGTAGACGCCGCGCGTGCGCAGCGAGATCGCCCCGGTGACGAGGGCGAAGAGCGCGCAGGCCGCGACCGCCGCGAGGGCCTGGAGGCCGAGGTCATGGACCCCGTGCGCGTCGAGGATGCCGACCGCGTAGGCGCCGATCCCGATGAAGGCGGCGTGGCCGAAGGACACCAGGGCGCCGTAGCCGAGCACGAGGTCGAGGGAGAGCGCGGCGAGCCCGAAGATCATCATCCGGGTCGCCGTGACGACGAGGAAGGGCAGCCCGAGGGCCTGCGCGGCGACCGGCACCAGCGCGAAGGCCCCGAGGATCAGCCCGGCCGCGACCGCGGTCCCGGAGAGGCCGATCCGGCGTCGGGGCGGCTCGGCGGCGGCGCGGGCGACGAGGGCGGTCATCGCCCGCCCCGCATCGGAAAAAGCCCCGAGGGCCGGAAGAACAGGACCGCCGCCATCAGGATGTAGATCAGCATCGGGGCGAGGGTGCGCCCGGTCTGCGAGGCCGCGGATGCGTCGAGCACGCTGCGCAGCAGGATCGGCCCGAAGGTGCGCCCGAGCTGGTCGGCGAGGCCGACGAGGAGGCCCGCCACGAAGGCGCCCCGCACCGAGCCGACGCCCCCGATGACGATGACCACGAAGGTCAGGATCAAGACCGAGTCGCCCATGCCGGGATCGACCGAGAGGATCGGCGCCACCATGGCGCCGGCGAACCCCGCCAGCATGGCGCCGAGGCCGAACACCACCATGAACAGCCGCCGGATGTCGACGCCGAGGGCCGCCACCATGGCGCCGTGGGTGGCGCCCGCGCGCAGGCGCATGCCGAGGCGGGTGTGGTTGACGAGGAGGTGGAGGCCGAGGGCCGTGGCGAGGCCCGCCGCGATGATGGCGATGCGGTAGAGCGGGTAGTGCAGCGTGCCGACGAGGAGCACCGATCCCGACAGGATCTCGGGCACCGGCACGCTCAGCGGGCCCGAGCCCCAGACGATCCGCACGCCCTCGTTGAGGATCAGGATCAGCCCGAAGGTGGCGAGCACCTGGTCGAGGTGGTCCCGCTCGTAGAGGTGGCGCACCACCAAGACCTCGAGGACGATGCCGAACAGGAGGGTCGCCGGCAGCGCCAGCGCGAGGCCGAGGAAGAAGCTGCCGGTGAGCGCCGTCAGGGTCGCGGCCAGGTAGGCGCCGATCATGTAGAGGGCGCCGTGGGCGAGGTTGATCAGGTCCATCACCCCGAAGATCAGGGTCAGCCCGGCCGCCACCAGGAACAGCAGGATGCCGAGCTGGACGCCGTTCAGCGCCTGGATCAGGAACAGGTTGAGCATCGCCGCACCCCCGGCCGCGCCCGCGTCACTTCATCTTGCACTCGGCCGCGTAGGTGTCCTGGTAGTTGGTGAAGATCTTCTCGGCGATCTGCGTCTCGAACTTGCCGTCGGGCCGCTTGGCCGCCTTGACGAGGTAGAAGTCCTGGATCGGGTAGTGGTTGTTGCCGATCTTGAAGCTGCCCCGCAGGGACGTGAAGTCGGCCGCCTTGAGGCCGGCCCGCAGGCCGTCCTTGTCCTTCAGGTTGCCCTTCACGGCCTTGACCGCGCTGTCGATCATCAGGGCGGCGTCGTAGGCCTGCATGGCGTAGGTGCCCGGCACGCTGCCGAACTTCTTCTCGTAGGCGGCCACGAACGCCTTCGATTGCGGGTTGTCGAGGTTCGGCGCCCAGTTGGCGCCGCCGAAGAAGCCGACCGCCGCGTCCTTCTGGGCCGGCAGCGTGCTCTCGTCGACCGTGAAGGCGGACAGGAACGGCACCTCGCCCAGGCCCGCCTGCCGGTACTGGCGCACGAGGTTCACGCCCATGCCGCCCGGCATGAAGGCGAAGACCGCGTCGGGCTGGGCCGCCGCGATCTGCGCGAGCTCCGCCGAGAAGTCGAGCTGACCGAGCGGCGTGAACATCTCGTTCACGACCTCGCCCTTGTAGGAGTGCTTGAAGCCGGCGAGCGAGTCCTTGCCCGCCTGGTAGTTCGGGGCGAGCAGGACGAGGCGCTTGTAGCCCTTGTTCTGGGCGTACTTGCCGAGCACCTCGTGGACCTGGTCGTTCTGGTAGGACGAGACGAAGAGGTTGGGGTTGCACTCCGGGCCGGCGTAGTTGGAGGTGCCGGCGTTCGGGCTGATCAGGAAGGCGCCGCCATCCGCCACCGGCCGCACGATGGCCCGCAGGACGTTGGAGAAGGTCGGCCCGACCACGAAGTCGACGCGGTCGCGCTTGACGAGCTCGCGCGCCTTGTTCGTCGCGACGTCGGGCTTCAGCTCGTCGTCGACCACCACCACCTCGGTGTCGAGGCCCCCGAGCCTGCGGCCCAGGGTCTCGACCGCCAGCATGAAGCCGTCGCGGCCCTGCTCTCCCAGAACCGCCGAGGGGCCGGAGAGCGTGAACATCAGGCCGACCCTGAGCTTGCCGTCCGCGCCCTCGGCGGCGGCACCTCCCGCCAGCATCGTCGCGCCCGCGAGCGCGGCGCCAAGGCGGAGGGCGGCGGTCCGGATCGGCATCATCCCAGGTCCCCTTCAGGTGTCGCGTGCGTCGCCCGTGGCCCGCCCCTCGCGCCGGGGCGTCGGGCCGGCTCGCGCCCGGCCCCGCCTCCAGCCAATTACTTTACGCATGAAATATCGTCTGGCAACCGTCCGGCGGAAGAATTCTCGGGTGACCGTTGTTTGTGCAATGCAGCGAGGCACAATGCTGAAATCATGGACGAAATCTTCGCAGCGGACGCGGCGACCCGGCACCGGCCGGCTCGCCCCGGCGGCCGGCCCGGCCCCCGCGCGCCCGACCCCGAAACCGCCGCTTGCACCGAGATAGTTTAACTCTAAAATATCTCGCGGCCCGGCACTCGCGGCGTCTTCAGGAGGAGCCCCCATGCGCATCACGGTGATCGGCGGCGGCCCCGGCGGCCTCTACTGCGCCCTCCTGACGAAGAAGCGCCGGCCCGACTGGACCGTCGAGGTGCGCGAGCAGAACCGCGCCGACGACACGTTCGGCTTCGGCGTGGTGTTCTCCGACGAGACCCTGCACGAGTTCCTGTCCCGCGACCGGCCGTCCTTCGAGCGCATCCGGCACGCCTTCTCGTACTGGGACGACGTCGCCATCCACAAGCAGGGCACGGTGATGCGCTGCGGCGGCAACGGCTTCGCGGGCATCAGCCGGATGCGCCTGCTGCACATCCTCCAGGAGCGCTGCCGGGAGGAGGGGGTCGGGCTGCATTTCGGCGAGAGCGTCCCGCCGCAGGAGATCGCCGCCCGGTACGCCGATTCGGACGTCGTGGTCGCGGCGGACGGGATCAACTCGCGCATCCGGGAGCATTTTCGCGAGAGCTTCCGGCCCGAGGTCGAGCTCAAGGCCAATCGCTTCTGCTGGATGGGCTCCACCCGGCCGATGGACGAATTCAACTACTTCTTCCGCGAGACGCCGCACGGCATCGTCTGCGCCCACACCTACCAGTACGAGCCCGGCCGCTCGACCTGGGTGTTCGAGATGGACGAGGCCTGCTACCGGGGCCACGGCTTCGTCGAGACCGACGAGGAGGGCTCCCGCCGCACCCTGGAGGCCCTCTACGCCGAGGAGTTGCAGGGCCACGGCCTCCTCCTGAACCGCTCGACCTGGCGGCGCTTCCCGCGCATCTTCTGCCATCACTGGTGGCACGACAACATCGTGCTGCTCGGCGACGCCAAGGCCTCGGCGCACTTCTCCATCGGCTCGGGCACGAAGCTCGCGATGGAGTGCGCCATCGCGCTCTCCGACGCCCTGGTGGCCGAGGCCGGGACGAGCGTCGAGGCCGCCTTCCGGGCCTACGACGCGGCGCGGCGCACGCCCTGCCAGGTCGTGCAGCACAACGCCGACGTCTCGCTCGCCTGGTTCGAGCACATGGGCCGCTCCTGGGACATGGGCCCGGAGCAGTTCTCGATGGTGGTGATGTGCCGGGCCAAGTCCATCACCTACGACAACCTCGTGGTGCGCGACCCCGCCTACGTGGCGGCGGTCGACACGGCCTTCTACGAGCAGCTGCGGGCCGGGACGGGCGACGATTACCGCGAGTCCCGGCCGACGCCGATGTTCACGAAGTTCCGCCTGCGGGGGATGGAGGTCGCGAACCGGGTCGCGATGGCGCCGATGGCGCAGTACGCGGCCGACGAGGACGGCAATCTCACCGACTGGCACTTCGTGCACTACACCTCGCACGCGCTCGGCGGCCCCGGCCTCGTCTTCACGGAGATGACCTGCCCGTCGGCGGACGCCCGCATCACCCCGGGCTGCACCGGGCTCTGGACCGACGCGCACGAGGCGCAGTGGCGCCGGATCGTCGCGTTCGTGCACGCGCACACGGCGGCCCGGATGGTGATGCAGCTCGGCCATGCCGGCCGCAAGGGCTCGACCCAGCTCGGCTGGGAGCGCATGGACCGGCCGCTCGCCGACGAGGCCCGCAACTGGCCGATCGTCTCGGCCTCCGCGATCCCCTACATCGACGGCGTCAGCCAGGTGCCGGCGGCCCTCGACCGGGCCGGCATGGACCGCATCCGGGACGACTTCGTGCAGGCGGCCGCGCGGGCCGCGCGGGCGGGATTCGACATGCTAGAGCTCCACTGCGCCCACGGCTACCTGCTGGCGTCGTTCCTCTCGCCCCTGACCAACACCCGCGACGACGAATACGGGGGCGCGATCGAGAACCGGATGCGCTACCCGCTCGAGGTGTTCGGCGCGATGCGGGAGGTCTGGCCGGCCGAGCGGCCGATGTCGGTGCGCATCTCGGCGACGGACTGGGCCGAGGGCGGCATCTCGGAGGCCGACACCGCCGCCATCGCCGAAGGGTTCGCGCAGGCGGGCTGCGACCTCGTCGACGTCTCGGCGGGCCAGACGGTGGCGGGGCAGCGCCCGGTCTACGGCCGCATGTTCCAGGTCCAGTTCGCCGACGCGATCCGCAACCACTCGCGCATGGCCGTGATGGCGGTCGGCGCCATCACGGAGGCCGGCCAGGTCAACACGATCCTGCACACCCGCCGGGCCGACCTCGTGGCGCTGGGGCGCCCGCACCTCTGGAACCCGAACTTCTGCCGCCAGGCCGCCGCCTGGTACGACGCCCGGAACCAGGCCTGGCCCAAGCCCTACCTCGCGGGCCGCGACCAGGCCCACCGCGAGCTGCCGAAGCTGCGCGAGCAGGAGATCGGCTTGCGCCGCAAGGCCCGCCCGCGCCCGATCGAGGCGGGACCGGCCTGAGCGCGCGTCTCCGGCGCGGCGGGAGGGAAGCCGCGCGCCTCAGAGGTAGCTCGCGAGGTTCAGCTTCGAGAGGATGGAGGTGGTCTGGTAGCTGGCCTGGAGCTGCGTCTGGAGCGTGAGCAGCTTGGCGGCGACCTCCTCGGTCGAGACGGTCTCGGTGTCGTCGACCGTCTTCTGGAGGATCACCTTCGTGGCGGCGCTCTGGCTCTTCTGGGTGTCGAGGGTGCTGGCGGCGAGGCTGAGCTCGGTCGTCATCTGCTCGAGCGTCTGCGCCCCGCCGTCCGGCCGCAGCAGGCCCTGCACGCGGCCCGCATAGGCGGCGAAGCGGGTGTTGTCGGTGTCGGTGCTGCCGAAGCTCGTGCTCGCCAGGACCGCGAACCCGGTCAGGGCCGCCCGCAGGGCGGGCTCGTTCGCCTGCGCGCCGATCGCCACCGACTGGTCGCGGGAGACGGGCACGAGGGCGGTCTGGCGCGGGTCGGCGGAGGTGTCGTCGCCGGCGTACCAGATCACGCTGCGGCCGCTCGGGTCGGCGACGTAGCCGGTGGCGTTGCCGGCCGGGTCGGTGGCGACCCGGCGCGGGCTGAGGCCGGGCGACGAGGAGGCGGCGAAGAAGTCGCCCGCCGCCCGGGTGGCGGAGCTCGCCGCGAGCGCGGTCGTGGCGGTCTGGTCGAGGGCGGCCGCGAGGGCCGTCCGCACGTTGGCGGCGGTCTCGGCGGGCGTCGACCCGATCGCGAAGCGGCCGGCCGCCGGGGCGGCGGCGGCCGTGAGCGTCAGGGTCTGGCTGGTGCCGTCGCGCAGGCCGACCGTGACCTGCACCGAGTCGCCCGCCCGGAGCGCCGCCCCGACCGTGAGGGTGGCCGCCCCCGGCGTGCCGCCGGCAAGGGTGGCGGCGACGCCCGGCGGGGTGGCGCTCTGGGCGCCGACGACGGTCTGCCCGCCCAGCGCCGCCGCGAGGTTCCGCGCGCTCGCGGCGGCGTCCGCCCCGATGGCGAAGCTGCCGGCCCCGCCGGTCGCTCGCGCCGTCAGGTCGACGAAGCCCTGGCTGCCGTCCGGGTTCTGCACCGTCACCCGCACGATGTCGCCCTCCGCCGGCTGGCTCGCGAAGCCGAGGGTCGCGGCGGCCGGTGCGCCGGCCGGGGCGGTGACCGACAGCCCGGCGGGGTTCGAGCTCGTGACCGCGCCGATGGTGAAGCCGAAATTGGCCCGCACGGACGGGTCCGGGCTCTCCGACAGGGTGACGCTGCTGCCGGAGGCGGCCAGGGCGAGCCGGCCGGTCCGCGGCGTCCCGGTCCCGAGATCCGCGGCGTTGCGCTCGGCGATGAGGGCCGCGACGCCGTCGAGGCCCGAGGCCGGGTCGCCGCCCAGAATGCGCTCGGCGCTCGCCACGGGCGCCCGGTCGGTGGCGCGGCCGCCGAAGATGTACTGTCCGCCGGAATTCTGGTTGAGGGCGTCGAGGGCGCCGCCGAGCCGGCCGGCGGCGATGTTCTGGAGGCTGCCGCGGGCGGTGGTGCCGGCCCCCGTCAGGTTGTTGCCGAGGTCCGCCCAGGTCGAGGAGGCGAGCGTCGCGACCTGCTGGACGCTCGCGGTGGCGAGGGACACCCGCGTCGTCGCCCCGGCCGCGGCCGCGATGTAGCCGTCGAGGCTGCTGATCTGGGCGTGGGCGCCGAGGCTCGCCGTCCGCCCCGCGCCGAGGCCGCCGTAGGTCTCGGCCGTGCGCCCGCTGCCGAGCTGGCCCGAGAGGTCGTTGAGCTGCGCCTTCATCGCCACCAGGCGACGGGTGTTGAGGTCGCTGGCGGCGGTCCCGGCCGCGAAGGGGGCGATCGTCATGGTCCGGCGTCCTGTCCGATCAGATCTTGAGCAGGGTGTCGAGCATGTCGCGGGCCGCCGTCAGCACCCGCGCGTTGGCGCTGTAGGCGGTCTGGAGCTGGATCAACTTCGCCATCTCCTCGTCCACGCTGACGCCGGACTCCTTGCCGAAGCGGCTCTGGGCGGTGGAGAGCGCGATCTGCTGGCCCTCGTCGAGCTGCTGGGCCTGCGCGGCCCCGGCGCCCTGCGCGTCGATGATCCGCTGCGCGAAGTTCTGCACCGAGGCGCTGTAGGGCGCGCTCACCCCGCCGATGCCGCTCGCGGCCGAGAAGGTCGTGCTGCGGCTCGTCAGGGCGTCGTAGAGGAATTGCGGCCGGGCCGCGTCGCCCGCGGCCGTCTTGTCCCCGTAGGCCACGAGGGCGGTGCTGTCGGCGCCGACCGCCGGGTTGACGGCGAGGCGCTGGGCGAGGCCGGTCAGGTGGGAGCCGCCCTCGAACGAGCCCGTGAACACGCCGTTGCCGAAGCCCGAATCGACGAACAGCGGCAGCTGGCCCGCCCCGGTCCGGGTGTCGGCCGCGCTCGTCGGCACGGTGACGGAGGCCGAGACGCCCGTGAGCGTGGCGCTCCCCGAGGTGATCCGGACCGCGCCCGCGGCGGCCCCCGGCACCCCCGAGACCGCGTAGCCGCCGCCGAGCGCCGCCGCGATGCCGGCCGCGAAGGTCGCTGGCCCGCCCGAGATGTCGAACGTCGCCACCCGCGCCGTCGGGTCGGCGGTCTGGGCCGGGTCGATCGCCGCCGGCGCGTTGCCGGCCGTCGGCACCAGGATGACGTTGCGGGTGAGGCCCTGGCCGTCCCGCAACGCGATCGTCACGGCGTTGCCGGCCTGGAGGCCCCTGAGGTCGATGTCGAAGCCCGACGCCCCGTTCGCCGCGGCGGGGGTGCCGGCGACGTCGCGGTCGCTCAGCGAGCGCGCGAGGCCGGCCGCCAGGTCGTCGAGCTGGCGCTGGGCCTGGACCAGGGTGTCGTCGCGCAGCGCGAGGGCGGCCGCGATCGAGCCGGAGCGGAGCGCCCCCGTCGCCACGAGGTCGATCTTCGCCCCGGCCGGCGTCGTCGCCGTCACGGTGCCGACGCCCCGGGTCGCCGGGTCCATGGTGAACACGGCGCCGGGCGCGAGGGTGCTGCGCCCGTCGAAGCCCAGGGCCGTCGCCGAGCCGTGGTCGACGAGCGTGACGCCCGAAGTGGTGAGGAGCGTGACCGAGCCGTCGTGCAGGGCGTTGACCTGGACGTCGAGGTGCTGCGACAGTTCGGTGATGCGCGCGTCGCGCTGGTCGAGGAGCTCGGCCGCGTTCGCGTCGCCGCTGGCATTGCCGGTGACGGCGACGATCTTGGTGTTCAAGTCGGCGATCTGCGACAGGAGCTCGCTGGCGGAGCCGACGTCGCCGCCGAGCTGCGATTCGAGCCCGCTGCGCAGGTCCTGCACGCCGCCGGCGATCGTGGCGATCCGGCCCGACAGCGACTTGGCGTTGCTGACGACCGTGCTGCGCGCCGGCGCCGAGCTCGGGTCGCTCACGAGCGCCTGGAGCGACTGCGCGAAGCCGTTCATCACCCCGTCGAGGGCGGTGGCGCTGCCGGGCGTGCCGTAGAGGGCGTCGAGCTGCCCCTGCACCTTGGCGGTGAGGCTGGTGTAGGCCGCCCCCGCGGTCTCGAGCCGCAGCTGCTTGAGCGAGACGGTGTCGAGCACGCGCGCGACGGCGCCGGTGCTGACGCCGCCGTTGCCGAGCTGCGCCACCGGGTTCATGACGCGCTTGACGTAGCCCGCGGTGCCCGCGTTGGCGACGTTCTGGGCGACGAGGCCCATCGCCGCCTGCGTCACCTGCAGGCCGGCCGTTGCGGTGTTGAGGGCGTTCAGGGACATCGGGGCTCGCGGGGGCGGGGCG
>NZ_QOWC01000085.1 GCF_003574465.1 Methylobacterium crusticola
GGAGGCGCAGGCGACCCTGCGCCGGCTCCGCGAGATCCAGGCCGCCGAGGCGGCCTCGTGCGAGGCGCTGGCGGCCCTCGCGGAGGGCGGCCACGACGCGGTGGCCGACCGCCTCGAGGCCGCGGGCTTCGGCCGCCGCACCCGCCCGAGCGCCGGCGCCGTGATGGAGCGCCTGCGGGCCCGGGCGAACCCGCCGCGCGGTCCCGGGCCCGAGACGCCCGCGCCCCGGGATTCCGCGCCCCAGGGTCCCGCGCCGCAGGGCGCCGCCTGAGCCATGAACGCCCGCACCCCTCACCCCTCACCCCGCGCACGGACACCCGATCCCATGAACCCGCAGACCCCGCAGCACACCTCCGCCTGGGTGGCCTTCACGTACGCCTCCTTCATCGGCTCCGCCACCATGGTGGCGGCCGGCATCCTGTTCACGCCCCTCGACTTCTGGATCAAGAGCTACCTCGCCATGGGGGTGGTGATGCTGGTCCAGTCCTGCGTCACGATGGTCAAGACGATGCGGGACGTCCACGAGGGCAAGCGCTTGGTCAACCGCATCGAGGATGCCCGGGCCGAGCGCCTGCTCATGGAGATGGGCAAGGAGTGAGCCGGCGCGACGCCGGCGGCGGCCGGACATCGGATCGCCGCAGATCATGCCAAAACACGCTAAGACGTCGTGGGCGCCGCCTCGCCCACGGCGCCGGTTCACGCGCAAGGGCCCCGCCCGTCACCCACGAAGGGTCTCGATCATGTCCGGATCGCTGATGGCCACCCGGCGCTTCGCGCCGCTGTTCTGGTGCCAGTTCTTCTCCGCCTTCAACGACAATTTCCTCAAGAACGCCCTCGTGTTCCTGATCATGTTCGGGGCCGGCCGCGCCGGCGCCGGGGCGGACGGCGGCTCGGCGGCCCTGGTGACGCTCGCGGGCGCGGCCTTCATCGCGCCGTTCTTCTTCCTCTCCGGCCTTGGGGGCGAACTCGCCGACCGGCACGACAAGGCCTGGCTCGCCCGGCGCCTGAAGGCGGCCGAGATCCTGGCCGCGGCCGTGGCGGTGCTGGGGTTCTGGCTCGCCTCGGTGGGGATCCTGTTCGCCGCGCTGGTGCTGTTCGGCACCATCGCGGCGCTGTTCGGGCCGATCAAGTACGGCATCCTGCCCGACCACCTCGCCCGGGCGGAGCTGCCGGCCGGCAACGCGCTCATCGAGGCGGCGACCTTCCTCGCCATCCTCGTCGGCACCATCGCGGGGGGGCTCGCCGTCACCCACGGCGGCAGCAGCGCCTTCGGGGTCCTCGTCATGGGCTTCGCGGTCCTGTGCTGGCTCGCGAGCCTCCTGATCCCCCGCACCGGCGAGGCCGATCCGACGCTGCGGGTCGACCCCAACGTGCTGCGCTCCACCGGCGCCCTGATGCGCGACCTCTACGCCGACACCCGGCTGTGGCGCACCGGGCTGATCACGAGCTGGTTCTGGCTCGTCGGCGCGGTGGTGCTGGCGCTGCTGCCGGCTCTGGTGAAGGGCACCTTCGGGGGCGACGAGACCGTCGTGACCGTGCTCCTCGCCATGTTCTCGGTCGGCGTGGCGCTGGGCTCCGGCCTCGCCTCCTGGCTCTGCGCCGGGCGCATCGTGCTGCTGCCGACGCCGTTCGCCGCGCTGGCGATGGGCGTGATCTCCCTCGACCTCGCCCGCGTGGCGGCCGCGACGACGCTGCCGGCCGCCCCCGTCGGGGCCCTCGACTTCCTCTCCAGCCTCCGGGGCCTGCACGTCGCCCTCGACTTCGTGCTCCTGGCCGCCAGCGCCGGCCTGTTCATCGTGCCCTCCTTCGCGGCCCTCCAGGCCTGGACGCCCAAGGAGCGCCGGGCCCGGGTGATCGCGGCCTCGAACGTGCTCTCGGCCGGCCTGATCGTGCTCGGCGCGGCCGGCCTCGCGGCGCTCCAGAGCGCGGGCCTCTCCGCGGCCGGCCAGTTCCTGATCGTGGCGCTCGCGAACCTCGCGGCCGGCGCGGCGATCCTGGCGGTGCTGCCGACCAACGCCTTCCGGGACTTCCTGTCGATCCTGTTCCGGGCCTTCTACCGGCTCGAGGTGCGGGGCCTCGAGAACATCGAGAAGGCCGGCCCCAACGCGATCCTGGCCCTCAACCACGTCAGCTTCCTGGACGGGGGGCTGGCGCTCTCGCTCACGGAATCCGAGCCGACCTTCGCGATCGACCACGGCATCGCGCAGCGCTGGTGGGTGAAGCCCTTCCTGTGGCTGACGAAGGCCCTGCCGCTCGATCCCACGAAGCCCATGGCGACGCGCCGCCTGATCAACGCCGTCAAGGCCGGCGAGACGCTGATCATCTTCCCCGAGGGCCGGCTCACCGTGACCGGCAGCCTGATGAAGGTCTACGACGGGGCCGGGCTCATCGCCGACAAGTCCGGCGCCCTCGTGGTGCCGGTCAAGATCGACGGCCCGGAGCAGACGCTGTTCTCGCGCCTGTCGCGGGCCCAGGTGCGCCGGCGCTGGTGGCCGAAGATCACCGTGACGGTGCTGGAGCCCGTGCGGCTCGCGGTCGATCCCGCCCTCAAGGGCAAGGCGCGCCGGCAGGCCGCCGGGGCGGCGCTCTACGGCATCATGTCGGACCTCGTCTTCCGCACCGCCCCGATCGACCGGACCGTCTTCCGCGCCGTCGTCGAGGCGGCCGAGCGCGAGGGCGCCCGCCGGGTCGCGGTCGAGGACCCGGTGGCGGGCCGGCTCACCTACCACCGCCTCCTCGTCGGCGCGCGGGTGCTCGGGGGCAAGCTGCGCCCCCTCGCGCCCCAGGGCCGGGCCCTCGGCGTGATGCTGCCGAACGCCAACGGCGCCGCCGTGACGGTGCTCGGCCTCATGTCCGCCGGGCGGGTGCCGGCGATGATCAACTTCACGGCCGGCGCCGCCAACATCCTCAACGCCTGCCGGGCCGCCGAGATCGACACGATCGTCACGGCGCGCTCATTCGTGGAGAAGGGCCGGCTCGACGCGCTGGTGGCGGCCCTCGGCGGGAGCCTGCGGATCGTCTACCTGGAGGACGTGCGCGCGACGGTCGGCCTCGCCGACAAGCTCGGCGGCCTGCTCAACTGGCGCCGGCCGCTCGCGGCGCGGCGCCCCGACGACCCGGCCGCGCTCCTGTTCACCTCGGGCAGCGAGGGCACGCCCAAGGGCGTGGTGCTGTCGAACCGCAACATGCTGGCCAACGCCGCCCAGGCCCAGGCGCGGATCGATTTCGGCCGCACCGACAAGGTGTTCAACGTCCTGCCGGTGTTCCACTCCTTCGGGCTCACCGTCGGGCTGGTGCTGCCCCTCGTCTCCGGCGTGCCGGTCTACCTCTACCCCTCGCCGCTGCACTACCGGATCGTGCCCGAGCTGGTCTACGGCTCGAACGCCACCATCCTGTTCGGCACCGACACCTTCCTGACGGGCTACGCCCGCGCCGCCCACCCCTACGACTTCCGCTCCCTGCGCTACATCCTGGCCGGAGCCGAGCCGGTGAAGCCCCAGACCCGCAAGACCTACGCGGAGAAGTTCGGCCTGCGCATCCTGGAGGGCTACGGCGTCACCGAGACGGCGCCGGTGCTGGCGCTCAACACGCCGATGTTCAACCGCTTCGGCACCGTCGGGCGGATCATGCCCGGCATGGAGGCGCGCCTCGAGCCGGTGCCGGGCGTGGAGGAGGGCGGGCGGCTGTTCGTGCGCGGCCCCAACGTGATGCTGGGCTACCTGCGGGCCGAGGCGCCCGGCGTGCTGGAGGCGCCCGCGGGCGGCTGGCACGACACCGGCGACATCGTGACGATCGACGAGGCCGGCTTCGTCACCATCCGGGGCCGGGCCAAGCGCTTCGCCAAGGTCGGGGGCGAGATGATCTCGCTCGCGGCCGTCGAGGCGATGGCGGCCGAGCTCTGGCCCGAGGCGGCCTCGGCGGTGGCGGCCGTGCCGGACCCGCGCAAGGGCGAGCGGCTGGTGCTGGTGACCGAGGGCCGCGGCGCGACCCGCGCCGCCTTCCAGGCCCACGCGCGCTCCCGGGGCGCCAGCGAGCTCACCGTGCCGGCCGAGATCCTGGAGGTCGAGCGGCTGCCGCAGCTCGGCTCCGGCAAGGTCGACTTCGCCGAGGTGACCCGGCTGGCGCGCGAGCGCGCCAGCGTGCCGGCCGCCGCCGAGTAATGGGTCTGTCAGGCGGCGCGAGGGAACCGGGCGAGGCGGCAGGGCGGGCGGCCCGGGGCTGATGCCGCGGGCCGGCGGCCCTATCTCCGGCGGGGCCCGCTCCCCGGAGACCCCAAGGCCATGCCGACCCTCGCGCGCGACGATTCCAGCCTCCTCGTCATCGACCTCCAGGGCCGGCTGGTGCCGGCCCTCGACGGCGGGCCCGCCCTGGTGGAGCGGACCGCCAAGCTGATGCGGGCCGCGGGGCTCCTCGCCGTGCCGGTGCTCCTCACCGAGCAGAACCCGAAGGGCCTCGGGCCCACCGTGCCGGACCTCGACCGCAGCGGCCACGCCGTGCTGGCGAAGACCCACTTCGACGCCTCCCGGGCCGAGGGCTTCTTCGCGCACCTGCCCGAGCGCCCGGAGGTGGTGGTGACGGGCGCCGAGGCGCATGTCTGCGTGCTCCAGACCGTGCTCGGCCTGATCGGGGCCGGCCGCCGGGCCTACGTGGTCGAGGACGCGGTCGGCTCCCGCGCACCGGCGAGCAAGGCCGCGGCTCTGCGCCGGATGGCGCGGGCCGGGGCCGAGATCGTCACCACCGAGATGGTGCTGTTCGAGTGGCTCGAGGATGCGGGGCATCCCCGGTTCAGGGAGATCATGGGGCTGGTGAAGTAGCCCCGGAGCGGGCCCCTCCGCCGCCGGCGTTCCCCCCGCCGCCGGCGCTCCCCCCGCCGCAGGCGGGCACGAGGGGCGTCACGCCGGCCGAAAGGTCTGCGCCACCATGCCCCCCCGAAAAAGCCCTCGCGCTCACCAGCCTGAGGCGCGTCGGCGCGGCGAGTTCGCAGAACAGCGGCCGGCCCCTGCCCGGCGCCGCGGGGCGCACCGCCAGGATGGACGCGTCGACCCGTCCCCGGGCGACGAGGCTGCGGGCGAAGCCGACGCCGCGATGGGCGACGAGGTCCGGCAGCGCGCCCTCGCTGCCCCGGCCACGGACGGTCCCGGCATCCCCGGGGAGCCCGCCCCGGCCCTAATCCCAGATGTCGGCGTGCAGGATCTCCTGCGCCAGCGCCCGGCTCGGCTCGCGGTGCAGCCCCGGCCCCGCCAGGATGAACTCCACGTCGGCGAGGCGCGGCAGGTCGGCGCCCGGGAGCTCCTGGAGACCGTCAGGGATCAGGCTGCGGGGCTGCACCATCAGGCCGACGCCTGCGAGGGCCGCCGCCCGCAGCCCGCTCAGGCTGGCGCAGGTGCACGTGATCCGGAAGGCGCGGCTCTCCTGCGTCAGGGCCGCGAGGGCGATCGCCCGGGTGATGCTCGGGGCCGGGAAGCTCGCGAGGGCGACGGGCTCGCCCCGCTCCGGCAGGGCCGTCGGCAGGCCGACCCAGACGAGGCGGTCGCGCCGCACCAGCGTGCCCTGCGTCTCGCCGACGTGGCGCTTGCCGAGCACGAGGTCGAGCTCGCCCCGCCCGAGCGCGTCCGTGAGCAGGCCGGTGAGCGCGACGCTGAGCTCGAGGTCGACGGACGGGTAGGCCTCGCGGAAGTCGCGCAGCACGTCCGAGAGCCGGCTCTGCACGAAATCCTCCGAGGCGCCGAAGCGCACCTTGCCGCGCAGCGCCCCGCCCGCGAGCGTGCGCTCCAGGCGCTCGTGGGCGTCGAGCACCGTGCGGGCGAAGCCGAGGACCGCCTCGCCCTCCGGGGTGAGGGCCACCGAGTGGGTGTCGCGGGCGACCAGGCGTCGGCCGAGCTGCGCCTCCAGGCGCTGGACGTGCTGGCTCACGGTGGACTGGCCGAGCCCGAGCTGCTCGGCCGCCCGGCTGAAGCTGCGGCTGCGCACCACCGCCGTCAGGGTGCGCAGGAGGACCGGGTCGATCAGGCGGGTCATCCGGGCCGTGCTCCCGTATCCTGCATGAGCGGGCGGCAGCTTATCGCGTTTCGCGATAACTGTAATCCCGCGCCGCACCGTACCCTTCGCTGCGCTGCGGGATTAGGTGGGAGCCACGCCCCCTTGCCCCCCGCCAGGTTCCCCATGCTCGCGCGCCTCCGCCCCGACACCTTCACCCTGATGCTCGTCGCGACCCTCGCGCTCGGCACCCTCGTGCCGGTCGACGGCCGGGCGGCCGAGTGGCTCGGCACCGTCGCCAACGCGGCGATCGCGCTCCTGTTCTTCCTGCACGGCGCCCGCATCGACCGGCGCACCGCGCTCGCGGGCCTCGTGCACTGGCGCCTGCACCTCGTGGTCTTCGCCTCGACCTTCGTGCTGTTCCCGCTGCTCGGCCTCGCGGCCGGCCTGCTCAGCCCGACGCTGCTCACGCCCGCCCTCGCCGCCGGGGTGCTGTTCCTGTGCGTGCTGCCCTCGACGGTGCAGTCCTCCATCGCCTTCACGGCGGTGGCGGGCGGCAACGTGCCGGCGGCGATCTGCTCGGCCTCGGCCTCGAACATCCTCGGCATGGTGATCACCCCGGTCCTCGTCGCGCTCCTGCTCAACGCGCAGGGCGCAGGCTTCGACTGGGAGGCGGTGGGCAAGATCATGCTCCAGCTCCTCGTGCCCTTCGCGCTGGGCCAGGCGCTCCAGCCCCGCCTCGGCGCCTGGCTTGGCCGCCGCAAGGGCCTGACCACCGCGGTCGACCGCGGCTCGATCCTGCTGGTGGTCTACCTCGCCTTCAGCCACGCGGTCGTCACCGGCCTGTGGTCGCGCACGCCGCTCCCGGCGCTCGCCACCATGCTGGCCGTCGACGTGGTGCTGCTCGCCGCCGTGCTCGGCATCACCACCGCCGCGAGCCGCATCCTCGGCTTCTCGCGGGAGGACGAGATCACCATCGTGTTCTGCGGCTCGAAGAAGAGCCTGGCCTCCGGCGTGCCGATGGCCAACGTGATCTTCGCCGGCCAGGACGTCGGCGGCATCGTCCTGCCCCTGATGCTCTTCCACCAGGTGCAGATCCTGGCCTGCGCGGCCCTCGCGCGCCGCTACGCCGCCCGGCCCGGCCCGGCCGCCGAGGCGCGGGCGGCCCGGCCGGCGGCGCTGAATCTCGCGTCCCGTTGACGAAGGATTCACCGCCCGGGGGCATTCTCCCCTGGAGCCAAGTTGCGTACCGGCTCGGTCCAGCGAGCGGCCCCGTCGCGCAAGTCCAGCGCGGCGGGGCCGCGTGGTTTCGGGCAACCCCGCGCGGTCCCGTTGAGGGATCGTTCACCGTATCGCTTCAGCCGCCGGACACCGGTCCGCGCCTAGGCTCCCGGCCTCGCCGGGCCGTCGAAGGGCCCGGCGCCGCCCGGAGGCTGCCCGATGAGCGCGATCGTCCTCCCCCGCCGCGACCTCGGCGCGGTGCCTCTGCGGCGCGTGCTGCACCGGCTCGGCCTGTGGCTGATGGCGGGCTTCATCTTCTTTGCCTGCTTCGCCTTCTCGGACACCTCGCCCTACGACATCGTGGCGATCCCGACGATCCTGCTCTGGCTGATGCTCGGCATCCGGCTGTACCGGGGCGCCGTGCCGCTGCTGCTCGTGCTGCTGGTCTACGTCGGCGCCACCGTGCTGGCGCTGCTGCCCTACCTCAACGAGGACAGGCCGGGGATCTGGACGGCGCAGCTCGGCTACCTCGCGATCACCGGCGTCTTCTTCGCGATGTTCTTCTCCGACGAGACCGACCGGCGGGTCGAGCTCGCCCTCAAGGTCTACACCGCCAGCACGCTGTTCTGCGGCCTGCTCGGCATCGGCGGCTACCTGGAGCTGATCGGCAACGAGGACCTGTTCAGCAAGTACGGGCGCGCCTCCGGCACCTTCCAGGACCCGAACGTGTTCGGCTCCTACCTGACGCTCGGCGCGCTCTACCTGATGCACAACCTGCTCACCGGCCGCGCCCGGCGCCCGATGCTGGCGACGCTCGGGCTGGTGATCCTGCTCGCCGGGGTCTTCCTGTCGTTCTCCCGCGGCTCCTGGGGCGGCACGCTGGTGGCGACCGCCCTCACGGTGACGGCGGTCTACCGCACCGGCACCTCGCGGGCGCTGCGCCGGCGCATCGTGGTGCTGACCGGGATGACGGCCGGGCTCGGGGCGCTGGCCCTCGTCGGCCTGCTCTCGGTCGGCAACGTGGCCGAGACCTTCGCCAAGCGCGCCGCCGTCACGCAGGATTACGACGAGGGCGAGACCGGGCGCTTCGGCAACCAGCTCCGCGGCATCGGCATGCTGATGGAGGACCCCCTCGGCATGGGGCCCCTGCGCTGGCGCCTGACCTTCAACCTGGAGCCGCACAATTCCTACATCGGCGCCTTCTCGAACGGCGGCTGGGTCGCCGGCGTCGCCTTCGTGTTCCTGGTGGGCATGTCGGCCCGGGTGGGTTTGCGGCTGATGTTCGCGCCCTCTCCCTACCGGCGCCACGCCCAGATCGTGGTGCCGGCGCTGCTGATGTTCTTCCTCCAGGCGGTGCAGATCGACATCGAGAAGTGGCGCCACGTCTACATGATGCTCGGCATGGTCTGGGGCCTCGAGGCCGCCCGGGTGCACTGGCGGGCGCGGCGGGAGGCCGAGGAGGCGCCCTGAGCGCGGGCGGGCCCGCGGGGCCGGCGCGCGCGCCCCGCGCGAGCCTGATTTCCCCTTCGCGATTTCCCCTTCGCGGCAAAATGCTCTAGAGCCCAGCGGCCCCGCGCCCGCGGCGGGCCGGGGGGCCCGCGACGGGCCCCGGCCGGCGCCGACCCGATCCCTGTGAGCCGCGATGTCCAAGCCCGGAAAGGCCGTGAAGGCCCACACCCTCAAGCCCCGCCTGCCGCGCGGCCTCGTCGACCGCGGGCCCGCCGAGATCGCCGCCACGCACCGGATGCTGGAGGCGATCCGCGAGAGCTTCGAGCTCTACGGCTTCGAGGCGGTGGAGACGCCGTTCATCGAGTACACCGAGGCGCTCGGCAAGTTCCTGCCCGACCTCGACCGCCCCAACGAGGGCGTGTTCTCGTTCCAGGACGAGGACGAGGCCTGGCTGTCCCTGCGCTACGACCTGACGGCGCCCCTCGCCCGCTACGTCGCCGAGCACTTCGACGCGCTGCCCAAGCCCTACCGCAGCTACCGCGCCGGCTACGTCTTCCGCAACGAGAAGCCGGGTCCCGGGCGCTTCCGCCAGTTCATGCAGTTCGACGCCGACATCGTGGGGGCGGGCAGCGTCGCGGCGGATGCCGAGATCTGCATGATGGCCGCCGACACGCTGGAGCGGGTCGGCATCGCCCGCGGCGACTACGTGGTGAAGGTCAACAACCGCAAGGTGCTCGACGGCGCCATGGAGGCGATCGGCCTCGGCGGCGACGCGGAGGCGGGCCGGCGCCTGACGGTCCTGCGCGCCATCGACAAGCTCGACCGCCTCGGCGCCGACGGGGTCCGGCTCCTGCTCGGCGCCGGCCGCCGGGACGAGAGCGGCGACTTCACCCGCGGGGCGGGGCTCCCCGACGAGGCGGTGGAGCGCATCCTGCGCTACGTCTCGTTCCAGGCCGCGCCCACGGACGGCGGCGACCGCCTGGCGTTCTGGGAGAGCTTCTTCGGCGGCTGGGGCGACGTCGTGGGCGGCTCCGAGACCGGGCGCCAGGGCATCGCCGAGCTGCACGCGATCATGCGGCTGTGCGAGGCGGCGGGCTACGGCCACGACCGGATCCGGGCCGACCCGTCCGTGGTGCGCGGGCTCGAGTACTACACGGGGCCGGTCTACGAGGCGGAGCTGACCTTCCCGGTCACGAACGAGGAGGGCCAGACCGTGCGCTTCGGCTCGGTGGCGGGCGGGGGCCGCTACGACGGCCTCGTCGGGCGCTTCCGGGCCGAGCCGGTGCCGGCGACCGGCTTCTCGGTCGGCGTCTCGCGGCTGTTCTCGGCGCTCCAGCTCGTCTCCAGCCCGATCGTCACCGGCTCCGCCGCGCGGGGGCCCGTGGTGGTGCTGGTGCTCGACCGCGAGGAGATCGCGTCCTACCAGGCCCTCGTGGCGGCCCTGCGCCAGGCCGGCATCCGCGCCGAGCCCTACCTCGGCGCCTCCGGCATGAAGGCCCAGATGAAGTACGCCGACCGCCGCGGCGCCCCCTGCGTGGTGATCCAGGGCAGCGACGAGCGCGCGAGCGGCACCGTGCAGATCAAGGACCTGATCGAGGGCGCCAGGGCCGCCGACGCCATCGCCAGCAACGCCGAGTGGAAGGCCACCCGGCCGGCCCAGTTCTCGGTGCCCGTCGCCGAGATGGTGGCGCGGGTGCGCGAGGTGCTGGCGCGGCACGACGGGGCCTGACGGGATGCCCTCCCGCGGCGCGCCGGCGCGGGGTGCGGGACGCGGCGCCCGCCGCCGTCCCGCCAGGACCTCGCGCCGTCCCGGGCGCCCGCGCGGACGCCCCGGCGCGCCGCCCCGGACCGGCTGAGAGCCGCCCGGTCCGGTCGAGGCGGCCGCCGCTCCCGGCCTCCGCTCTCGTCGCGTCGTCGGCGACAAACCGGTTTCCTTCGTCGGAAATTGCTCTAGAGCGTCGTGCGGCGACGCGGGCACCGCCTCGCCGCGAGGATCGTGCGGCCGGGACGGATGCCGGGCCGGCCCCGCCTCGGCCGGGACCGCGCGCGGGGCCGGCGCGCGGGGCCGGACGGGGGCGCCACCATGATGGATCGATGGACCAATGACGGGTAACGGAGCCGCGGCCCCCCGGCCGGCGGCGGCCCACGAGGATCTCCTCGCGCTGTTCGAGGACCGGGGCTACGCGCGGGTGGAGCCGCCGGTGCTGCAGCCGGTCGAGCCCTTCCTGGAGCTGTCGGGCGAGGACATCCGCCGGCGCATCTTCATCACCCAGGACGGCGCCGGGGCGGAGCTGTGCCTGCGGCCGGAATACACGATTCCCGTCGGGCGCCACCACCGCGCCACCGCGGGGGCCGGGCCCGCCGAGTACAGCTATCTCGGCCCGGTGTTCCGGCTGCGGGCCTCCGAGGCGGACGAGTTCCACCAGGCCGGCATCGAGTCCATCGGCCGGCCCGA
Organism: Methylobacterium crusticola; assembly: GCF_003574465.1. Lineage (GTDB taxonomy): Bacteria > Pseudomonadota > Alphaproteobacteria > Rhizobiales > Beijerinckiaceae > Methylobacterium > Methylobacterium crusticola. The sequence goes on from NZ_QOWC01000085.1 coordinate 11,102, forward strand.
CGTGCCGGCGGTGGATGCCGAGATCCTCGGCCTCGCCCTCGACGGGCTGGAGCGCCTCGGGCGACGCGACATGCGGGTGCGCCTCGGCGACATGGGGCTGATCACGGCGCTCCTCGAGGCCCTGCGGGTTCCCCCCGCGGCCAAGCGCCGGACCCTGCGGGCGGTGGCGGCCGGGCGCTCGCTCGACGAGCTCGCGGCCCCGCCCGCGGTCGATGCCGCCCATGCGGGCCTCCTCAGCGCCATCCAGGGCCAGGATCCCCAGGGCGTGCGGGCCTTCGTGGAGGACGTGCTCGCCATCGCGGGCATCAGCCGGGTCGGCGGGCGCAGCGCCGGCGAGATCGCCGAGCGCTTCCTCGCCAAGGCGGCGGCCCACGCCGAGGGCGGGGCGGGCCTCGGCGCACGGGCCCGCGAGGTCATCGACGCCTACCTCGCCCTCTCGGGCGACCCCGACGCCGCGGCCGGTGCGGTGCGCGCGCTGACCCGCGGCGCCGGCCTCGCGGATCCGGGCCTCGAGGCGGCGCTCGCCCTGTTCGAGGAGCGCAACGGCTTCATCGCGGCCCGCGGGCTGCCGCTCGAGCGCTTCACCTTCGCGGGCAGCTTCGCCCGCAACCTCGACTATTACACGGGCTTCATCTTCGAGGTCGCGGAGGCCGAGGGCGCCAAGCCCGTGGTCGGCGGGGGCCGCTACGACGGCCTGCTCCAGCACCTCGGCAGCCCCGAGCCGCTGCCCGCCGTCGGGTGCTCCTTCTGGCTCGAGCGGCTGGAGGCGCGCCGATGACCGAGACCCCCGCCCAGGGCGGCCCCCTGGTCCTGGCGGTGCCCTCCAAGGGCCGCCTCCAGGAGAACGCCGCCGCCTTCTTCGGCCGCGCCGGCCTCACCCTCGCCCAGACCAGCGGCGCCCGCGACTACCGCGGGCGGCTCAAGGGCGTGGCCGACGTCGAGGTGCGCTACCTCTCGGCCTCCGAGATCGCCGGCCAGCTCGCCAGCGGCGCCGCGCACCTCGGCGTCACCGGCGAGGACCTGATCCGCGAGACGCTCACCGATGCCGGGGGCCAGGTCGAGCTCCTGACGCCGCTCGGCTTCGGCCAGGCCACCGTCGTGGTGGCGGTGCCGCAGGCCTGGATCGACGTGCGCACGATGAGCGACCTCGACGAGGTGGCGAGCGACATGCGGGTGCGCCACGGCCGGCGCCTGCGCATCGCCACGAAGTACGTCAACCTGACCCGCCGCTTCTTCGCCGCGCACGGCGTCGCCGATTACCGCATCGTCGAGAGCCTGGGCGCCACCGAGGGTGCGCCGGCGGCGGGCAGCGCCGAGATCGTGGTCGACATCACCACCACGGGCGCGACGCTCGCGGCCAACGCCCTGAAGGTGCTGGACGACGGCGTGATCCTGCGCTCGGAGGCGAACCTCGTCGCCTCGCTCGCCGCGCCCTGGGGCGGGACCGCCCGCGGCGCCGTCCAGGCCGTGCTCGGCCGGATCAGCGCCGAGGAGCGCGCCCGCACCACCCGCGAGGTCCGGGCCGGGATGCCCGTGGCGGGCGAGATCGACCTCGCGTCCCTGGCGGCCCTGCACCAGGCGGAACTGCCCTACGGGATGCCGGAGGGCCGGGGCGAGATCGTGCTGCGCTGCCCCGGCGACGCGGTGTTCGACCTCGCCGACGCCCTCGTGCGGGCCGGGGCCCTGGCGGTGAGCGTGCGGCGCATCGACTACGCCTTCGCGGCCGAGAACCCGCTGGTCGAGCGCCTGCTCGCGCGGATCTGAGGACCGGCCGGTGACCGACACCCTCGCGGGCCTGCCGCCGTCCGGGACGGAGCGCCTCGCCCTGCGGCCCCTCGAGGAGGCGGACGCGCCGGCCCTGCAGCGCATCTCGGACGATCCGGCGATCACCGGGGTCGTCCACATCCTGACCTCGCCGTTCGGGCTCGCCGAGGCCCGCGGGCTGATCCGGGGCGACGGCCGCGGCCGCGACCGCTTCGTCGGCGCCTGGCGGCGGACGGACGGCGCCCTCGTCGGCGTCGTCGGCACGCACCTGCGCGGGCGGGACCGGATCGAGATCGGCTACTGGGTCGCGGGCGCCGCCCAGCGCCAGGGCTACGGGCGCGAGGCGGTGGCCGGGATCATCGCGCTCCTGCGGCGGCACGCCCCCCGCCGGGCCATCGTGGCCGAGTGCCGCGAGGCCAACCTGCCGTCCTGGCGCCTGCTGACCGGGCTCGGCTTCGCGCCCTCGGCGGAGCCCGGGACGCGGCCGGGGCGCCGGCTCCTGGTGCTGGCGCAGCCGCCGGCGGCGGGCTGAAGCCGGCCGGGGCCGCGGACGTTGCCCCGGGCCCCCTCGGGGAGCGCCGGGGCCGGTTCCCGCGAGGCCTACTCGGCCGCCTCCGCGAACACCGTGCCGGCCCGCGGCAGGGCGAGGGCGTCCCAGACCTCCGCCAGCGCCTCGGTCAGGTGGGCGATGTGCGCCTCGCCGTGGAAGGGCGAGGGCGTGATGCGCAGGCGCTCGGTGCCGCGGGGCACGGTCGGGTAGTTGATCGGCTGGATGTAGATGCCGTGGCGCTCCAGCAGCCGGTCGGCGGCCGCCTTGCAGGCCTCCGCGTCCCCCACCATCACCGGCACGATGTGGGTGTCGGTCGCGAGCACCGGCAGGCCGGCGGCCGCGAGGGCGGCCTTGGTGAGGGCGGCCTGGCGCTGGTGGGCCTCGCGCTCGGCGCCCGAGCCCTTGAGGTGGCGGATCGACGCCGTGGCGGCGGCGGCGACCGCCGGCGGCAGCGCCGTGGTGAAGATGAAGCCCGGGGCGTGGCTGCGCACGGCGTCGCAGAGCGCCGCCGAGCCGGTGATGTAGCCGCCGACGACGCCGAATCCCTTGGCGAGCGTGCCCTCGATCACGTCGACCCGGTGCATCACGCCGTCGCGCTCGGCGATGCCGCCGCCCCGCGGCCCGTAGAGGCCGACGGCGTGGACCTCGTCGAGGTACGTCATGGCGCCGTAGCGCTCCGCGAGGTCGCAGATCGCCCCGATCGGCGAGACGTCGCCGTCCATGGAGTAGACGCTCTCGAAGGCCACGAGCGTCGGCCGGCCCGCCGCCGCCCGGAGCAGCGCCTCCAGGTGGCCGAGGTCGTTGTGGCGGAAGATCGCCTTGTCGCAGCCCGACTGGCGCACGCCCTCGATCATCGAGTTGTGGTTGAAGGCGTCCGAGAGGATCAGGCAGTCCGGGATCAGCCTGGCGATGGTCGAGAGGCCGGCCTGGTTCGAGACGTAGCCGGAGGTGAAGACCAGGGCCGCCTCCTTGCCGTGCAGGTCGGCGAGTTCCCGCTCCAGGTCGACCAGCGGCGAGGTGTTGCCGGCGATGTTGCGGGTGCCGCCGGCGCCGACGCCGACGCGCCGCGCCGTCTCGGTCAGGGCCGCCACGACGTCGGGGTGCTGCCCCATGCCGAGGTAGTCGTTCGAGCACCAGACCGTGATGGCGCGGCTCGTGCCGTCGGACTGGCGCCAGAGGGCGGTCGGGAAGCGGCCGGCGACGCGCTCGATGTCGGCGAAGACGCGGTAGCGCCGCTCGCCGTGCAGGCGGTCGAGGGCGCCGCGGAAATGGGCCTGGTAGTCGGTCGCGCTCTGACGGGTCTCGGGCATCGGGGTCCTTCGCGGGCTGGCCGGACCCCGCGACGGGGGGCCGGGGCGGCGGGACCGGGCGGGTTCCGGCTGGGGAGCCCGTCCTGCGACAGGGACGAACAAGCCCCGTCCGCCGCGGGTCGCGCCTTGATCTCGCTCGATTCGAGGCGGCTTTGTCTCTTGAACCGTGCGAGGGGCGAGGCGGAGGTTTCTGACGCCTCGCGGCCGGGCACGGAAGCGGGAAATTCGTCATGGCGACGATGGGTCGCGCGATGAGCGGGAACGACGACGGGGCGCGGTCGCAGAGGTTGAAGGCGGCGCTGCGCGACAACCTCAGGCGCCGCAAGGCGCAGGCCCGCGGCCGGGAGGCGGCCGAGGGCGAGCCCGCGCCCGAGCCGCCGGCGGATCGGCCCGGGGGCGAGCGGCGTTGACGGGTCGGCGGGGCCAAGAGTGTCGCGTGGGGCGCCGCCGCGGCCGAGAGTTCGCGTGCGAGAGTTCGAGTGTCTGGAGCATGGCGCGGGTCCGCGAGGCGGCGCGCGGGGGAATGGTGACATGGACCGCATCCACATCGTCGGAGGGACGCCGCTGCACGGCGTGATCCCGATCTCGGGCGCCAAGAACGCGGCCCTGCCGCTCATGATCGCGAGCCTGCTCACGGGCGAGACGCTCGAGCTCTCGAACGTGCCGCGTCTCGCCGACGTGGCCTCGCTCCTGCGCATCCTGGGCAACCACGGCGTCGACCACATGGTGGTCGGCAAGCGCCCCGGGCAGACGGCCGAGACCGGCCAGACCATCCGCCTCACCGCCAGCAACGTCATCGACACCACAGCGCCCTACGAGCTGGTCTCGACCATGCGGGCGAGCTTCTGGGTGATCGCGCCGCTCCTCGCCCGCTTCGGCGAGGCGCGGGTCTCGCTGCCGGGCGGCTGCGCCATCGGCACGCGGCCGGTCGACCTGCTGCTCATGGCCCTGGAGAAGCTCGGCGCGGCGATCGAGATCGACGGCGGCTACGCGGTGGTGCGCACCCGCAACGGCCTGCGCGGCGGCGAGATCACCTTCCCGAAGGTGACGGTCGGGGGCACGCACATCGCCCTGATGGCGGCGGTGCTGGCGCACGGCACCACGGTGATCGAGAACGCCGCCCGCGAGCCCGAGGTGGTGGACCTCGCCGCCTGCCTCACCCGGATGGGCGCGCGCATCGAGGGCGCCGGCACGCCCCGCATCGTGATCGAGGGCGTCTCCCGCCTCGGGGGCGCCCGCTACGAGGTGCTGCCCGACCGGATCGAGACCGGCACCTACGCGATGGCGGTGGCGATGGCGGGCGGCGACGTCACGCTGGAGAACACCCGGGCCGACCTCCTGCACAGCGCCCTCGACGTCCTCGCCACCACGGGGGCCGAGGTGACGTCGGTGCCGAACGGCATCCGGGTGCGCCGCAACGGCGGCGGCGTCGCGGCGGTCGACGTCACCACCGACCCGTTCCCGGGCTTCCCCACCGACCTCCAGGCGCAGTTCATGGCGCTGATGACCCGGGCCAGGGGCCAGTCGCACATCCGCGAGACGATCTTCGAGAACCGCTTCATGCACGTCCAGGAGCTCGCCCGCCTCGGCGCCCGGATCCGGCTCGAGGGCGACCTCGCGGTGGTGGAGGGCGTCGAGCGCCTCAAGGGCGCGCCCGTGATGGCGACGGACCTGCGCGCCTCGGTCTCCCTGGTGATCGCCGGCCTCGCCGCCGAGGGCGAGACCCAGATCAACCGGGTCTACCACCTCGACCGCGGCTTCGAGGCCCTGGAGGCGAAGCTCGTGCGCTGCGGCGCCGAGATCCGGCGCGTGCGGGCCTGAGGCCCGGATGCCCCGGGCGGCGAGCCGCGCCGGCGGGGGGCCGCCCTCAGGCGCGCGGGGCCTGCCCGTCCGGCCGGCCCCCGTCCGCGTGGCCGACGGCCCGCCCGAGGATCGCCGCCGCGTCCGGGACCGCGTCGTCGCCGGCCCAGGCCACGAACTGGTCGGGGCGCACCAGCACGAGGCCCGCCTCGTAGCGGGCCGGCTCCCCGTCCCGGGCGTCCTCCACCACCGTGAGCGGGATGCCGAGCCGCCCGGCGGCCTCGCGGAAGGCCCGCGCGCCGCGGCCGTCGCCGCCGAGCGCCAGGAGCGTGAAGCCCGCGCCGAGCGCCTCGTAGACGCTGCGCCCCGACGACAGCGCCAGGGGCGCGAGGTGGTGGCCCGCCCGCGCCGCGAAGGCGTGGGTGCCGAGGGCGCCGGACTCGGCCCCGGGCGGCCCGGCGACGAGCGGCGAGCCGGAATAGTGCGGCGCGTAGGCGCCGACCTCGGAGCGGGCGCCGGACTGGCGCGCCTGCCAGGCCTCCTCGAAGGCCGCCCGGTCGCGGGCCGGGTCGTGGGCCGCGAGGAAGTCCCGGTCGACGCGGATCGCCCGCTCTATGAAGTCGCGGGCCGTCGAGGCGAAGACCGGGCGCCGCTCCGCCGTGTAGGAATCGAGCAGGCCCGGGCCGGCCCAGCCCGCGAGGGCGGCGGCGAGCTTCCAGCCGAGGTTGGCGGCATCCTCGAAGCCGGTGTTGATGCCGTAGCCGCCGTAGGGCGGGTGGCTGTGGGCCGCGTCGCCGGCCACGAACAGGCGGCCGTGGCGGTAGCTGTCGGCCGTGGCGAAGCGCAGGTCCCAGAAGCCGACATGCTCGAGCGCGACGTCGAACGGGGCCCCGACCGCCGCGTGCAGCAGGCCCGGGAAGTCGAAATTGTCCCGGGTGGTCCCGGGCGGCACGGGCGCGTGGAAGAACCAGGTTGTGCCGAGGTCGACCCGGCCGAAGAACTGCCAGTAGCCCTCCAGGTCCGGGTGCAGCACGTTGTAGAACGACTTGCCGGGGAAGCGCTCCAGGAGCGCGTGCAGCCCCTCCGAGCGGAACACCAGGAGCACCATCACCCGGTCGTGGTCCTGGCGGGTCTGGGTGATGCCGGCCCGCTCCCGCATGAGCGAGCGGCTGCCGTCGCAGCCGACCCCGTAGGGCGCCCGCAGGGTGCGGCGGCCGCTGCCGTCGCGCCGCGCCACCGTCACCCGCACGCCGGCCTCGTCCTGCCCCACGTCCTCGGCGGTCCAGCCGTAGAGCGTCTCCACGGCCGGGATCGCGGCGGCGCGGCGGCGCAGCACGGCCTCGGTGGCGTATTGCGGCAGGCGCTCGTTGTCGGTGAAGTAGTAGGGCCGCACCAGCTCGCGCTGGAGCCAGTCGTAGGCGTAGCCGCCGAGGAGCGTGCCGTAGGCGGTGAGCCCCCCGATGCCGTAGTCGCGCGGGATGGTGCGGGCGGCCCGCAGCGCGGCTTCCGCGCCCCAGAAGTGGAAGTGCTCGAGGGTGCGCTGGGTCAGGTTCTGGCCCTTGGGGATCGGCTGGGGCTCGGGGTAGCGCTCGACCACGGTGCAGCGCACGCCCCGCTGCCCGAGATCGATCGCCAGCCCCATGCCGACGGGGCCGCCGCCCACGATGACGACCTGCGGGGCGGATGCGGGTGTGTCGGATGCGGTCATGGTTGCCTCGTCGCGCGGGAGGGCGGGGAGCGTCGGGGACGGGATCACGGGGCGGTGGCGGGCCGGGTGCTCTCCCGCGGCGCCGCCGCGCCCCGGCCGTCGCGGCGGGCGAGCGCCAGGGCAGCCAGGGCCGCGCACAGGGCCGGCACCGCGGCGGCGAGGAAGAGGGATTGCGTCGTCCAGTGCTGGGCCAGGAGGGCGCCGCCGACGAGCGGCCCCACGATCGATCCGGCCCGGCCGATGCCGAGCGCCCAGCCGATGCCGGTGGCGCGCACCCGCGTCGGGTAGGTGCCGGCCGCGAGGGCGTTCGAGGCGATCTGGCCGCCGACGATGCAGAAGCCGGCGCAGAAGATCGCGAGCGCCGCCGGCACGATCGCGTGGCCCGCCGCACCGATCGCCGCCACCGCGACCGCCGCGACGCCGTACGTGAGGGCGAGGGCCCGGAACGAGAAGCGGTCGATGAACCGCCCGAGCGTCACCGTGCCGACCACGCCGCCGACCTGCAGCAGGGACCCGATCGCGGCCGCGAGCGAGACCGAGGCGCCGAGGTCGCTCAGCACCGTGGGCAGCCAGTTCGACAGGAAGTAGAGGTCGAGCAGGCTCATGAAGAACACGACCCAGAGCAGCAGGGTCGTGCGCGCCCGGCCCTCGCCGAACAGGTGGGCGACGGCGAGGCCCGGCAGGTGGGGCTCGTGGACGGCGAAGCGCGTGCCGGCGGGCAGGGGCTCGTGCGGGAAGGCCCGGGAGAGGATCGCCCCCACCTGCGCGTCGGAGCGGCCCGACACGGCGAGGAAGCGGACCGATTCGGGCAGGCGCCAGGCCAGCAGCGGGACGAGCGCCAGGGGCGCGGCGCCGCCCACGAGGAAGACCGCGCGCCAGCCGAAGGCCGGGATCAGGGCCGCGGCGATCAGCCCGCCGAGCGCGGCCCCGACCGAGAAGCCGCAGAACATCGTCATCACCATGGTGGCCCGCCGGCGCTGCGGGCTGAACTCCGAGGTCAGCGCCACGGCGTTCGGCATCGCGCCGCCGAGGCCGAGCCCGGTGAGGAAGCGCAGCGCGATCAGGATCCCGGTGTCGCCCGCGAACGCCGTCGCGAGGGTGCCGAGCCCGAAGGCCGCGGTGCTCGCCACGATGATGCGCTTGCGCCCGATGCGGTCGGACAGGGGACCGAACACCAGGGCGCCGATCATCAGCCCGAGGAGGCCGGCGCTGAAGACAGGCCCGAGGGCGCCCCGCGGCAGGGCCCAGTCCCGCACCAGCTCGGGCGCGACGTAGCCGATGGCCTGGGTGTCGAAGCCGTCGACGAACAGCACCGCCGCGCAGGCGAGGAGCAGCCGGACCTGGTAGCGGCCGACCGGCCGGTCGTCGATGAAGGCCGTGACGTCGACCGCGCGGGCAGCGCCCGCCGGGGTCTCGGCACGGGCCGGGGGTCGGGCGCCGGCAGCGCTCCCGGAGGCGTGGTCCATGGCGTTTCGTCCCGAGTGGCGTTGTCGTGGCGGAGGGCGGTCGCCCGCCTCCGATGCGCCGGCAGGCTCGCAGATGCGGCGATCCGGGTCAAGATTAGTCAGACGTCTGATGAATTGCCCGGGCCCGGGGAGGCGCGCCGGCGCGCTTGTCTGCCCGGGACGGCTCGCCTAAAGCAGGCCGGCCTTCCGATCGCGCTGCGACGCCGGCGGACCCCCACCAGAGCCCCGCGATGGCCGACGATCCGCTGGACGTCCTGTACGACCGCCCCGGCTTCATGATCCGCCGCGCGCACCAGATCGCCGTCTCGGTCTTCGTGGCCGAGACGGCGGAGCTCGGCGTCACCACCACGCAGTACGGCATCCTGTACCTCCTCCGGCACAGGCCCAGCGTCGACCAGATCACGGTGGCGCGCCTGCTCGGGCTCGACCGCTCGACGACCGGGATGGTGGTCAAGACCCTCGAGGGCGCCGCCCTCGTGGCCCGCGTGGTCGAGCCCGCCGACAAGCGCCGGCGCAGCCTGGAACTGACCGAGGCCGGCCGAGCCCTGCTCGCCCGGCTCGAGACGCCGGCGGCCCGGGCGGTCGAGCAGCTGCTCGCCCCCCTCGATCCGGCCGAGCGGCCGGTCTTCCTGCGCCTCCTGAAGAAGCTGACGGGCGCCTTCGACGCGACCTCCCGGGTGCCGCTGACGAAGGCGCGCCGCGGCGCGGCCGCCTGACCGGGCCCGCGGCATGGAGCACGACATGACGGATGCCCTCGCGGTTCTGCCCACCCCGAGCCTCGTCCTGGACGAGGGCCGCATGCTGCGGAACGTCGACCGGCTGCGCCGCCATCTCGCGGGCCTCGGGGTCGCGCCGCGGCCCCACCTCAAGACCGTGAAGTCGGTGGAGGCGGCCCGGCGCGTGCTGGCGGACGGGACCGGCCCCGCCACCGTCTCCACCTTGCGGGAGGCGGAGGTGTTCGCGGCGGCGGGCGTGCGGGACATCCTGTACGGCGTCGGCATCGCGCCGCAGAAGCTGCCCCGCGTCCTGGCCCTGCGCGCCGCGGGCTGCGACCTCAGCCTCGTGCTGGACTCGCCCGCCCAGGCCGAGGCCGTGGCGCAGGCCTCCCGCCGGGCCGGCGACGCCGTGCCGGTGCTGATCGAGATCGACAGCGACGGCCACCGCTCCGGCCTGCGCCCGGAGGACCCCGCGGTCGTGGCCATCGGCCGCCTCCTCGAGGAGGGCGGCGCGGCCCTGCGCGGCGTCGTCACGCATGCCGGGGAGAGCTACGGCGCGACCGGCGCGGAGGCCCTGGCCGCCTTCGCGGAGCGCGAGCGCCGCGCCGCCGTCGCGGCCGCCGAGGCCCTGCGGGCCGCCGGGCTGCCCTGCCCGGTGGTCAGCGTCGGCTCCACCCCGACGGCACACCGCGCCCGGGACCTGTCCGGCGTCACCGAGGTGCGGGCCGGCGTCTACGTCCTGTTCGACCTCGTGATGGCCGGCATCGGCGTCTGCACCCTGGACGACATCGCGCTCTCCGTGCTGACGACAGTCATCGGGCACCAGCGGGAGCGCGGCTGGATCGTCGTGGACGCGGGCTGGATGGCCCTGTCGCGCGACCGGGGCACGGCGGCCCAGGCGGTCGACCAGGGCTACGGCGTCGTCTGCGACGCCGGGGGCCGGGTGCTCGACGACCTGATCGTCGAGGCGGCGAACCAGGAGCACGGCATCGTCGCGGTGCGGCCCGGCAGCCGCGCCGCCCTGCCGGACCTGGCGGTCGGGACCCGGCTGCGCATCCTGCCGAACCACGCCTGCGCGACCGGCGCGCAGTTCGACGCCTACGCGGTGCTGCCGGCCGACGGGACCGGGACGCTCGCCCACTGGGACCGCTTCCGGGGCTGGTAGCCCCGGCGGGCTGGTAGCCCCGGCGGGCTGGTAGCCCCGGCGGGCTGGTAGCCCCGGCGGGCTGGTAGCCCCGGCGGGCAATCAGGCGCCGGCACCGTCGCCACGCCAGGACACGAGGCTCGATCATGACGCGCCTGACCGGCCTCTCGGCCTTCCCCATCACCCCGTGCGACCCCGCGGGCGAGGTCGACGTCGCGGCGTTGCGCGTGCTCCTCGCGCGCCTGCTCGCGGCCGGCGTCGATTCGATCGGGCTCCTCGGCAGCACCGGGTCCTACCCCTACCTCTCGCGGGCGGAGCGCCGCCGCGCCCTCGAGGCGGCGCTCGACCTCGCGGCGGGCCGCGTCCCGGTCCTGGTCGGGGTCGGCGCCCTGCGCACCGACGAGGCCGTGCGGCTCGCCCGGGACGCGCGGGACGCCGGCGCCGCCGCGGGGCTGCTCGCGCCCGTCTCCTACACGCCGCTGAACGACGACGAGGTGTTCGCGCACTTCGCCGCCGTGGCGCGGGAGAGCGGTCTCCCGCTCTGCATCTACGACAATCCCGGCACCACCCACTTCGCGTTCGGCCCGGCGCTCGTCGGCCGCCTCGCCCGCCTCCCGGGCGTGGTGGCGGTGAAGAGCCCGGCCCCGGGCCCCGGCGCGGTCGCGTCCCACCTCGCCGCGCTGCGCGCCGCGGTGCCGGAGGGTTTCGCGGTCGGCTGCAGCGTCGACGGGAACGCGCTCGACGCGCTGCTCGCCGGCGCCGACGCCTGGTACAGCGTCGCGGCCGGCCTGTTCCCGGAGCCCTGCGCGGCGATCGTCCGGGCCGCCCGGAGCGGCGACGCGGCGATCGCCCGGCGGCTCGACGCCGGCCTGCGGCCGCTCTGGGACCTGTTCGGGACGTTCACGAGCCTGCGCGTCGTCTACGCGGCGGCGAACCACCTCGGCCTGTGCCGGGCCGCGCCGCCGCGGCCCGTCCTGCCCCTGCCGGAGCCCGCGCGGCAGCGGGTCGCCGACACGATCGACCGCCTGGGCCTGCGCTGAGGCCCGTCAGTACCCGATGGCGCCGCGCTTGAAGCCGAAGCCCGGGATCTCGCAGCCGCAGGAGGCGTTGACGGGCGCCGGCCGCGTCGGGCAGTTGCCCCGCGCCGTGACGCACATGCGGCCGATCCGGCCGCCGTCGTAGCCCGGCCCGCGGCCGTAGCCCTCGCCGCGGTAGCGCGGGCGCTCGTACTCCTCGCCGCGGTAGCGCGGCCGGTCGTCGTAGCGCTCCTCGAAGCGGCGGCGCGGGCGGTAATCCTCGTCATAGCCGCCGTACTGGGCGAAGGCCGGCGCGATCCCGAGGCCGAGCGTCAGGGCGGCCAGCGCCGCGGTCACCACACGTGTCACGGATGTCTCCTTCGAAGGGCGGGTCCAGTCGTGCCGGATGCTAGGGCCCGGCAGATGAACGCGGGCTGAGCCTCCCGGTGCCGCAGCGGCAGGCGGGAAAATCGGCGCGCCCCCCGGGCCCGGCGGCCCCGCAACGTGCGGCGGCGCGGTTGTCGTCGGCGGGGGGCGTCGCTACCTACCGGTCACGCCGATCCCGCGCAGGATCGCTCCTCCACAACTCAGGGACGCCGACAGTGAAGGACGCGGAGATGGATCTTCTCAGGCTCGCTGCCCTCGACGCCGAGGATCTCGCGGTCATCTCGGCCCACCTGCAGGACGCGATCCTGCGGGTCGGGGACCTCACCTACCTGCCCGGGCAGCGCCGCTTCGCCCTGGTGGCCCGCCGCTTCGACTGGGCCACGCCCGACGGCGCCCCGCCCCGCCGGCGCCTGACCGGCCTGCACTTCGACCGGGTGCTGGCGGTGCGCTGCCGCAGCATCCCCCGCGACCGGCCCGACGACCCCCTCGAGCTCCTCGCGGTCACCTTCGAGCCCGGCGAGGCGCCCTCCGGCACCGCCACCCTGGTCTTCGCCGGCGGCGGCGCCATCCGGCTCGACCTCGAGTGCATCGAGGCCGCCATGAAGGACCTGGGCCCCGTCTGGCAGGCCGGGAGCCGGCCGGCGCACGTGCCCCTCGACGCCGCCTGATTTTTTTGGCAGTCGCGGCGCTCCACACGAACCCGCCCGGATCCACGATGCTGCGCCTCGATTCCCGCCATCCCGATTTCGGGCAGCACTTCGCCCGGCTGCTGGCGGTCAAGCGCGAGGTGGCCGAGGACGTCGACGAGACGGTGCGGGGCATCATCCGGGACGTCGCCGCCCGGGGCGACGCCGCGCTCCTCGACTACACCCGCCGCTTCGACGGGCTCGGGCCCGACGCCTCCGCGGCCGCCCTGCGGGTGAGCCCGGAGGAGATCGACGCCGCCGTGGCGGCGTCCCCGCCCGAGCCCCTCGCCGCCCTCGCGCTCGCCAAGGCGCGCATCGAGGCCTACCACCGGGCCCAGGTGCCGGCCGACCACCGGGAGACCGACGCGCTCGGGGTCACCCTGGGCTGGCGCTGGACCGCCCTCGAATCGGTCGGGCTCTACGTGCCGGGCGGGACCGCGAGCTACCCGTCGTCGGTGCTGATGAACGCCGTGCCCGCCAAGGTGGCGGGCGTGCCCCGCATCGCCATGGTGGCGCCGGCCCCGAACGGGGTCACGAACCCCCTGGTGCTCGCCGCCGCGCGGCTGGCGGGCGTCGACGAGGTCTTCCGGGTCGGCGGCGCGCAGGCCGTGGCGGCCCTCGCGTACGGCACCGCCACCATCGCGCCCGTGGCCAAGATCGTCGGGCCCGGCAACGCCTACGTGGCGGCGGCCAAGCGCCGGGTCTTCGGGCAGGTCGGCATCGACATGATCGCGGGCCCCTCCGAGGTGCTGATCCTGGCCGACGGCTCGGCCAACCCCGACTGGGTGGCGGCCGACCTGCTCGCGCAGGCCGAGCACGACACGGCCGCCCAGGCCATCCTGATCACCGACAGCGACGCCCTCGCGGACGCGGTGGCGGCGGCGGTCGAGGGGCAGCTCGCGCTGCTGCCCCGGGCCGCGATCGCCGCCGCGAGCTGGCGCGACTACGGCGCGATCGTGCGGGTGGAGCGGCTCGCGGACGCCGTGCCGCTCGTCGACCGCCTCGCCCCCGAGCACCTGGAGATCGAGGCGGCGGAGGCCGAGGCCCTGGCGGCGCGGGTGCGCAATGCCGGCGCGATCTTCCTCGGCGCCCACACGCCCGAGGCGATCGGCGACTACGTGGGCGGCCCCAACCACGTCCTGCCCACCGCCCGCTCGGCCCGGTTCTCCTCCGGCCTCGGCGTGCTCGACTTCATGAAGCGCACCTCGCTCCTGTCCTGCACCCCGGAGGCCCTGCGGGCGCTCGGGCCCGCCGCCGTGGCGCTCGGGCGCGCCGAGGGCCTCGACGGGCACGCCCGCTCGGTGGCGATCCGGCTGAACCTCTGAAACGGCCCTCACGTCCCGCTTGCGCGCCTGCCCGCGCCGGCCTCTGTTACGCTCCGAGGCGCCGCGGCGCGTCCACCCGGGAGAAATCCGATGCCGAGCGATGCTCCCGACCCGTGCAAGCGGCTGGCCACGGTGACCCTCGACGAGGAGTCGATCGGCCGCGGCAACCCCGACCAGGAGCACGAGCGCGCCATCGCGATCTACGACATCCTGGAGGCCAACCGCTTCGCGGTCGCCAACCACGACGGCGGGCCCTACGCCCTCACCCTGGGCCTCGTGGAGAACAAGCTCGCCTTCGGGATCGCCACCGCGGAGGGCCAGCCGGTGATGACCCACCTCCTGTCGCTGACGCCGTTCCGGGGCGTGATCCGGGACTACGAGATGATCTGCGAGAGCTACTTCAAGGCCATCCGCACGGCCTCGCCGAGCCAGATCGAGGCGATCGACATGGGGCGGCGCGGCGTCCACAACGAGGCCTCCGAGCTGCTGCGCCAGCGCCTGGACGGCAAGGTGGAGGTCGACCACGACACCGCCCGGCGCCTGTTCACCCTGATCTTCGCCCTGCACTGGAAAGGCTGACGTCCTGGCGGCCGCCGCGGCGGCAGGGGAGGGTGGCGGATGGCTGAGCCCCGCGTGGCTGATCCCCCGGACGGCCCGGGAGGCAAGTCCGGCCGGCGGGTGCAGTCGGTGCTGTTCGTCTGCAACTACAACGCCGTGCGCTCGGCCTGCGCCGAGGCCCTGGCCCGGCACTACTTCGGCCGCTCGGTCTACGTGCAATCCGCCGGCGTGCGCTCGGGCGAGCCCACGGACCCGTTCATGGTCGCGGCCCTCGAGGAGGTCGGCATCGACGCCGCCCGCCACCGCCCCCGCACCCTGGACGAGCTGGAGGAGTGGGAGGGCCTGAACTTCGACCTGATCGTCTCGCTCTCGCCGGAGGCCCACCACGCCGCCCTGGAGCTCACCCGCACGGTCGCGGCGGACGTCGAGTACTGGCCGACCCCGGACCCGACCGCCGTGCAGGGCTCGCGCGACCAGCGCCTCGACGCCTACCGGGACGTGCGGGACGGGCTCGGGTTCCGGATCCGGCAGCGGCTGCGCTGACGCGGCGCGCGCCGCGGGGAGGGCCCGGCCGCCCGCCGCGTCAGAACCCCAGCGCCCGCCCGGCCGCCACGATCCCGAGCCCCGCCAGGATGGCGGCGAGCTCGAAGCGGGTCAGGGCCATGACGGCGGCCGCCGCCGCCAGGCCGGCGAGCCCCGGCAGGCCGGCGGAGAGGCCCGTCGGCAGGGCGGTCGCCACCACGATCGAGCCCGGCAGGGCCCGCAAGGCCCGCTCGACCCGCGGGGTCAGCCGCACCCGGCTCATCAGCATCACCCCGGAGGCGCGGCACAGGTAGGTGACGAGCGTCAGCGCCAGGATGGCGATCCACGGGCCGGCCGGGCCCGCGAGCAGCCCCTCGATCATCGGGCGGCCCCGTCGTCGACGAGGAGGCCCGTGACGAGCCCCGCCGCGGCGCCCGCCGCGATGAAGGCGTAGCCCGGCACCAGGTGCTGCACCACGAGCGCCACCGCGCCGGAGGCCAGCCACGGCAGCGCCGGCCGCACGCCGCGCCAGAGCGGCGCCAGCATGGCGGCGAAGAACACCGGCAGGATCATGTCGAGGGCGTAGGCCCGCGGCTGGGTCACGAGGGCGCCGGCGAGGTGGCCGGCCGCGGTCGCGGCCACCCAGAGCGGCCAGAGCCCGATGCCGGCGCCGAACAGCACGCCGAGGTCCCGGCCGCCCTCGGACCGGTGGCGCACGCCGATAAGCCAGCTCGCGTCGACGAGCACGAACAGGGTCAGCGCCGTGCGCCAGAGCGGCGAGCCGCGCATCCAGGGCTGGATGGTGGCGCCCATCAGGATCATGCGGGCGTTGATCAGCGCCGTGACCGTCATGGCGGCGAGGAGCGCGCTCACGCTCCAGGGCCGGCCCCAGACCTCCAGGGTCACCATCTGGGCCGAGCCCGCGTAGATCAGCGCGCTCGCGCCCGCCGCCTCCCACAGGCTCAGGCCCCGCTGCGCCGCGGCGGCCCCGAACGCCGCCCCGAACACCGCGATGCTGGGCCAGAGCGGCAGGCTGAGCCGGACGCCGGCGAGGATTCCGGCGCGAGTGAAGGGCGCGGCGGAAGGATGCGACATGAGCGGGCGGGAGATGGCAGGCCGGGGGATTCGGACGGGGAGCCGTCCCTGTGCCCGCCCTCCCGGCGGGCGTCAATCCGCCGTCGCTCCGCCGTCGCTCCGTCGTCGATCCGCGGGCGCGAGCCGCCGGACCGCCGTGACGGCCCCGTCGCCCGTGCCGGGGCCCGCCCGGCCCGCCCGGATGCGCGCCGCCGCATCCGCCAGGGGCTCGATGGCCACCGCCATGTGGTGGCCGTTGGCGTGGATCAGGCGGGTCTCGTCCAGCATCAGCCCGGTATGGCCGCGCCAGAACACGAGGTCGCCGCGGCGCAGGCCGGCGAGGTCGGGCGCGAGCGCCACCGCGGTGCCGAGCGCGCGCTCCTGCTGGTCGCTGTCGCGGGGCGCCGCGATGCCGGCCGCCGCCAGCGCGGCCTGGACGAGCCCCGAGCAGTCGAGGCCGAGGCTGCTGCGGCCGCCCCACAGGTAGGGCGTGCCGAGGAAGCGCTCGGCCGTCGCCGCGTAGTCGGGCACGCGGGTCGTCTGCGGGGCGAGGTGCCCGGACCAGACGAACCCGCCATCCGCCAGGCGCGCGTAGGGTCCCGCCTGCGCCTCGACCGTCACGAGCGCGCCGAAGCTCAGATGCGCGAGGGCGGGCCGCTTCAGGTCGGGGGCCGGGTAGACGAAGGTGCGCAGGGCCGCCACCCGGTGGGTCGGCTCCGGACCGGGCGCGCCCAGGGCGGCGGCCGGGAGGTAGCCGACGTAGGAATCGGCCGCGAGCTGGGCGTAGGCCCAGCCGTCCCGCTCCTCGTAGACCGTCACGGCCTCGCCCCGCAGGGCCTGCGTGTCGAGGGGGGCCGCCGGGTCGGGGGCGCGGTGGAGGGGCGCGACCGGCGCCGCGACCCTGCGCGGGCGGCCCGCGACGTAGCGGTCCGCCGCCACGAGGCCGCGCAGGCGCTCGTCGGCGAGGTCGGGCCGCGCCGGGATCAGGCGCGGATCGGGGCGGGAGGGGGCGTCGAGGTCCGTCACGGGCGCGACTCTTGCAACGCCGATCGGGCCGGACAAGGGCGGCGGCCGGGGGATTTCGGGGAGCGATGCGGGACCGGGCGGGGCCTGCGACAGTATGCCCGGGGCGGCCCGGTTCCCCGCTGGTCGCCGGGCCCGGGGCGAATTCGCGAACTCCCCCCGTGGCGTACGCCGCCGGCGCGGCGCGCCGCCCCCGCAACCAATCCAGCCGCGCCGGGTTGGGCATGTGCGTGTTGCACTGCAACAATCGGCGCTCCTGCGCTATGGTCCGTCCATCATGATGAGCCGTCCCGTGAAGAAGCCGACCGACAAGCACCGCAACCTGCCGCCGATCCGGGTGCGCAAGGAGCCGCCCACCGTCACCGAGGCGGTGGCGGCGGCCCAGGACCTCGCGGACGACATCGAGCAGCAGGTCGAGATCGCCGCCGGGCTGATCGGGCTGCCACCCGAGGAGGTCCGCCCGCACGTGCTCCAGGCCGTGAGGCCGAAGGCCGAGCGCAACCCCGAGCGGATCATCAGCACCGGCAACGGCCTGCGCGGCCCGCGCACGGTGATCGTGGAGCGCCGGGTCGGGCGGCCGATGGTCGAGCGCCGCACCCGGCCCCCGCTCGACGGACGCCGCTGAGCCGCGACGCCGCCCCCGGGATTCGGGCCCGCTGAAGCCGCCGACGAGACTGTCCCGGGCGCCGGTGCCGTCGGGGGCGCGGTAGGGCAGCTCCTCGCGGCCTGCGGGTTGCCCCCGGGAGCCCACGGTCGCGGATGCGCTGCGGCGTGCCGGCCTCGTCGCCCGGGTGCGCAAGTGCCCGCTCGAGCAAGTGCCCGCTCGAGCAGGTGCCCGCTCGAGCGGACGCAGCGGGTCGACAAGATGACCCCGGTAACCCTGGAGGCGGGCTTGCGGCCCCGCCTCGCCCCCGGGCGCTTGGCCCTGCGCCCGGGCCGCCGCGGCGGGACCTCGGCTCAGGCGCGCCGCCGCCGCGTTCCGCGCCCGGCCGGTGCCGGCGGACGGCCGGGTCGCGGAGGGCGCCTTCGGGCGCGATGTCGGGACCCCCGACGAGGGTGGGTTCCGGCGGCAGCTCACTCAACTTATGCTATTGATCTGGGCGACGGCGCGGGAGGATCATTGTCCCCCGTCCGTGGGCTCGGCGCGGTTCTGAGGACCGCGCTCTCGTGATATGACTGTGAACCGGGGTGCGTGAGTTTCCGGCGCCTGGGTGCCGTCAGTATGGTGTGCACATGAACTCTCTCGAGCCCGTCCGAACGGGCGTGGACGCGCTACGCCTCGACAACCAGCTCTGCTACGCGCTCTACGCCGCCTCCCACCGCATGACGAAGTGCTATCGGCCGCTGCTGGAGCGACTGGGCCTCACCTATCCCCAGTACCTGGTGCTGATCGTGCTCTGGGAGACGGACGGCCTCACCGTCTCGGAGATCGGCCGGCGCCTGCGCCTCGATTCCGGCACCCTGACCCCGGTGCTGAAGCGGCTCGAATCCGCCGGCTTCGTGCGCCGGACCCGCCGCCAGGTCGACGAGCGCGAGGTCGAGGTCAGCCTCACGGACGAGGGGCTCGCCCTCCAGGACGCGGCCGTGGAGGTGCGCCGGACCGTGGTGCACCACCTCCAGATGACCGAGGCCGAGATCGCCGAGCTCCGCACGCGCCTCGACGACCTGATCGCCACCCTGGCCGGCGACGCGTGAGGCGCCGGGGCCCGCGCGGGCCCGGCCCGGGCCCGCGGCCGCGCGATGGTTTGCCGGGCAACGATTCGTGCTTGAGCGGCGTCCCCGGACGTGGCTAAGACGGCCGGCGCGGGCGCCGGCATCCGCGCGGCCGCCTCGCCCCACGGCGGCCTCGACCGGACCGGATCGCGCTCCGGACCTCTCCGCTCCCGTTCGACCGGGTCATGACCGCACCGTGATTCGCCTGTCCCTCCGCTCCGACGAACGTCGCTGCTCCCCGCACGTTGGGCGCGCATGAAGCGCTTGCGGGCCTTGGCCGGTGCCCTGACGGGCTGGTCGGAGCGAGACGAGCAGCCGCGGCGCCAGGTCGGGGTGCTCCCGACGCGCCCGGGGCCCGACGGCGCCCTCCAGGTCATGCTGATCACCTCCCGGGAGACCCGCCGCTGGGTCATCCCCAAGGGCTGGCCCATGAAGGGCCTGAAGAACTACGAGGCGGCGGCGCGGGAGGCCTACGAGGAGGCCGGCCTGATCGGCCGCGTCGGCAAGCGCGCGATCGGCAGCTACTTCTACCGCAAGCGCCTCAAGAGCCGCGACACGGTGCTGTGCCAGGTCCAGGTGTTCCGCCTGGACGTGCGCAAGCAGCTCAAGACCTGGCCCGAGCAGCACGAGCGCGAGGGGCACTGGTTCACCGTCCAGGAAGCCGCCGAGGCGGTGACCGAGGTCGGCCTCGCCGCCCTCATCCGGGCGACCGGCGCGCATGGCGCGGAATCGCGCAAGTCCTAACCGCACCCGCGCGACGTGCCTCTCCGGCGAGCAGTCATGCCTGGAATATGGGCAGAACGACCGCGTGCGCCCTGCCTTGCCGTCGACCGGCGGCGGGGCGCCTGCCTGGTCTGTCATCATCCCGGGTGCGCGCCGCGCGCCGGCCCCTATCGCACCGTCACACGGCCCCGCTATGACGCGCGGCGTAACCGGGCCGCGCCCGGGCCCGGCGGATGTCTCGAAGGATCGCGACGCGATGGCGATGGTGCAGGCCTTCCAGCCCGGCGAGTTCCTGAACTCGGCCCTCAGCCTCCTCTGCGCCTTCGTGCTCGGAACGCTCATCGGGGCCGAGCGGCAGTATCGGCAGCGCACCGCGGGCCTGCGCACCAACGTGCTGGTGGCGGTCGGCGCCGCCGCCTTCGTGGATCTCGGCATGCGGCTCGGCCACGGCGACGGCGCGATCCGGATCGTCGCCTACGTGGTCTCGGGCGTCGGCTTCCTGGGCGCCGGCGTGATCATGAAGGAGGGCATGAACGTCCGCGGCCTCAACACGGCGGCGACGTTGTGGTGCTCGGCCGCGGTCGGGGCCCTGTCGGGCGTCGACATGGGGGGCGAGGCGGTGCTGCTCACCGCGGCGGTGCTGGCCGGCAACACCCTGCTGCGCCCGCTCGTCAACGCCATCAATCGCATCCCCATCGACGAGCGCCAGACGGAGGCGACCTACGAGGTGCGCGCCACCACCCACACCGACCGCCTCGGCGCGGTGCGCGACCTGCTGGTGGAGCGGCTGGAGGCGGCCGACTACCCGGTGCGCGAGGTCGAGGTGGAGGAGCGCGGCGAGGACGAGGTCGAGCTCGTCGCGACGCTCCTCAGCACCGCCATCGACCCCGCCGAGATCGAGGCCGTGACGGCCCGGCTCGAGAGGACCGACGGCGTCCGCCACGCCACCTGGACGGTGCGCACCTCGGATTAGGGCTCCCGGGGATCCGGGGCCCCGTCCGGGCAGGGTGACCCGGATCCAGCCCCGCAGGAGCGCGGCCGGGAGACCGCCGCCCCTGCGGAGCGCCGCGGGGGGCGAGGCGTCCGCCGGGCGCGCTCAAGCGCCGGCGGGCGGGACCTCCGCCGGCTCCGGGATGACGGAGACGTGGGCGGCCACGACCTTCCAGCCGTCCGGGAAGCGGCGCCAGGTCTGGCTCTGGCGCCCGACCGCCCCCGGGCTGCCGGCCCGGTAGAACAGCGTCATGGCGGTGGCGAAGTCGTGCCCGTGGGTGGTGATCACCGTCGCGTCGAGCGTGCGCGCCAGCCCCACCGGCGCGCGGGCGCGGCGGAAGGCCCGGATCGCGTCCATGCCGTAGAGGTTCTCGGCCCCGCCGTACCGGATGGTGCGGGGATCGTCCCAGAACGCCGCCTCCAGGGCGGCGACGTCGTTGCCGACCAGCGCCGCCTCGTAGGCCGCGAAGGCGGCCTCCACTTCCGCCCTCACGGCGGGATCGTCGGTGTCCACGTCGGCTCTCTCCATGCCTCCGGTCCCGGGAGAACCGCCCGGTCCCGGCTGAGTGTCCGGGCGCGCCGCACCGGGCGGGCGGAGGGCGCGCGGCCGTCCTACGGGAGCGCCGCCACCGGCGCCCGCCCGATTCCGGCCCGCTCCAGCGCCCGCGCCACCCGCAGGCACAGATCCTCGCGCCAGGGCGCGGCGATGACCTGCACCCCGAGCGGCAGCCCCCCGTCCGGCCAGACCGGCACGGCGGCGACCGGCAGGCCGATGAACGAGACCGGCTGCGTGAACACGCCGATGTTCGGCCGCAGCGGCATCGGTACGCCGTCGAGGACGAGGGTGGTCTCGCCGCCCCGCGGCGCCCGGCAGGGCGTCGCGGGGGCCAGGATCACGTCGACGCCCTCGAACAGGGCCGCCACCCGGGCCGCGTACCAGCGCCGGAAGCGCTGCGCCCGCTCCACCAGCGGGGCCGGGATCATGGCGCCGGCGAGCAGGCGGTCGCGCACCGCCGGGTCGAAGTCGCCCGGGCGGGCGCGGAGGCGGTCGAGGTGCAGGGCGGCGCCCTCGGCGGCCGTGATCACGTAGGCCGCGGCCCGGGCCCGCGCCGCCTCGGGGATCTCCACCACGGACCGCGCACCCAGCGCCGCCGCGGCCAGACCCACCGCCGCGAAGGCGGCCGGATCCCCGCCGGTGGCGAAGTAGCCGCCCGCCACCGCGATGCGCAGGCTCCCGGTGCCGTCCTCGAGGGTCGGGGTCGCCGGCTCCGGGGGACGCGCCCGCGCCACCGGGTCCTCGGGATCGGGACCCTGCATCGCGTCGTAGGCGAGCGCGAGGTCGCCCACCGTGCGGGCCATGGGCCCGAGATGGTCGAGGCTGCCGACGAACGGGAAGCTGCCGGCCCGGCTCAGGCGCCCGTAGGTGGGCTTGAGGCCGAACACGCCGCAGAAGGCGCCCGGCACCCGGATCGAGCCGTTGGTGTCGGAGCCGAGCGTCAGCGGCACCATCCCGGCGGCCAGCGCCGCGCCCGACCCGCCCGACGAGCCGCCGCTCATGCGGGCGAGGTCGTGCGGGTTGCGGCTCGGCCCGTCGTGGACGTTCTCGCCGGTGAAGTCGTAGGCGTACTCGCCCATGTTGAGGGCGCCGACCAGGATCGCGCCGGCCGCCTCCAGGCGGCGCACCAAGCAGGCGTCGCGGCCGGCCGCCGGGTGCTCGCGGTTGATCCGCGAGCCCGCCCGGGTCGGCAGCCCGGCGACGTCGAACAGGTTCTTGACCGCGAACGGCACCCCGGCGAGGGGGCCGGCCGGCTCGCCGCGGGCGAGCCGCGCGTCGAGGGCCTCCGCCGCCGCCAGCGCCCGGTCGCCGGTCACGTCCGTGAAGGCGTTCACCGCCGGGTCGGCGGCCGCGATGCGGGCGAGGGCGGCCGCGACGGCGTCGCGCGC
>NZ_QOWC01000086.1 GCF_003574465.1 Methylobacterium crusticola
CGGGCCCCGCCGGCCGAGGCGCCGCGGGAGCAGCCCGCCCGCACCTACGGCCGCTCGGCCGCCGCCCCGCCCGGCGAGGCGGCGGGCGACGCCCGCGAGCTCGCCCGCACCGCCGCCTCGCTGGAGGAGCTCGAGGGGCTGCTCGCCCGCTTCGAGAGCTGCGCACTGCGCTTCACCGCCAAGAACCTCGTCTTCGCGGACGGCAACCCCGCCGCCCGGGTGATGTTCGTCGGCGAGGCCCCGGGCGCCGAGGAGGACCGGGCCGGCAAGCCCTTCATGGGCCGGTCGGGCCAGCTCCTCGACCGCATGATGGCGGCCATCGGCCTCGACCGCGGCAACGCCTACGTGGGCAACGTCGTGCCCTGGCGCCCGCCGGGCAACCGCAACCCGACCCCGCAGGAGATCGCCACGTGCAAGCCGTTCATCGAGCGGCAGGTGGCGCTCGCCGACCCCGACATCCTGGTCTGCCTCGGCGGGGTCGCCACCCAGGCCCTCGCCGGCACCAAGGACGGCATCCTGAAATCCCGCGGCCGCTGGTTCCCCTACCAGACCGGGCGGCGCGAGATCCGCCTCCTCGCCACCCTGCACCCGGCCTACCTCCTGCGCCAGCCGCTCCAGAAGCGCCTCGCGTGGCGCGACTTCCGGGCCCTGCGGGCCGCCCTCGACGCGAAGCCCGGGACGCCGGCGGGGTGACGGTCCGGACCGGCACGTCCGCGGGACGGCATCGACGCGGCAGGACCGGCCCGTAACGCCAAGGCACCCCGTCGGGGCCGCGGCGCCTCGAGCGCCCGCGGCGGCGCCTCGAGCGTCCACGGATGACTCTGGGGCATCACGAGCCGGCCGCGCGCATGAGCGGGGCTCATCCGCCGGCCAGGAACTTTCATTTGTTTTCCGTCCTGCCGCGCGCTTGAGTGCCCGCCTCCCGGGAAGGGAGCGTCGTCGGCGAGACGGCGGTGGGGCGTCGACCCCGCCGCCCGGCGGCGCGCGAAGACCGGCGCAATGGGGGGACGGCGTGACATCGACCGACGAGGCCGCGACCATCGTGTTCCTTGACCGCGACACGCTCTCGCCCGAGACGCGGCTGCGCGCGCCCGCCATACCGCACCGGCTGGACATCTTCGGGCGGACGGATCCCGGGGAGGTCGCCGACCGGATCAGGGACGCCCACATCGTCGTGACCAACAAGGTGCCGCTCCGGCGCGAGGTCCTCGCGCAGGCCCGCCGCTTGCGCCTCGTCGCCGTGGCGGCGACCGGGACGGACGTCGTCGACGTGGCGGCCTGCGCCGAGCGCGGGATCACCGTCTCGAACATCCGCAACTACGCGGTCCACACCGTGCCGGAGCACACCTTCGCGCTGATCTTCGCCCTGCGCCGCAGCATCACTGCCTACCGCGACGCCGTGATCCGCGGGGCCTGGCAGGAATCCGGCCAGTTCTGCTTCTTCGACCACCCGATCCGCGACCTCGCGGGCTCGACCCTCGGGATCGTCGGTGACGGCGTCCTCGGGCGCGCGGTGGCGGAGATCGGTCGCGCCCTCGGCATGCGGGTGCTGTTCGCGGCCTACAAGGGTGTCGAGGGAATGGGCCCGCTCTACACGCCCTTCGACGAGGTGATGCGCGTGAGCGACGTCATCACGCTCCACTGCCCGCTGATGCCCGCGACCCGCGGCCTGGTCGGTCCGCGGGAATTTGCCCTGATGGAGCGCCGGCCGCTCCTCATCAACACCGCCCGCGGCGGGCTCGTGGACGAGGCGGCCCTCGTCGCCGCCCTCGACGCCGGGCAGATCGGCGGTGCCGGCTTCGACGTGGTCACGCAGGAGCCCCCGGCGGCGGACAACCCCCTGATGGCGGCCGCCGCGCGCCCGAACGTGATCCTGACGCCCCACGTCGCCTGGGCGAGCCAGGAGGCGATCCAGTCCCTCGCCGACCAGCTCGTCGGGAACATCGAGGCGTTCTGGGCGGGCCGCCCCCGCAACTGCGTCGCGCCCTGACGCGGACCCGTCCGACACCGCACCATCAAGCCCCCCGAGAGGGGTGAACAGGAGGAGACCGACCATGACCGAGATCCAGCCGCGCGACCTCGCGAGCGCCATCCGCTTCCTGTCCATCGACGCCATCGAGCGCGTGGGCGAGGGGCATCCGGGCACGCCGCTGGGGGCGGCCGACACCGTCACGGCGCTGTTCACGCGCCACCTCAGGTTCCTCGCGCGGGAGCCGCTGTGGTTCGACCGCGACCGCTTCGTGGCCTCGAACGGCCACGGGTCGATGCTGCTCTACGCGCTCCTCCACCTGAGCGGCTACGAGGCGATCGGCCTCGACGACATCCGGCGCTTCCGCGAGCTCGGCTCCCCGTGCGAGGGCCATCCGGAGTTCAACCCGGGCGCCGGCATCGAGACGACGACCGGGCCGCTCGGCCAGGGCATCGCCAACGCCGCCGGCATGGCGCTGGCCGAGGCCTATCTCGGCCGCTGGCTCGGGCCGGACCTCGTCGACCACCGCACCTACGCCCTCGTGGGCGACGGCTGCCTCCAGGAGGGCGTCGGCCAGGAGGTCATCTCGCTCGCCGGGCACCTCGGCCTCGGCAAGCTGACGTTCCTGTGGGACGACAACCGGATGACCGACGACGGCGCCATCGACCTGGCGCTCAGCGACGACATGTCGGCCCGGTTCCGCCTGAGCCACTGGCACGTCCAGGAGGTGGACGGCCACGACATCGAGGCGGTGTCGACCGCGCTCCTCCTGGCGAAGGCCGACCCGCGGCCCTCGATGATCCGCTGCACCACGGTGATCGGCCGCGGCCTGCCGGGCGTGGAGGGGACGCGGGCGGCCCACAGCGCCCGCATCCCGCCGAGCCTGAGCCGGGCGGCCCGCGAGGCGCTCGGCTGGCCCCACGGCCCCTTCGAGGTGCCCGAGCCGGTCCTGTCGGCCTGGCGCGCGGCCGGTCGCCGCGGCGCCCCGGCCTTCGAGGCTTGGTCGCGCCGGGCGGCGGCCCTCGACCCCGAGCGCCGCCGGCGCCTCGACCGCCTGCGGGAGGGCCGGCTGCCGGACGGCTGGGAGGCGCCCCTGCGGGCCTTCGCCGCGCGGGCGGCCCGCGAGGGCCTGTCGCAATCCGGCATCGCGCTCTCGGCCGAGCTCGTCGACCAGGTGGCCGAGGCGATCCCGGAGATGCTCTCCGGCGCCCCCGACCTCGAGGGCGCGACGCAGCACAAGCGCCGGCTCAAGCCCTTCACGGCGGACGATCCGTCCGGCCGCTACGTGCATTACGGCATCCGCGAGCACGCCATGGGGGCGATGATGAACGGCATGGCGGCCCATGGCGGCGTCGTGCCGGTCGGCGTCACCTACCTGGTCTTCTCCGACTACCTGCGGCCGACCCTGCGCCTCGCCGCCATGATGAAGCTGCCGGTCCCGTTCGTGTTCAGCCACGATTCGATCGGCATCGGGCGCAACGGGCCGACCCATCAGCCGGTCGAGTACCTGGCCTCGCTCCGGGCGATCCCCAACATGCTGGTCCTGCGCCCCGCCGACGCCGTCGAGGCGGCGGAGTGCTGGGAGATCGCGCTCGCGAACCGGACCGGGCCGTCCTCGCTCATCTTCGCCCGCCAGCCCCTCGCGGCGATGCGGCGGGAGGCCGGCGAGAACCGGTCGCGGCAGGGCGCCTACGTGCTGGCGGAGGCCGAGGGGGGTGCGCGGCGCGCCACCCTGCTGGCGACGGGCTCGGAGGTCGCCGTCGCCGCCCGGGCCCGGGACCTGCTCCAGCAGGAGGGCGTCCCGACCGCCCTCGTGTCGATGCCCTCCTGGGAGCTGTTCGAGCGCCAGGACGAGGCCTACCGGCGCGCCGTCCTGGCGCCCGGCAGCGTCCGGGTCGCCGTGGAGGCCGCCGTCCGCCTCGGCTGGGACCGCTACGTCGGCGAGGCCGGGGGCTTCGTCGGCATGAGCGGCTACGGCGCCTCGGGCGCCGAGGACGACCTGTTCGCGCATTTCGGCATCACGCCGGAGCGGGTCGCCGAGGAGGTCCGGCGCCGCCTCTGAGGGCGGCGGCGGCTCGCGCCGGGCGTGCGGTCCCGCGCCTGCCCGGCGCCCAAGCGGAACCGTGCCGGTCCTCCGCCGATTACCCTTGAGCCCGCGCGCCGGTCCGCCTAGCCGTCGCGGCGGCGAAGCCGCACAGACAAGACGGGTGATGGGACCATGCGCTGGGAAGATTTTCGCTCCTCCGACAACGTGGAAGACCGCCGCGGCCAGGGCGGGGGCGGGGGCGGGGGCGGCTTCGGCTTTCCCGGGGGCGGCGCCGGCGGCCTCGGCATCGGCACCATCGTGATCCTGTGCATCATCGGCTGGGTCACCGGCATCAACCCGGCGATCCTGATCGGCGGCGCCGAGACGGTGACCCGCCAGCGCGCGCCCCAGGAGCAGACCCAGGCCCCGGACCGGGAGCGGCGCACCGGCGCCCCGACGGACCAGACGGGCAAGTTCGCCGCCGCGATCCTCGGCAACACCGAGGACGTCTGGAGCCAGGTGCTGCCGAACCAGACCGGGCGCCAGTACACGCCCACCACCATGGTGCTCTACACCGGCGGCACCCGCAGCGGTTGCGGCCAGGCCCGGGCCGCCATGGGGCCGTTCTACTGCCCCCTCGACAAGAAGGTCTACCTCGACACCGCCTTCTTCAAGGAGATGGAGCAGCGCTTCCGCGTGAAGGGCGACTTCGCCTACGCGTACGTCATCGCGCACGAGGTCGGCCACCACGTCCAGGACGTGCTCGGCATCCTGCCCAAGGTGCAGAAGCGCCAGCAGCAGGTGGACGAGCGCCAGGCGAACCAGCTCTCCGTGCGGGTCGAGCTGATGGCCGACTGCCTCGCCGGCGTCTGGGCCAAGAACTCGAACGACCGCTTCAACGCCCTGGAGCAGGGCGACATCGAGGAGGCGATGCAGGCCGCGAGCGCCATCGGCGACGACCGGCTGCAGAAGCAGAGCCAGGGCTACGTCGTGCCGGATTCCTTCACCCACGGCTCCTCGGCCCAGCGCATGCGCTGGTTCCAGACCGGCTTCAAGAGCGGGCAGACCCAGTCCTGCGACACCTTCCGGGCGGCGCAGCTCTGATGGCCGGCCTCGACGCCGCCCGGGCCTTCGTGCCCCTCGCCATCGCGGTGCTCACCGTCTCGGACACCCGCACGCTCGGGGACGACCGCTCGGGCGACACCCTGGCGGCGCGCCTCACCGAGGCCGGCCACCGCCTCGCCGCCCGCGCCATCGTGCCGGACGACGTCGAGGCCATCCGCGGGCAGGTCCGGGCCTGGATCGCGGATCCCGGCATCGACGTGGTGATCACCACCGGCGGCACCGGGTTCACCGGCCGCGACGTCACGCCCGAGGCGCTGGAGCCCCTGTTCGAGAAGCGGATGGACGGCTTCTCGGCCGTCTTCCACCGCATCTCCTACGACAAGATCGGCACCTCGACGCTTCAGTCCCGCGCCACCGCGGGCGTCGCGGGGGCGACCTACGTCTTCGTGCTGCCAGGCTCGCCCGGGGCCTGCCGCGACGCCTGGGACGGGATCCTGGCGGCCCAGCTCGACTACCGCCACCGGCCCTGCAACTTCGTCGAGATCATGCCGCGCCTCGACGAGCACCTGCGGCGCGGCGCCGTCAGCCCCGCGACAGGCGCGCCCGCAGGGGCCTGACCGGCAGCCGACGGCCCCCTGGGCGCCCGGCCAGGAGGGCCTCGACCCGCACCACGTCCCCGGCCCGCACCCGGTGCGTCCCGGTCAGCGCCTCGCAGCGCGCCGCGAGCCGGTCGAGCAGGGGGGCGTGCGGCCGGGCGAGGCGCCCGAGCGTCCCGGGCGGCGCCGTCGCGCCGAAGCGGTCGAGCGCCCGGATCCAGCCCTCCGCCGGCACGTCGCCGGCCTCGAGGCAGAGGAGCCAGGGCCGGCGCGCGAGCGCGGCCGCGGCCGCCCAGGGGTCGCGGCCCCGCGCCGCCGCGGCCGCGCCCGTGCTCTCCGCCACCAGGGCGATCTCCCGGTCCGTGGGATCGGCCGACACGATCACGGCGTCGCCCACGATTCCGGCCGCCACCCCGGCCACCAGCGCCGACAGGGAATCCGCCAGCGCCTCGACGGCGCGCGGATCGATGGCTCCCGGGACGTGGACCGCGGCGGTGAACATGCGCCGCCCTTAGCCGACGCGGAGCCGGGCGTCCTGCCTCGATGGGTGGCACCCGGCGGGCGGGCCCCCGCGCCTTGCCATTGTTCCCGTTTTGTTCGAAGCTCGGCACCGGGTTCTGCGGGCGGAGCGGCGGATGACGGAACGGCGTGCACGAGATCCGTCCGCCCCGGCGCTCGCCGGCGCGGCGCTCCCGGCCGGGAGGCGCCGCGGGCGCGGCGCCACCGCCAACCCGGCCGGGCGGTTCGAGCCGGCGCGGCGCGAGGCCTTCGCGGACGGCTGGGACGCGGACGAGGCGCTGCCGCCCCTGCGCACCGAGGTGATGCTGGAGCAGGCCCGCACGATCGTCACGCGCAACGCCTCCCCGGACATCGGCTTCGACCGCTCGATCAATCCCTACCGCGGCTGCGAGCACGGCTGCGTCTACTGCTTCGCGCGGCCGAACCACGCCTATGCGGGGCTGTCGCCCGGGCTCGACTTCGAGACCAAGCTCTTCGCCAAGCCGAACGCCGCCGCGCTCCTGGAGCGGGAGCTCTCGGCGCCGGGCTACCGCCCGCGCACCATCGCGCTCGGGACCGCGACCGATCCCTACCAGCCGATCGAGCGGCACTACCGCATCACCCGCGGGGTGCTGGAGGTGCTGGCGCGGTTCCGGCACCCGGTCGGGATCGTCACGAAGTCGGACCTCGTGGTGCGCGACCTCGACCTCCTCGGCCCCATGGCGGCGCAGGGCCTCGTCAAGGTGGCGCTCTCGGTCACGACCCTCGACCCCGTCCTCGCCCGCCGGATGGAGCCCCGCGCGGCGCGGCCCGAGAGGCGCCTCGCGGCGATCCGGGCACTGTCGGAGGCGGGCGTGCCCACCATGGTGCTCGTGGCGCCGGTCATCCCGGGCCTCAACGACCACGAGATCGAGGCGGTGCTCGCCCGCGCCCGGGAGGCCGGCGCCACCGAGACCGGCTCCGTCCTGCTGCGGCTGCCCCACGAACTCGCCGACCTCGTGCGCGACTGGTTCGCCGAGCACTACCCCGACCGCGCCGGGCGGGCGTTCTCGCTCCTGGCCCAGGCCGGCGGCGGCAAGGTCTACGACGCCGCGTTCGGCCGGCGCTTCACCGGCAGCGGGCCCTACGCCGCCCTGATCGCCGAGCGGGTGCGGCTCGCGGCGGCGCGGCTCGGCTACCGGGCGCAGCGGCAGCGGCTGCGCACGGACCTGTTCGCGGTGCCGGTGCCGGCGGGCGGGCAGTACAGCCTGTTCTAGGGCGGCACCCGCTCCGGCCGGAACGGGCACGGCTCCGGTCCGGCCCCCGCGCCCGCGCCCGCGCCGGCGACGGAGCCGGTATCCGCTTCGTCAAGAAACGCGCTCCCGGGCGGGCCCGCTCACGCGGGGCTCTCCGCTCACGCGGGCGTCGCCTCCAGGCACAGCTCGAACGTGATGCAGGCCGCGTTCGCCCCCCGCGCCAGCACCCCCTCGTGGATGCCGCCGTCGACGTCCACCACGGCGATGTCGAGCTCGGCCACCGGCGTCCCGTCCGGGCCGGGGCGCACCCGCCCGTCGCGGATCAGCACCTCGCTGGCGTCGGTCGGGATGACGCGGCCGTCCGCGAAGACCGGGCGGACGATGCTGCCGATGCCGCGCACCCGCGCGGCGCGCAGGCCCCGGGCGGCCGAGGCCGCCTCGAGCGCCGCGAACACCTCGACGTTCGGCTGCACCTTGAGGAGCAGGCAGGCGGCCTCGGCCGGGCCGGCCAGCCCCGCCGGGGTCATGAGCGAGAAGTTCGTCTCGGGGTCCGGCTCCACCCGCCAGGCTGCGTCCGGCGTGCCCCAGGCCCGCGCGGCGGGCGGGGTCCGCACCACGACCGCGTCCGGCAGGAGGTGGCCGGCGCGGCGGCGCCCGTCCGGCTCGACCCAGATGCCGTGGACGTGCAGGAAGGGCGCGCCGTCGCGCTCGCCGAAGGTGACGCTCGCCCGCTCGAGGCGCGTCTCCCCGGGCGGCCGGAACGTCTCGCTGTAATAGGCCGCGAAGCGCGGGTCGTCGGACAGCGCCGGCATCACGTAGGCGAAGGGGTCGAAGCTGCCGCCCTCGAGGTGCACGACGCCGCCCCGGAACCCGGCGCCGGCGAGGGGACCGGCGACCGCCCGCAGCAGCGTCTCGCCGGGCGCGAGGGCGAAGTCCAGGCGCGCGAGGCGCCCGCCTTCGGCGAGCCAGCGCTCGGGACGGGGCGGGCCGGGCTGGGCGAGGCTGGAGGGCTCAGGGCGCATCGGTCGCCCGCCCGCCCAGGAGGCCGGCGGCCTCCAGCTCCTCGCGCACCATCTTCTTGGTGATCTTGCCGTAGCCGGATTTCGGCAGGGACTCGCGCAGGATCACGCGCTTGGGCAGCTTGTAGCGCGCCACCTTGTCGAACAGGAACGCCAGCACATCCTCCTCCGTCAGGCGCTCCCCCTCCCGGGGGACGCAGACCGCGATGCCGATCTCGCCCCAGGTCGGGTCGGGCACGCCGAGCACCGCCGTCTCGGCCACCGCCGGGTGCGTCAGGATCTTCTCCTCGATCTCGCGCGGATAGATGTTCGAGCCGCCCGAGATGTACATGTCCGAGGCGCGGCCCGTGATGAAGAGGAAGCGCTGCGCGTCGAGGTAGCCGAGGTCGCCGGTGCGGAACCAGCCGTCCCGGAACGCGTCCGCGTTGGCCTTCGGGTTGTCCCAGTAGCCGGCGAACACCGCCGGGCCGCAGACGCAGATCTCGCCGGTCTCGCCGGGCCCGACCTCGCGCCCGTCCGCGTCCTGGATCTGGACCTGCATCCCGGTGCGCTCGAAGCCGCAGGTCCCGATCCGCACGCCCGGCCCGTCCTCGGGCTCGTGCAGGGCAGGGGGCAGGACCGTGATGTTGCCGGTGACCTCGCCGAGGCCGAAATACTGCACGATCACCCGGCCGAGCGTCCGCAGCGCCCGCTTCTGGTCCTCGCGGTACATCGGCGCGCCGGCGTAGATGACGTGGCGCAGGGACGCGTGGTCGTGCGCGCCCGCCGCCGGATGCTCGACCATCATCTTCAGGATCGTCGGCACCGTGAACAGGTTGGTGATGCGGTGGCGCGCCACGAGCGCCCAGACCTCGGCGGCGTCGAAGCGGTCGCCGGCCGGCAGGACGGAGGTGACCGCCCGGGTGACCTGCGCGACCGCGTGGACGCCGGCGCCGTGCGAGAGCGGCGCGACGACCAGGGAGGCGTCGCCCTCCGCCGTCGTGCCGGGCATCAGGTCGCAGAGGTGGTTGGTGATCACGAAGGCCATCTGGCCGTGGGTCAGCACCGCGGCCTTCGGCTTGCCGGTGGTGCCGGAGGTGTAGAAGAACCAGCACGGGTCGTCGTGCTCGACCGCCGCGTCGGCGACCGCCCGGCCCATGCCCTCGGCGACCAGCGCCTCGTAGGGCTCGCCCTCGGCCGGGCCGTCCCCGATCGCGACGACGTGCCCGACGGCGGGGGCGCCGGCGCGCACGGCCGCGACGTGGGCGGCGTAGTCGGCGTTGCAGAGCATCACGGTCGCGCCGGACTGCGCCGCCAGAAAGACGACGTCGTCGGGCATCAGCCGGTGATTCGTCGGGACGAACACGGCGCCGAGCCGGAACGCCGCGTACATGATCTCCAGGATGGCGTTGCCGTTGCGGGCGTGCACGAGGAGGCGGTCGCCCTTGCGCACCCCGCGGGCCGAGAGGCCCGCGGCGAGCGCCGAGACGCGGGCGTCAAGCGCCGCCCAGGTCCAGCGCGCCTCGCCCCACACGATGGCGTCCCGCTCGGGGTAGCGGGCGGCCGCCTGGGTCAGCGCGTGGGCGAGGTTCATCACGCGGCGCGACATCGGGGTCATGGCGCGTCCCCGGCGGGGCGGATGAGGTCTGTCACGGCGTGGTCCTCCCTGGCGGTGATGGCGGCGGCCGCGTCATGGGCCGCGGCTGCGAGGCTCCGCGCGGGCCGCGGGCCCGGCGCGGAAGCTCACGCGGTGGTGGCGGCTCAGGCCCGTGCTCAGCATCGCGGCCCGGTGGACCGCCGTGCCGTAGCCGACGTTGCGCTCCCAGGCGTAGGCCGGGTGGCGGCGCGCGAGCGCCCGCATCAGCCCGTCGCGCAGCACCTTGGCGACGATGGAGGCGGCGGCGATCTGCGGCACCAGCCGGTCGCCGCCGACGATCGCCCGGCACGGCAGGGCGAGGCCGGGCGGCACGTCCCGCCCGTCGACCGCGACCTCGGCGGGGATCCCGAGGCGCGCGACGGCCCGGCGCATGGCGTCGAGGGTGGCGGCCCGCACGTTGATGCGGTCGATCAGCGCCGGCGAGGCCCCCGCGAGCGCCACCCGGGCGGCCGCCCGGATCCGGGGCGCCAGGCGCTCGCGCGTCGCCCGGTCGAGGCGCTTGCTGTCGTCGAGGCTCTCCAGCAGGTCCGGCGGCAGGGCGCAGGGGTCGAAATGCACCGCCGCGACGATCACCGGCCCGCAGAGCGCGCCGCGCCCGACCTCGTCGCAGCCGACGAGGGCGGGGTAGCGCGCGACGTGGCGTGACTCGAAGGGACCCATCCGGCCTTTCTTGCACCCGGGGCGCGGCCGTGGAAGGCCCCGCCGGCGCGGATCCGGATTTCCTTAGGCGTCCGGGCGGGCGATGATGCGCCCCCGGCGCGCGCCAGACGCGCCCGCCCCTCGAGGAGGACGCCCATGCCCGCCAGCACGAAGCTGTGGATCCTGTCGCTCGCCGCCGCCGCGGGCTGCGGCTGGCTCCTCTCCGCCGTCCACCCGGCCCCGGCGATCGGCAAGGAGCCCCGCTTCCCCCAGCTCACCCTCGACCAGCTCGACGCCGAGCAGCGCCCGCTCGGCGAGAAGATCATGAAGATCTCGAGCGTCGGCATCGGCGGTCCCTACAACCCCCTGTTGCGCAGCCCCGTCCTGGCGAACCGGATGTACGACCTGCTGGAGTACCTGCGCTGGAACAGCTCGCTCCCGCCGCGCCTGAGCGAGTTCGCGATCCTGATCCAGGCGCGGCTCTGGCGCTCGCAGGTGGAGTGGTACGCCCACCATCCCCTGGCGCTGAAGGCCGGCCTGTCGGAGGAGGTCGCGGCCGACCTCAAGGCGAACCGCCGCCCCCGCGCCATGAAGCCCGACGAGGAGGCGGTCTACGATTTCTGCATGGCGCTCTCGACGGCTCACGAGGTGCCCGACCCGGTGTTCGAGCGGGCGAGGAGCCTCCTGGGCGAGCGGCAGGTGGTGGATCTCGTGGGCATCAGCGGCACCTACGTCACCGTGGCGATGATCCTCGCCGCCGCCGAGGCCGGCGTCCCGCCCGGCAAGGAGCCGCCGTTCCGGCAGGGCGAGCCCTGATCGCGGCATCTTGCGTCGCGCGAGGGCGCGCGGCGGGCGCAGTATGCGGGACCGCGCGGCGCGCCGGGACCGCTCCGTAGGGTTGTATCCTGTGTGAAGGCGGTCCCGGCCGCTTTGGCACGAGGAATGCCGGCAGCGTCCCGGTCGGTGTCGACCGGGACGCTGCCGGCCCGGCCGGGACACGGAACGCTGGAGGTTCGCCGTTCATGAAGATCGCGCTCGCCGTTGCCGCACTCTCCCTCGTTCAGCCCTCTCACTCCTGGTATCCCTACGAGTGCTGCTCCGATCAGGATTGCGAGCCGATCACCGACGCCGTCGAGGTACCGGGCGGCTACCAGACCCACGGGATCTTCGTGCCCCTCGCCAAGGTGCGGCCGAGCAAGGACGGAAGTTTCCACTGGTGCCATCGCGGCACCTACGTGTTCTGCTTCTTCGCACCCCTGGCTGGCTGACGCCGGCAATCGGCTGACGCCGGCAATCGGCTGACGCCGGCCCGGCGGCACCATCCCGCGCCGACGGCGTTCCCCGTCGGCAGACGCTCACGGAGGCTCGCGCAGCATGACCACCCCCCCGCAGCAGAACCGGGTCCTGGCCCTGGCCTATCCGGTCGTCCTGATGGCGGGCGTGCTCTGGCTCGGCTTCTGGACGCTCGACGAGATCCGCGTCGCCCGCGCCCGCGCGGTCGCGGCGCAGATGTGGGTGCCCTGACGCGCGTCCCGGACGGAGGGCCGCGGGACGCCGTCGGTCCGCCGGGGGGACCCGGGCGGCCGCGTGCCAAAAAAGAGACCGCGCTCCGGGGAGGCGGCCTTGAAGGTAAGGGTCTCGAAACCTCTGGAGGAGGCCCGGCCCGCCGGCATCGCGGGGGCTGGGGGGCTGGGAACCGGAGAGGCCGGCGGGCCGGGCCAAGAGGTGACCCACCTTCTGCGCGCGCAACAAGGCCGGCGCGCGGCGCGATTGTGGCGGAATGTTGACCATTCGCACTGGCGCCCCGGATTTCCCGGCCGCGGCTGCGAGAACCCGGCGACCTGTCGCTCCCGCGCAACCCTTGCGGGGCTGCGCACCCGATCCCATCATGGGCGGGGCCGCATCCGCAGCGGGCGACGGGACTGCGCCCGGCGCGGGAGGCCCGAATCGCAGCAACCCCGGAGGAGCGATGAGCGACGGAGAGACCGCGGACAGTCGGCTGGCCGGTGCGGGGGCTCGGGTGGTGCCGTTCCCGAGGACCGCGCCGCCGCAGGTATCCTTCCATCGCGACGAGTTGCGCGAGATCCTGAACCTCTACGGCCGCATGGTCGCGGAGGGCGAGTGGCGGGACTACGCCATCGCTTTCACCCGCGAGAAGGCGGTGTTCTCGATCCACCGCCGCACCTCCGAGCGCCCCCTCTACCGGATCGAGAAGGACCCCCGGCTCGCCCGCCGCCAGGGCGCCTACGCGGTGGTTGCCGAGACCGGTCGCATCCTCAAGCGCGGCCACGACCTCGCCCAGGTGCTGCGGGTGCTCGAGAAGCCGCTGCGCCTGGTGTGACGCCCGCTCCCGCGCCGGGGTGAGGGCCCGGGCGCGGTTCCGACGCCGCCAGCACCGGCTCGCCCCCGGGCGCGACACGACGGGGACCCGGGACGGGCGCCGCGCCGGGCGGACCGGACGGGGCCTGACCGCGGGCGGCCCGCGCCCTGCCGCCCGGAAGACGCCTTGCCGCCCGGGAGACGCCCTGCCGGCCAAGCTCGACGGGATCGACCCGGCGCAGGCCCGCCCGACGCTGGCGGCGTTCGACGCGGCGGTGGACCCGCACGCCCCCTTCGACCCCTCGGTGGGCGACCGCAAGGGCACGCGCGGCCTGCCCCTGCCGAAATCGAACCGGGCGCAGGCGCCCGATGCCCCGCCCTCCAAGGCCTCCGCGGTCACTGGCGGCATCACCTTCACGTAGGGCGGCGCCGCGGCGGACGATGCGGGCGCGGTGATCCACGAGGACGGGCACCCGGATCCCGGGCCTGCATGCCTGCCTGCGGCCGGGCCCTGACGCGCGCGGACCGGTCTTCACCGCGCGGCAAGCATCTTTGCCAACCGGAACGACAGGTTTTCGGGCGGATGATCCCTCTGCTTTCAAGGTCACGCTCGAGGACCACAGGGATGGACAAGCAGAGTGGATGGGCCGCGGCGCTGGTTGCCGCCGCGGCGGCGATGCCTGCCGCCGGGCAGGCGCGGGAACTGGTGGCGTTCGACGCCGGGGCGGCGCCCGGCACGGTGGTGATCCGGACGGCCGAGCGCCGGCTCTACTTCGTGAACGGCGACGGCACGGCGATCCGCTACCCGGTCGCGGTGGGCAGGCTCGGCAAGCAGTGGACGGGCTACGCCCGCATCGACGGCAAGTACGTCCGGCCCGCCTGGTCGCCCCCCGCCGAGGTGAAGCGGGACAACCCGCGCCTGCCGAGCGTGATCGCGGGCGGCTCGCCCCACAACCCGATGGGGGCCGCGGCGCTGACGCTCGACCGCGGCGAGTACGCGATCCACGGCACCAACCGGCCGGGCTCGATCGGCACCTTCGCGTCCTACGGCTGCATCCGGATGTACAATCAGGACGTGGCCGACCTCTACGGACGGGTCGCGGTCGGCACCGCCGTGGTGGTGACGCGCTGAGCCGGGCCGGGCGGGCGGCGCCCGCCCGGCCGCGTCACGCGTCGCGTCCGTGCACCTGCGCGGGCGGCGCGGTCGCCTCCACGGCCGTGAAGGTCTCGAGGATGCGGTAGGTGTGCTGCGCCCCCGCCGGCACCAGCCACGAATCGCCGGGCTCGAGGCGCACGGTCTGGCCCTCGAGCACGAGCTCGGCGCGGCCCGCCACCACGTAGCCGACCGTCTCGTAGTCGCGGGCGGCGCCGGGCTTCTGGTCGGTCGGCGGCTCGTCCACCCACATCCGCATCGCCACGCGCTGGCCCGAGGCCAGGTAGCGCTGCCCGTCCGGCCCGTGCGGGGCGCTCGCGCCCGACACCTTCTTGATCGTGGTCTCCGTCATCGGCGGCTCCCGGGTTCGTGGCGTTCCCGCCCGGGAACGCGGCGTTCCCGCTCGCGAACGCGGCGTCCCCGCCCGGGGAGCGCGGCGTCCCCGCCGGGGACCGACACCCCAACGGGAGGCCGGGGCGGGTGTTCCCGGACCGGCGCCGGCAGGCGAGTTAGAGCGCGCGCTCAGCCCCCGCGGCCGGCCTGGAGCCCTCCGGGACGGCCCGGCCGAGGGCGCGCGGCCCTAGCGCAGGGAGGACGCGATCGCCCGCTGGATGCCCCGGATGTCGGCGCCCCGCGCGAGGGTGCGGCCGATGGGCTCGGGCT
Source organism: Methylobacterium crusticola (assembly GCF_003574465.1). GTDB lineage: Bacteria > Pseudomonadota > Alphaproteobacteria > Rhizobiales > Beijerinckiaceae > Methylobacterium > Methylobacterium crusticola. The sequence continues at coordinate 14,819 of NZ_QOWC01000086.1, forward strand.
GGCCCGAGACCCAGATCTTCAGCTCGGAATCGAGGTCGAAGCTGCCGGCATTCTCGATCGAGAACGAGGTGATGGCCCGGTAGGGCACCGTGAGGTAGGTGACCTTGCGCCCGGTCAGGCCCTGCTTGTCGATGAGGATCATCCGGCGGTCGGTGAAGACCATGAGGTCGCGCACCACCCGGAACGCGACCTGGACGGCCTCGCCCTCGACCAGCATCCCGTCGAGTTCCTGCATCACCGCCGCCGGCGACGCGTCGCTGCCGTGCCCGAGCAGCCCGTCGAGGAGTCCCATCCGCCCGTCCTCCCTGCGGCCCGTGCCCCGGGCCCGGGGCGCCCGGAGGCGCGTCAGAAGTCGCTCGCCAGGCCCTTGACCTCCCAGTCCTCGTAGCGGACTGGCTCCAGGCCGCCCCGGCCGTTAATCTCCCGCTCGCGCCGGATCTCGGCCGCGCGGGCGTCGATGGCGGCGCGGCGGGCCTCGGCCTCGGCCAGGGCGCGCTGGGCCTCGGGGCTCAGGGGTTTATCCCCCACCGGGTTCGTCTCGCTCATCGGTCCCGTCTCGGCGCTTGCATCTCGGGCGGCCGGATGCCACCCCCCTCGCCTCGCGCGGGGGACGGCCCCCGGGCCGGTTCCCCGGAGGTGGAGGGCCGGCGCCCGGGCGTCAAGACGAGGTGGATCGGGCATGGACGCGCAGGACAGCCAGGAGGCCGCGGGACTTCCCGCGCGGCGGCTCGCCGCCTCGAGCGTGGCGCACCTCCTCGGCAAGGGCCGGGGCACGGCGCTCGACGACGCGATCGACACCGGGCGCGACAAGGCCGGCATGGCCCCGCAGGATCTCGGCCTCGCCCGCGCCATCGCGGCGACGACGTTCCGGCACCTCGGGGTCATCCGCCACGCGCTCGGCCGGCGCCTCGACCAGGGCCTGCCGGCGGACCAGCCGGGGCTCCTCGCGGTCCTGGCCACCGGGGCGGCGCAGATCCTCTACCTCAACGTCCAGGACCACGCGGCCGTCGACCTGGCGGTGCGGCTCGCCAAGACCGAGCCGTCGCTGCGCCACCTCGGCGGGCTCGTCAACGCCGTCCTGCGCCGGGTCGCCCGGGAGCAGGAGGCGATCCGCCGGGAGGGCGACGCCGACCCGCTCGGGCTCAACACGCCGGCCTGGCTCGCGCGGCGCTGGACCGCCACCTACGGCGCCCAGGCCGCCCGGGCGATCGCGGCCGCGCACGCGCGCGGCGCGAGCCTCGACCTCACCACCCGGGGCGATCCCGCCGCCCTCGCCGGGAGCCTCGGCGGGCGGGTGCTGCCGACGGGCCTCGGCCTGCGCCTCGACGACGCCCGCACGCCCGTGCCGCAGCTGCCGGGCTTCGAGGCGGGGACCTGGTGGGTGCAGGACGCGGCCGCGGCGCTGCCGGCGCGCCTCCTCGCCCCCGAGCCCGGCGCCCGGGTGGCGGACCTCTGCGCGGCCCCGGGCGGCAAGACCGCGCAGCTCGCCGCCGCCGGCGCGGCGGTGCTCGCGGTCGACCGCTCGGCGGCGCGCCTGCGCCGGCTCGAGGCCAACCTCGCCCGCCTCGGCCTCGCGGCCGAGGTGCGGGCCGCCGACGCCCTGACGCTGCCGGAGGACGAGCCCTTCGACGCGGTGCTCCTCGACGCGCCCTGCACCGCCACCGGCACCGTCCGGCGCCATCCGGACGTGGCCTGGACCAAGCACGAGGCCGACCTCGCCCGCCTCGCCGCCCTCCAGGCGCGGCTCCTCGACAAGGCGGCGCGCCTGGTGCGGCCGGGCGGGCGCCTCGTCTACTGCACCTGCTCGCTGGAGCCGGAGGAGGGGGAGGCCCAGGCGGCGGCCTTCCTGGCCCGCACGCCCGGCTTCGCGCGCCTCCCCGTCGCGCCGGACGAGGTCGGGGGCGACGCCGCCTTCGTGACCCCGGCGGGCGACCTGCGCACCCTGCCGTCGCACTGGCCGCCCGCGCCCGGCGAGCGCGGGGGGCTCGACGGCTTCTACGCCGTGCGGCTGCGCCGCGAGGCCTGACCCGCGCCCCGTGGGCTTGCGAAAAACGGTTCACAGGCGGGAGGCCGAGGTTTGACCTTGCCACCATCCTTGACCATTGGTTGAAGCGGCCGGACGGCCGTGCGGGCCGGCCGCGGCGCAGGAGGTGACGTGCATTGGGGGCCTGACCGCTGGCGGTTCTACCGGCTCCTCGGTCACGAGGCCGCCCGCAGCGTGCGGAGCGCCGCGGCCCGCGCCACGTCCGGCCCCTCCGCGCTCTCGCGGCTGCGCCCGACGGGCCTCGTGATCGCGCCGCAGGACCTGCGCACCAGCGACGCCACCATCGCGGGCGACATCTACGCCGGGCTGTTCGTGTTCGCCGGCCGCGCCCTCGCCACGGGCGGGCGCTCGCCCTTCGACTTCGCGCCGCCCTCGCCCGAATGGGGCGATGCGCTCTACGGCTTCGGCTGGCTGCGCCACCTGCGCGCCGCCGACAGCGCGCTCGCGCGCTCCAACGCCCGGGCCTTCGTGCAGGATTTCATGGCCGGGCGCGGCGACGAGGCCCTGGCGCAGCGCCCGCCGGTCGTGGCGCGGCGCCTGATCTCGCTCCTGTGCCAGTCCCCCCTGGTGCTGGAGGGCGCCGACCACGCCTTCTACCAGGCCTTCCTGAAGCTGATCGGGCGCAGCGTGCGCCTCCTCGACCGCGCGGTGCGGCGGGGCGCCCGGCCCCGCGACCGGCTCGGCATCGGGGTCGCCCTGTGCTACGCGGGCCTGTGCTGCGAGGGCTTCGACCCCGTGCTGCGCCGGGGCGTGCGCCTGCTCACCCGCGAGCTCAACCGCCAGATCCTGCCGGACGGGGGCCACCGCAGCCGCGATCCCGGCTTCTCCAAGGACCTGCTCCTCGACCTCCTGCCCCTGCGCCAGAGCTTCCTCAGCCGCGACATCGCCCCGCCGGAGGCCCTCCTCAACGCCATCGACCGGATGCTGCCGCTCCTGCGCCTGCTGCGCCACGGGGACGCCTCGCTCGGCCACCACAACGGCATGGGGGCGACCGCCGCGGACCAGCTCGCGACGCTGCTCATCTACGACGGGGCGCTCGCCCAGCCGCTGATGCACGCGCCGCATTCGGGCTACGCCCGCCTCGAGGGCGCGGGCGGCACGCTCGTCGTGGCGGATGTCGGCCCGGCGCCCGGGCCCGCCTACTCGGCCGCCGCCGGCGCCGGCTGCCTGTCCTTCGAATTGTCCTGCGGGGCGCAGCGGCTCGTGGTGAATTGCGGCCTGCCGGCGACCGGGCAGGAGATGCGCGCGCTCTCCCGCACCACGGCGGCGCACTCGACCGCCTCCCTCGCCGAGGCCTCCTCCTGCCGATTCCTCAACCCGCCGGGCCCCGGGATCGCGCACCCGCTCGCCTCCTGGCTCAAGGGGCGCCTCGGCCCGATCATCGTCCGGGGGCCCGCCGAGGTGGCGGTGGAGCGCGGCACCGGCCCGGACGGCACCAGCGTGCTGGCGGCCCGCCACGACGGCTACGTGCCGACCCTCGGCCTGCGCCACGAGCGGCGCTGGCGCCTGCATCCCGACGGCGCCCTGCTCGAGGGCGACGACGGCTTCCTGCGCGATCCCGCGGCGACCGCGGCCCGGCCCGTCGAGGCCGCGATCCGCTTCCACCTCCACCCCTCCGTCCGGGTGAGCCGCGAGGGCCGGGCGGTGCGGCTCGCGGGGAGCGGCGCGCCGTGGCTGTTCGAGGCCGACGAGATCGACCCGGTGATCGAGGAGAGCGTGTTCTTCGCCGCCTTCAACGGCGCGCGGCGCACCGAGCAGATCGTGCTGCACCTCGCGGTCTCCGACGGCACCCGGGTGGCGTGGCGCTTCCGGCGGCTCGCGCGGTGAGGCGCCGGCGGCCCGTGCCCGGCGAAGCCGGCGGCCTGCGCCGCGGGGGCCTGTCGCCGGCAGCCCGCGGCCTGTGCCGCGGGAGCCTGTCATCGGAAGCCCGCGGCCTGTGCCGCGGGAGCCTGTCACCGGCAGCCCGCGGCCTGTGCCGCGGGAGCCTGTCACCGGAAGGCCGCGCATGGCGGGCGTCGCGCACCGCCGCCGTCGCGCCTGATTGTGTCCCGCGTGGGCGTTCGCCAGAATGCCGGGACGCGTCAGAGACCCGCCCGATGCCCGCCCCGTCCCGCCGCGCCGACGATCCGAGAGCCCGGCCTGCCGCGCCGGGGCGTGCCCGCGGGAGGCCCGGTCCCGCCCCGCGGGCGGCGCCGGCGCTCCTCGGCGCCCTGGCGCTGCTCGCCTGCGCCCTGGTGGGCGGCCCGGCCCGGGCCCTCGACGTGAAGGACCTCCCGGTCGTTCCCGCGCTCGCGCCCTGCCCCTCGGAGGGGCCGGGCTTCCACCGCACCGGACCGTCCGGGCCGTGCCTGCGGATCAGCGGCCGCGTGCGGGCCGAGGCCGGGACGCCCCTCCCGGGCCGGCCGGGGGCGGGACCCGGCCGGGAGCCCGCCGGGGTGCTGGGGGCCTCCGGCCGCCTCGCGGTCGACGCCCGCACCGAGACCGATTACGGCCCGGCCCGGGCCTACATCCGCTTCGGCACGGGGCGCTAAGCCGGCGCCCTCGCGCGATGCCGGACGGCGTGGACGCCGGTCCGTCGCGGACATGGCGCCTCGACATGGCGCCTCAAGGAGGATTCCGGCGACGAAGCAGAGACCCGGCGTCGGCACGAGGACTTGATGTCGGCACGAGGACCCAACGTCGGCACGAGGGCGGGGTGCCGAGGCCGGTCCGACCGGAACGGGCGCGGCCCTGGTGGTCCGGACCTGACGCTTGCTACCCGCTTGCGAACTCCGCGGAGTGTGGAGTGCGATCTCAACAGGGCTCGCGTCGAAGAACGATCACTTCCCTTCCGACGCGAGGACGTGCGCCACTATCGCGTTGGCGTGTCCGTGACCCATCCCGTGATCGGTCTTCAACATCGCGACCAGGTCCATGTGCTTGGCCGGAAGGCTCTTCCGCACGAGTTGCTGCCACTCGCCAATGGGACGCCCATACTTCTTTTCAATGGACGGAAAGTACGAAGCCGGCCCTTTCATTGGTGCAACGGACACTTCGAGACGTGCTCCAGGCGATCCTGGCTGATGGCGGCCCCGGCAGGGGTGCCCACAGCGCGGAGCATCCTACAGGGTGAGGCCGGTCGCGCGTCAATGCCCGCCTGGGGTCGGGAGCAGCCCTTGGCGGCGGGGACCAGGCGTCGGATTCGAACCGCTAGAGGCTGCGCGACAGCACGAGGGGCCCGCTGCGCGCCGCCCCGTAGGGCGAGGCCGCCGGGCGCTGGCTGCCGTAGCCCTGCGGGCGGGCCGCCCGGCCGAGCTCGGCCGAGAGCGTCTTGAGCAGCCCCTCCGAGATGGCGCGCGCCGTCGCCAGCACCGTCTGGTTCAGCGCCACCGCGGCCGCGAAGGCCGCGTGGGCCTCGCGCAGGGCCGCGACCCGGTCGGGCGCGAAGCGCGCGAGGGCGACGGCGTTCCCCTTCACGACCTGGAGGCCCTGGAGGTAGGAGGCCGACAGCGCCGTCTTGCGCGCGTCCTCGGCCAGCCCTTCCCGCAGCCGCCCGGACCGGATGTGGGCGCTCTCCCGGGCCAGGAGCCCTCCGAGCTCCTGCATGACGGCGAGCGTCTCCGCGACGAGGCGCTCGGCCCCGGCCCGGTCGGCGACCCGGACGGGCTCGCTGCGCCCGCCGGCGGGCTCGGGCCGCGTGCCCGCGGGCTCAGACCGCGGCTGCACCGCCGGCCTCCTGCATCCGCAGCATCTCGCGCATGACCTGGTCGCCGATGCCGATGCCGCCGCTCTTCACGATCGACTGGGCGTACTCCTTGTTGAGCATCGAGCGGTAGACGCCGCCGCCGGTGCCGTTCTCGCCGAGCGGCCCGTCCGTGCCCTGCGAGCTGTTGAGCTTGTCGAGGCTCTGCTCCAGGAACATCGACTCGAAATCCTGGGACGTCTTCTTGATCTTGGACTGGCTTCCGGTGAGCGCCGTGAGGCCGTTGGTGACGGCGCCGGCGAGGGCCTGGCCGGCCGCGAGGCCGGCGGTCGCCGCGAAGGGAGCGAGGGGGATCATCGGGAGTGCCTCCGTGGGGGGTGAGGGGATGTCGCGTCACATCACGTTGATGTCGGCCTGCAGGGCGCCCGCGGCCTTGATGGCCTGGAGGATCGAGATCAGGTCGCGGGGGCCGATGCCGAGGGCGTTGAGCCCGTCGACCAGTTCGCGCAGGGTCACGCCCTCCTTGACGAGCGCGAGCTTGTTCTTGTCGCCGGTGTCGACCTTGAGGGCGGTGCGCGGCACGACGACGGTCTCGCCGTTCGAGAGCGGCGCCGGCTGGCTCACCTGCGGCTGCTCGGTGATCGTGACCGTGAGGTTGCCCTGCGCCACCGCGACGGTGGAGATCCGCACGTCGCGGCCCATCACGATGATGCCCGAGCGCTCGTCGATCACCACGCGGGCGGTCTGGTCGGGCTCGACCCGGAGCTGCTCCACCTCGGTGAGCAGCCGCACCATGTTGCCGTGGTAGCGCGGCGGCACCTGGAGGGTGACGGTGGAGGGGTCCGTCGGCTCGGCCGTGTCGGCTCCCATGAAGTCGTTGATCGCCGAGGCGATCCGCTTCGAGGTGGTGAAGTCGGGATTGCGCAGCGAGAGGCGCAGGAAGCGCTGCTGGTTCAGCTTGAACTCGACCTCGCGCTCGATCATGGCGCCGTTGGCGATGCGGCCGTTGGTGGGCACTCCCCGGGTGATCTTGGCGGCGTCGCCCTCGGCCTGGAACCCCGCGATGGCGAGGGAGCCCTGCGCCAGGGCGTAGACCTCGCCGTCGGCGCCGAGGAGCGGCGTCACCAGCAGGGTGCCGCCCTGGAGCGACTTGGCGTCCCCGAGCGACGAGACCGTGACGTCGATGCGGGTGCCCTGCACGGCGAACGGCGGCAGGCTCGCGGTCACCACCACGGCGGCGAGGTTGGCGGTGCGCATGGTGGCGCCGCGGGTGTTGATGCCGAGGCGCTCCAGCATCGCCTGCAGCGACTGCTTGGTGAACGGGCTGTTGTTGAGCGTGTCCCCGGTGCCGTTGAGGCCGACCACGATGCCGTACCCGACGAGCTGGTTCGGCCGCACGCCCTCGACGCTGGCCAGGTCCTTCACCCGCGACAGGGCCAGGGCGGGCGCGGACCCGAGGGCCGCGAGGCCGGAGAGGAGGAGGAGGATCACGCGCAGCATGGCACACGGGCGTTGAGGCAGGCAGAACCCCGCTGCCAGGACCGTGCCAGGGTGTTCCGGCCGGTGAAGGCGTTGTGCCGGAAGGGTTTCCGGTCCCGGGCCGGCGGGGCGCCCGACCCGGATCGCCCCGGCGGATTCGGCCGGTCCGGCAAGTTCTGCCGCGCCGTTTACCCGGCGTTCACCCTCCCGGCGCGAGGGTCCCGGATCAGGACAGCCACGGACCTCACTCCCATGCGCGTCGACCCCCGCTTCGCGGCCTCTCTCCTGGCGGGGGCGGGCCCGCGGCGCCCGCCCGAGACCGGCCCCGCCTTCGCGGTCGCGGCCGGGGCCGCGCGCGGGGCGACGAGCGCCGGGAACGCGGCCCCGCTCGCCGGCCTCGACGCGATCCTGACGCTCCAGGCGCAGGTCGAGGACCCCGGCGAGCGCCGCCGCCGCGCGGCGCGCCGCGGCCACGACCTCCTCGACGCCCTCGACCGCCTGAAGGCGGCACTCCTCGGCGGGCGCGTCGACGGTGCCGAGCTGAGGGCGATCGCCGGCCGCCTGGCCGAGCGCGCCGGATCGACCGGCGACCCGCGCCTCGACGAGCTCGTCGGCCAGATCGAGCTGCGGGCGGAGGTGGAGCTGGCCAAGCTCGGCATGGCGGCGTAGGCGCGCCGCCCGCCCGGCCTGGGCGGCCCGCGATCCCGCCGCGCCGTTGACGGGCACGACCCGATCACCCACAACGGCGCCCGCTCGGGCGGCCGGCCGATACCGCCGGGGGTCCCTCGAATCCGGCGCCGATGCTGTTCAACTCCTTCCCGTTCCTGCTCGGCTTCCTGCCGGTCGCGCTCGTTCTCCACGCCCTCGTCGCCCGCTACCGGCCCGGCTGGCGCCTGCCCCTCCTCGCCCTCCTGTCGCTCGTGTTCTACGGCTGGTGGGACGTGCGCTTCGTGCCGCTCCTCGCGGCCTCGGTCGGCCTCAACTGGCTCGTGGCGCGCGGCTTCTCGCGCAGCCGCCCGGTGCTCCTGATCCCGCTCGCCGTCGCGGCCAACCTCCTGGTCCTGGCGCTGTTCAAGTACGCGGGCTTCCTCTCGGGCCTGCTCGGCCTCGACCTGCCGCGCCTCTCCCTGAGCCTGCCCCTCGGGATCTCGTTCTTCACCTTCCACCACGTCATGTACCTGACGGACCTGCGCGCCGGCCGGGCGCCGCCGATGGACCTGACGCGCTACGCCCTCTACATCGGCTTCTTCCCGCAGGTGCTCGCCGGCCCGCTGGTGCGCTGGAGCGAGATCCTGCACCAGTTCGACGAGGCGCCCTACGCGCGGCCCGACGCGGCCGAGCGGATCGGGCGCGGCGTGATGCTGCTCTGCATCGGCCTTTCCAAGAAAGTCTTCCTGGGCGACCCGCTCGCCGCCTACGCCAACCCGGTCTTCCAGGCCGCCGCCGAGGGCAAGGCCCCGAGCGTCGTCGAGGCCTGGCAGGGCACGCTCGCCTTCACGTTCCAGATCTACTTCGACTTCTCCGGCTACACCGACATGGCGCTCGGCCTCGCCCTGCTGTTCGGGATCGTGCTGCCGCAGAACTTCGACGTGCCCTACCGCGCCACGTCCCTGCGCGAGTTCTGGCGGCGCTGGCACATGACCCTGTCGCGCTTCCTGCGCGACTACCTCTACATCCCGCTCGGCGGCAACCGCCGGGGCCTCGGGCTGCAACTCGCCGCGCTCTTCGCCACCATGACGCTCGGCGGCCTCTGGCACGGCGCCGGCCTCACCTTCGTGGCCTGGGGGGCGGCCCACGGCGCGGGCCTCGCCGCCGTGACGCTGTGGCGCCGCGCGGGCCTGTCGCTGCCGGCCGGGCTCGGCTGGCTCCTGACCTTCGGGTTCGTCGTCCTGACCTGGGTGCTGTTTCGCGCCGCGAGCTTCGAGGCGGCGCTCCTCGTGTTCAAGGGCCTGTTCGGCTTCGCGCCCGTCGGCCACGGCTTCAAGTGGCGGGCGCTCCTGCCCGCCGCCCTCGTGGCCCTGGCGGGGCCGACCGCCTGGGCGGCGGTCCACCGCCTGCCGCCCAGGCCGTGGCTGGCGCTGGCCTTCGGGGTGCTGATCGTCGTCGTCCTGCTGCGGATCGGCGACGACGCGAACTACGAGTTCATCTACTTCCAGTTCTGAGCCCCCGCCGGCGCCTCCCCGCGGGGCGCGGCGCCGGGACAGGGTCGCGGCGACGCGCCCGGCCCTTGATGTGGCGCCCGTCCGGACGGAGAAGCGGGGTTCGCGTCCCCGGGACGCCGATCTGCAACCGCACGGCGCGAGCGCGCCGGGAGCGCAAGGGGAGCCATGGCGCGCAGCCACGTCGGCGAGGATCGCGAGGGTAGCGCCGGCGGCGGCGGGGTGTGCCGCGCGGGCGGGGCCGCCCGGCCGCCGGCGGCGCCCGCGGACCCCGCGGCCTGGCGGCGGTTCGCCGGCCTCGTCGCCGCGGCGGCGGCGGGTCTCGCCGCCGCCTACCTCGCCCTGGCGCTGGCGGTCGATCCCTACGACACGGGCCGGCCGCGGCTCCTCGACCGGGTCGGGGTGCGCCCGCAGGGGCCCCGCACCGCGGGGGCGAGCCGCGGCCGGGACCCGGCCTTCACGGGCGCGGTCGTCGGCAACTCGCACATCCAGCTCGTCTCGCCCGAGCGCCTGCGGGCGGCGACCGGCATCCCCTTCGTGCAGCTCTCGATGCCGGCGACCGGGCCGGGCGAGCAAATCCTCACGGCGGCCTGGTTCCTGCGCCACCATCCGGGGGCTCGGGCGCTGGTCCTCGCCCCGGACGCCTACTGGTGCGGGGGCGACCCGGCGCTGCCGCCGGGCCGGCCGTTCCCATTCTGGCTCTACGCGCCCGACCTCGCCACCTACTTGCGCGGCCTGATGCGCCTGAGCGTCGCCGCCGAGGTGGCGGACCGGATCCGCTGGGCGCTCGCCCGCGCACCCGGGCGCGCTGCCCGCGACGGCTACTGGGACTACGAGCCCGAGTACCTGGGCCTCGGCGGCCCCGAGGCGCCCGTCCACGCGCGGGCCCGCGCGCAGCGGCTGCCCGACGCGGCCGATCCCGGCCGCGCCGGTCCCGCCTTCCCGGCGGCCGGCCGCCTGCGCGACCTCCTGGCCGGAGCGCCCCCGGACCTCGCCGTGGTGCTCGTCTTCCCGCCGGTCTACCGGCCCGCGCAGCCCGCGGCCGGCACGCCCCGGGCGGCGGCCGAGGCCGCTTGCCGCGCCGCCCTGCGCGCCGCCGCCGCGGCTCATCCGCGGAGCCGGGTCGTCGACTGGACCGGGGACCGGCCGGAACTGCGCGAGCCCGCCCACTTCTTCGATCCCTTCCACTACCGCCACGCGGTGGCGCGCCGGGTCGAGGCGGAGATCGCCGCCGCGCTGGCCGATCTGCGCCCCGCGGAAGGCCCGGGACCGTGACCCTTTTGCAGCAGCCCGGCGCCGATCAGGGCCCGGCCCTGGTCCGAACCTTGCGTGCGCCCGCATCGACGTTGTGATGCAACTCGGCCTCGATTATACGCCTGCGCAAGTCGGCAACGGCCATGACAACACCGGTTTTTCCGAGGGGCGCAATGGCGAAGGTCGTGATCGAGGAGGGTTACGCTCCCAGTGACGTCGAGCCCTTCATGAACGAGCGGCAGCGGGAGTATTTCCGCCGCAAGCTCCAGGGCTGGAAACAGGACATTCTGCGCGAGGCCCAGGACACTCTGGTGGCGCTCCAGAGCGAGAACGAGAACCACCCCGACCTCACCGACCGCGCCTCGTCCGAGACGGACCGTGCGATCGAGCTGCGGGCCCGCGACCGGCAGCGCAAGCTGATCGCCAAGATCGACTCGGCCCTGGCCCGGATCGAGGACGGCTCCTACGGCTACTGCGAGGAGACCGGCGAGCCGATCTCCCTCAAGCGCCTCGAGGCCCGCCCGATCGCGACGCTGTCGCTGGAGGCCCAGGAGCGCCACGAGCGCCGGGAGCGGGTGTACCGCGACGATTGAGGCGGGAGCGGGCACCCCGGGCCTCCCCGCGCCGCGCGGGCGCGCCGGGGGGCCCGCGTCCCTGGTGCCGGCCGTCCCGGATCCGACCGGATCTCCGATCCGACGCCGGAGCGTCTCGCCCGGCGCCGGTTCTTGGGCGGACGGGGCTGTTCCGCTGCGATGCCCCGGCCCCGCTCAGTGCAGGCTGCGCGCCAGCGCCACGATGGCGCCCACGATGACGACGGCCTGGAAGCCGATCGCCGAGAGAACCCACTTGAGGATCTCGTACTTGGTCTCCGAGATCTCGGTCTTGGTCGAGGCCCGCAGCGCGTCGAGCGCCACCCGCAGCCCGTCGATGTCGGTTCTCGTCGTCGCCCGCACGTCGGCGAACTCGGCTTTGGTCGTCGCCCGCATTTCGGCGAACTCGGCCGTCGTTGCCGCCCGCAGCCCGTCGATTTCGGTCTTCATCGTCGCCCGCACATCGGCGAACTCGGCCGTCGTTGCCGCCCGCAGCCCGTCGATCTCGGTCTTCATCGTCGCCCGCACATCGGCGAATTCGGCTGCCGTCGCGGCCCGCATCTCGGCGAACTCGGCTTTGGTCGTCGCCCGCACATCGGCGAACTCGGCTGCCGTCGCGGCCCGCATCTCGGCGAACTCGGCTTTCGTCGCCGTCCGCATCTCGTCGAGGTCGGCTCTCGTCGCGGCCCGGAACCCGTCGAAGTCGGTCTTCGCCGTCGCCCGCATCTCGACGAATTCGGCCTTCGTCGCGGCCCGCAGCCCGTCGATGTCGGCCTTCGTCGCCACCCGCAGCCCGTCGATGTCGGACTTCACGGCGATCCGGAGCACCTCGAGGTCGGCCTTCGTGGCGAGGACCGCCAGGTCGACCTCGCGCGCGTCGCGAATGACGGTGGTGACGGCCTCTGCCTGGTCCTCCGAGAATCCGCCGGCCTTGAGCCTGCGGGCAATGGAGAGCGTGTCGAGGGCGAGGCTCATGCGGACCGTGCCCCGCCGAGCCGGGACGCGCGGCGCGGCTCCGCCCGCGCCGCCGGATTCAGGCCGGCCGCCGGCGCGCCGCGTCCGTCCGGCGGGCACGGGGCGGAGCGTCCATCGGCCTGCGCGCCTGTCGTCGCGGCGCCTGTCGTCGCGGACATCATCACGGTCGTGCCTGCGGGATCCCGGTTTCCGTTGGGGCAGTGTAGCGGGTTTCGCGCGACGATGCACCAGGATCTCGGATCCCGCCAGGGCCGCACGCCGCGCCGGCTCGGTCACGCGGGGGCGGGCGCGGCGGGATCCCGCAAAGGGGGGTTGAGCGGCCCCGGCCGGGGAGTGGCCGGGGCCGCGCCGTCCCGGGCGGCTCAACGGGGGGAGCGTGCCGCCCGGGATGGATCGTCGACGAAGCCGGCCCGCGCCGCGGCTCCGCGTGCCCGCCCGGTTCGTCGGACCGGCACCGTTCGTCAGAACGGCACCGTTCGTCAGAACGGCAGGACGATGTCGAGGAACTGCTGGCCGTAGCGCGGCTGCTGCACGTCGGTGATCTGGCCGCGGCCCCCGTAGGCGATGCGGGCCTGGGCGATCTTGGCCGAGTCGATGGTGTTGTCGGACTCGATGTCCTCCGGCCGCACCACGCCCGCCACCACCAGCTCGCGCACCTCGAAGTTGATGCGGATCTCCTGGCGGCCCTCCAGCACCAGGTTGCCGTTCGGCAGCACCTGGGTGACGATGGCGGCCACGTTGGTGGTCACGGTCTCGGCCCGCTGGACCGAGCCGGCGCCGTCGTTGCTGGTGGTCGAGTCCGTGTTGAGCAGCTTCTCCGGGTTCGCTCCGCCCAGGAGCTTCGTCTTGGTCTCGAGCCCGAAGGCGTTGGGGATCCCGAACGACTCGCTGTTCGAGCGCGAGCGCTTGGTCTCGTTGTTGAGGTTGGCCTTGTCCGTGACGTTGATCTTCACGGTGACGAGGTCGCCGACCTTGGCGGCGCGCTGGTCCTTGAAGAACGCCCGCGAGCCGGTGCGCCAGAGCGAGTTCGACGCGTAGGAGACCGGCTGCACGTCGGGCATCGGCAGCCGCACCGGCTTGTAGCCGGCCTGGGCGGTCGGGTCCTCGATCGCCGTGAGCACGGGCTGGGCGCCGATGTTCGAGAGGCGGTCGACGGTGTTGCAGCCGGCGAGGGCGAGCGCCAGGAGCGCGGGCGGCGCGAGGCGGGAGGCGAGAGGCAGCATCGGTCGCGTCTCAGTTGCGCTCGGGGAGGGGGGTGGCTCTGCGCTCGGGCGTGGCCGCCGAGGCGACGCGGCCCGGGGCCGGGGGCTCGGCCGCGGACGGCCCGACGGTGACCCGGCCCGGACCGATCACGGTGGCCTGGATCACCTTCTTGGAGGTCGGGTTCACCACCGCCACCACGGCGCCGAGCGGCCCGCCCTCCTTGGCCTGGCCCCGCAGCGACAGGGCGATGCCCGGGGTCTCATACACGATGGTCACGGTCTCGCCCCGGGCGACGAGGTCGGGCCGGACGAGGTCGCCGCCCCGCAGGGGCTGCCCGGCGGGAAGCGCCCGCTGGGCCACCTGGCCGACGAGGCCGGAGGGATCGCCGCTCGCGTCGGCGGGCACGCCCTCGCGGGGACGGCGCTCGACCGCGACGTCGGCGGGGCCGAGCGCCTCGCCGCGGGCGAGCGCCCGGGTGAGCACCGCCACCTCGGTCGTCTCGATCACCTGCCCGGCGACCCGCAGCGAGGCCTGGCGGGCGCCGACCGTGACGAGGGCGGAGACCCGGCGCGTGCGGGGATCGTAGACCAGCTCCTGGGCGCTCACCGTGCCGTCGAGCTCGGGCGGCACGCTGATGGCCGGCGCCTCGCCCTCGAACGCGATGGTGAGGGCGCCGGCGTCGAGGCCGCGGGTGCGGGCGAGCTCGGCCCGCAGGGCGGCCTCGATCTCCGCCCCGGCGATGCGGCGGGCGGCGCGCTGCACCGAGACCTGGAGCCGGCCGCCGCTCTCGGGGGGCTCGAGCCCGAGCCCGACGGCGGCCTCGACGATCCGCCGGACCTGGATCGTGCCGCCGGTGCCGAGGGGAGGCGCGCGGAACAGCGGCCGGGCGGAGAGCGCCGCCGGGGCGCCCTCGACGAGGTCGCCGAGGGTGATCACGTCGCGCCGGGCGGTGATGTCGCCGCGCAGCGTCAGCCGGCCGCTCTCCTCGGCCAGCACCGGCAGGGTCAGGAGCCCGAGGGCCACGAGGGCGAGCGCCGTGCGCCCGAGGGTGCCGGGGCTCAGGATCGGGCGGGGCGCCGGGTTGCGCGCGGCCGGGCCCGCCGGGAGGGCGGCCGTCGGCGACGCCGCCACGGAAGTCAGCAGGGAGGTCATCAGCCGCGGAACATCTGCGAGGTGGTGGACAGCATCTGGTCGGCGGCAGTGACGACCTTCGAGTTCATCTCGTAGGCGCGCTGGGCCGCGATCAGGGACGAGATCTCCGTCACGGCGTTGACGTTGGCCTCCTCGAGGTAGCTCTGCTGGAGGTTGCCGAAGCCGTCGGCGCCCGGGTTGCCGGTGATGGCCGGGCCGGAGGCCAGGGTCTCGGTGAACAGGTTGTCGCCGATCGATTCGAGGCCGACCTTGTTGACGAAGCGGGCGAGCTGGATCTGGCCGAGGTTCTGGGGGGCCGTCTGGCCCGGGATCGTGGCCTGGACCACGCCCGAGGCGCTGATGGTGACGCTCGTGGCGTTGTTCGGCACCGTGATGTTCGGGTTCATCAGGTAGCCGTCGCGGGTGACGATCTGGCCCTGGCTGTCGAGGTCGAGCGAGCCGTCCCGGGTGTAGGCGGTGCGCCCGTCCGGCATGGCGATCTGGAACAGGCCCTCGCCCCGGATGGCGACGTCGTAGGTCTTCTCCGTCGAGGACAGGGTGCCCTGCGACATCACCCGGGCGGTCGAGGTGGTCTTCACGCCCGAGCCGAGGGCGAGGCCGGCCGGCAGCTGGTTGCCCTGGTCGGAGGTGGCCGAGCCCGCCCGGCGCAGGTTCTGGTAGAGCAGGTCCTGGAAATGCGCCTGCTGGCGCTTGTAGCCCGTGGTGCGCAGGTTCGCGATGTTGTTCGAGATGACCTGGACGTTGAGTTCCTGGGCCGCCATCCCGGTGGCGGCGGCGTAGAGGGCGCGCATGTCCGGTCTCCGTCAGGCCGCGCCGACGTCGGCGAGGCGCTGGATCGCCGTGCCGCGCAGGCTGTCCATCCGCGAGACCGCGTCCGAGACGAGCTGGTAGACCCGGTTGACCTCGATCAGGCGGCTCATCGCCAGGACCGGGCGGACGTTCGAGCGCTCCAGCGCGCCCGGCTCGACGCGCGCCTGGGGACCGGCCGGCTGGGCCGGCGCGTTCGCGGCGTAGAGGTTGGCGCCGACGTTCGAGAGCCCTTGCGGGTTCGCGAAGGTGACGAGGCGCAGCTTGCCGCGGTTGCCCTGGTTCGTCGAGATCGTGCCGTCCGGCCCGATGGCGATACCCGTCTCCTGCGGGCTGATCTGGATCGGGCCGCCGTCGCCGAGCACGACGTTGCCCTCGCTGGTGACGAGCCGGCCCTGGCCGTCGAGCTCGAAGGCGCCGTTGCGGGTGTAGCGCTCGCCCTGCGGTGTCTGGACCGCGAAGAAGGCCTCGCCCCGGATCGCCGCGTTGAGCGGATTGCCGGTGGCCTCGATCGGCCCCTGGCTCAGGTCCAGGGGTGTGCCGGAATCGATGACGTAGGACAGGCGCCGGTCGGGGCGCTGGAAGGTCTCGGCGCTCGCCTTGGGCATCAGGTACTCCTGAAACCGCGTGGCGCGGGCCTTGAAGCCCGTGGTGGTGACGTTGGCGACGTTGTTGGCGATCACCTCGAGCTCGCGCCCGAGCGCCACCTGGGCCGAGAGCCCGATCAATTGGGCGTTCTGCATCGGCTGTGCTCCCCGCGATGCGTGTGCGCCGGGCCGCCCCGCTCCCCAGCGGCCGCCCCGGCCCCGACGGCGTCGCAGGGGCCGTGCCAGCGCCGGAAAGGAGCGATGTGCAGCAATATCAACGGCCTGGCCGCCCGGCGGGCCGCCGCCGCCCGGTCCCGTGGCCGCCGGGCGGCAGCTTCCGCCGGGCAGAAACTGCCGCCTTAACGAGGTGTTAACCGTCTTTTCCTAAATCCCTCGGGGCGGGTCGCGCGGGGCGCGGGGGCCCGGATCCCTGGAGTGCGGCGCAGCGATGGCCAAGAAGCCCAAGAAGGCCCCGGAGGCCGAGGGCGAAGCCGAGGGCGCGGCGCCGGCCGCCGGGGGCTCGAGGAAGAAGCTGATCGTGATCGCCGCGGCCGCCTTGCTGGCGGCGGGGGGCGGGGGCGGGTTCTTCCTCCTGCGCAGCCGCGCCGCCCACGCCGAGAAGCCGGCCGCCGAGACGAAGCTGCCGGTGGCCTTCATGGACGTGCGCGAGCTGACCATGAACCTCGCGGGCGACCCGGGCCAGCCCCAGCCCCGCTTCCTGCGCCTCAAGGTCACCCTGGAGGTGCGGGACGCCAAGGTGGCGGCCGAGATCCAGCCCCTGATGCCGCGGGTCGAGGACACCTTCCAGGTCTACGTCCGCGAGCTGCGCGCGGGCGACTTCGAGGGCGCGGGCGGCACCTACCGCCTGCGGGAGGAGCTGCTGCGGCGGGTCAACGTGGCGGTCTACCCCGCCAAGGTCGACGCCGTTCTCTTCAAGGACTTCGTGATCCAGTAGGACTCGAGACCCCGTGGCCGGACCCGACGACACTCTCGACGACGACGACTGGGCCGCGGCCCTGATCGAGCAGGGCGGCGGCGGCGACGCCTCCCTGGCCGAGGAATGGGGCGCGGCGCTGGCCGAGCAGGGCACCGCCACCCAGGCGAGCGACATGGCGGCCGAGTGGGCCAACATGATCGACGAGGGGGCGGCCGAGAACCTGCCCGAGCTCGCCGGCAACGACCGCATCCTGAACCAGGAGGAGATCGACCAGGTCCTCGGCTTCTCGCTGAGGGAGCTCTCGGCCTCGGGCGCGGGCGGCATCCGGGCCATCGTCGATTCGGGCGTCGTCTCGTACGAACGCCTGCCGATGCTCGAGATCGTCTTCGACCGGATGATCCGGCTGCTGTCGACGAGCCTGCGCAACTTCTTCCAGGACAACGTCGAGGTCACGCTCGACAACATCACCTCGGTGCGCTTCGGCGACTACCTCAACGCGATCCCGCTGCCGACCCTGCTCGGGGTGTTCAAGGCCGACGCCTGGGAGAACTCGGGCCTGGTCACGGTCGAGTCGAACCTCGCCTACTCGACCCTCGACCTCCTGCTCGGCGGCAAGCGCGGCGGCACCACCATCCGCCTCGACGGCCGGCCCTTCACCACCATCGAGATGCAGCTCGTGCGCCGGATGGTGGAGATCATCCTGGGCGACCTCGAGGCCTCGTTCCAGCCGCTCTCGCCGGTGCGGTTCCTCATCGACCGGATCGAGACCAACCCGCGCTTCGCCACCATCACGCGGCCCGCCAACGCCGCGATCCTGATCGACCTGAAGCTCGACATGGAGGGCCGCGGCGGGCTCCTCCAGATCCTGTTCCCGTACGCCACCATCGAGCCGATCCGCGACCTGCTCCTCCAGAGCTTCATGGGCGAGAAGCTCGGCCGCGACCACATCTGGGAGGGGCACCTCGCCACCGAGATCTTCCAGGCCGACGTCGCGGTCGAGGCGGTGCTGCACCAGATGACCCTGCCCCTGCGGCGGGTGCTGTCGCTAGAGGTCGGCGACACCATCATGTTCGACGCCAAGCCCACCGATCTCATCACGCTGCGCTGCGGCGACTGGGCGATGACGCAGGGACGCATCGGCCGGCTCGACGACAACATCGCCGTCCAGGTGACGCGGCCGCTCCGCCGGGCCCGCACCACCTTCGCGGCCTTCGAAGCCTCGATGAAGAACCGCAAGGACGGGTGAGCCGCCATGACGATTCCGGCCACGACGATTCCGGCCACGACCAATCCGCACGCAGGGGCCGCGCCGTGAGCCCGGTCGTCAGCATCCTGGCCGACGTCCTGGTGGCGGTGCTGCTCGTCGCCAGCATCGTCTCCTCGGTGGCGCTCAGCCGGCGCATCACCCGCCTCAAGGCCGACGAGGCGGCCCTGCGCCAGACCATCGGCGACCTCATGATCGCGACCGAGTCGGCCGAGAGGGCGATCGCGGGCCTGCGCACCACGCTCGGGGAATGCGACCGCACCCTGAGCGAGCGGCTGCGCACTGCCGAGCACACCAGCGCGGACCTCGCCGAGCGGGTCGCCGCCGGCGAGGACGTGGTGGCCCGCATCGGCCGCATCGTGGCCCAGGCCCGCCCGAGCGCGGCGGCCCCCGCGGCCGCGGCGCCCGTCGCCCCGCCCGCGGCCGTCCCGGCGGGGACCGGGGC
>NZ_KZ984623.1 GCF_003574465.1 Methylobacterium crusticola
GGCCGCTCGCCCCAGCGCTGCCCCTCACGCTGTCCGGGGCGGTGCGGGCGCTCCCCGTGCGGCCGCTCGCCCTGGGCCCGCTGCTCGCGGGGCTGGTCGCCGCGCTCGCCCTCCGGCCCGTCGCGCCGCGGCGCACCGCGCTGCTGCCCGTTCTGCGGCCTGCCGCGGCCCTGGTGCCGGGGCGCGTGGCCGCGCTGGTGGCGGTGCATCCGCCAGACCTCGATGAGGATCGGCTCGGCCGGGGCGGCGACGGCCGGGGGCACCACGCCGTCCTCCGCCGCGGAGACGTCCTCGGCGGCCGGTTCCGGTGACGCCTCCGCCGCGGAGGCGTCCTCGGCGGCCAGTTCGTGCGACGCCTCCACCGCGGAGGCGTCCTCGGCGGCCAGTTCGTGCGACGCCTCCACCGCGGAGGCGTCCTCGGCAGCCAGTCCCGGTGACGCCTCCGCCGCGGGGGCGTCCTCGGCGGCCGGTCCCGGTGACGCCTCCGCCGGGGCGGCGTCCTCGGCGGCGAGCGGGTGCGCCGCCTCCGCGACGGCGTCCTCGGCCGCGGCCTCGTGCGAGGCCTGCGCCGCGGAGGGATCCTCGGCGGCGGCGTCCGGCAGCGCCTGCGCCGGGGTGCCATCCTCCGGCGCGCCCTCGGCGAAGTCCGGATCCGGCGCCGCGTCCACGCCGTGAACTCCGGAGGCCGCGTCTGATCCGGTCTCCGTCGCCGCGCCCGAGGCCGCCGCATGGATCGCGGCGGGCTCGGCCTCGTGGAGCGCCGGTGCGTCGGCCGGCGCCGGGTCCACGGCCTCGCCGGAGGCCGCCGCGGGCTCCGCGCCGCGGTCGTCGTTGTCGTTGCTCGCCTCCTCCCGGACCGGGCTCTCGCCCGCCTCCAGGCCCTCGCCGGACGCGTCCCGGGCCGCGTCGGCCTCGTCGGCCGCTCCAGGGGCCGGGGCCTCCTCCGTGCGGGCGGACGGCTGGACCGGCACGGTGGGCGCGGCCGGGACGAGCGGCATCGTGATGGCCGGACCGGCGCGGCGGTCGGAGACGTAGCCGAGGGATTTCAGGATCGACGCGAAGTCCTCGCCCGAGCAGCCGACGAGGGAGGTCATGCCGACGGTCGGCACGAAGCCGTCGCGGTCGGCGGTCCCGGGCGGCGGCTCGCCGGGGGTCGTGCCCGGCACGTACGCGATGGCGGGCCGGATCAGGTCGGCGAGGCGCTCCAGGATGTCGACGCGCACCGCCCGGCCGCCGCAGACCCGGAAGCCGGCGGCGCGGTAGAGGCCCTTGGCGATTTCGGGATCAACCGGCATCGAGGTGCGGCCGGAGCCGGCGAGGTGCGCGATCTCGTCGAGGCCGCGCTGGTCGAGGCCGCCGTTCTGGAGCGCCCAGAGCTGCGCCGCCAGGGTCCGGGGCGCGGGCTTGAGCAGCGCCGGCATGGTGATGTGGTAGGCGCCGAAGCGCACGCCGTGCTTGCGCAGGGCCGCGCGGCCCTCCTGGTCGAGGCTGCGCATCTCGGTCAGCACCTTGGCGCGTTCCAGCACGCCCAGGGCCTCCGCGACCTGGAAGCCGATGCCGCGGGCGAGCCCGGTGAGGTCGGCGGCGGTTTCGAGCTCGAGGGCCGGGCCGAGCAGGCGCACGACGTGCGCCTTGAGCCAGGCGGCGAGGCGGCCCTCGACCTTGTCGCGGGCCGGGCCGCCGAGCTGCTCGTCCGCGAGCAGGCGCAGGGCGGGGGCGTAGAGCTTCTCGCCCGGGATCAGCTTGGCCACCGGATCGCCGGTCCAGCGGATCGTGCCGTCGTTCGAGAGCACCAGGGCGGCGTCGGCGGCGGCGGAGAAGCGGTCGGCGCGGGCCTCGATCTCGCTCGCGAGCGCCTTCTCGGCGGCGCTGCGCAGGGTCTTGGCCTCCTGCCCCTCGGCGCCGGGATCCGGCACGAACTGGAACCCGTGCAGGTGGCCGACGTGCTGGCCCTCGACCGTCACATCGCCGCCCGCGGTGATCTCAGCTTCCAACATGGTGTTCTCTCTCAGGCGCCGCATCAGCACGCTGGTGCGGCGATCGACGAATCGACTCGCCAGCCGCTCGTGCAGGGCGTCGGACAACCTGTCCTCTACCCGACGCGTCTCGCCCTGCCAATGCTCCGGGTCGGCGAGCCAATCCGGGCGGTTGGCGACGAAGGTCCAGGTCCGCACGTGGGCGATGCGCTGGGAGAGCGCGTCGATGTCGCCGTCGGTGCGGTCGAGGAGCGCCACGTGCTTGGAGAACCAGTCGACCGGGATCCGCCCCGCCATGCCGCGCATGAGGAAGCGGAAGAGCTGCGCGACGAGGTCGACATGGGTCTGGATCGCCGCCTTCCGGTAGTCCGGCACGCCGCAGACGGCCCAGAGCCGCTCCACGGCGCTGCGCGCCGTGGCGTAGTCCCGGATGTCGTCCTCCTTCGACAGGAGGTCGAGGGTGGCCTCGTCGTCGCCGACGGGCGCCCGCACCAGCCCGCGCTCGGAGGGGTGCTCGCCGAGGCTGCGGCGCAGGGCGTCGACCGAGGCGAAATCGAGGTCCGGGTTGCGCCACTGCAGCATGCGCAGGGGCTCGAAGCTGTGGCTCTCCAGGGCCTCGACCATCTCGGGCTCCAGGGCCGGGCAGCGGCCGGTGGTGCCGAAGGTGCCGTCGCGCAGGTGGCGCCCGGCGCGGCCGGCGATCTGCGCCATCTCGGAGGGCGTGAGCGTGCGGAAGCGGGTGCCGTCGAACTTCCGGTTCGACGCGAAGGCGACGTGGTCGACGTCGAGGTTGAGCCCCATCCCGACGGCGTCGGTGGCGACGAGGTAGTCCACCTCGCCCGACTGGTAGAGCTCGACCTGGGCGTTGCGGGTGCGGGGCGAGAGGGCGCCGAGCACCACCGCGGCGCCGCCGCGCTGGCGCCGCAGCAGCTCGGCGATGGCGTAGACCTCCTCGGCCGAGAAGGCCACGATGGCCGAGCGGTGGGGCAGGCGCGAGAGCTTGCGGCTGCCCGCGAACGCGAGCTGCGACAGGCGCGGCCGGCTGGTGACGGTGATGCCCGGGATCAGCGAGCGGACGAGCGGCGCCATGGTGCCGGAGCCGATCAGCAGCGTCTCCTCCCGGCCGCGCTGGTGCAGCAGGCGGTCGGTGAAGGTGTGGCCGCGGTCGCGGTCGGCGCCGAGCTGGATCTCGTCCACCGCCACGAAGTCGACCGTGCGGTCGCGGGGCATCGCCTCGACGGTGCAGATCCAGTAGCTCGGCCGGTCGGGCTTGATCTTCTCCTCGCCGGTCACGAGGGCGACCCGCTCGGGGCCGACGCGCTCGACGACCCGGTGGTAGACCTCGCGGGCGAGCAGCCGCAGGGGCAGGCCGATCATCCCGGTCGGATGGCCGAGCATGCGCTCGATGGCGAGGTGGGTCTTGCCGGTGTTGGTCGGGCCGAGCACCGCCGTGGCGCCGCGCAGGCGGGCCGGCGGTGGGAGGGAGCGGCGGATCATCGGGTCGGGTCAGGTCCTCGGAGCGCGGGCTCCGCCAGCGGGATCGACCGCAGCCCGGCGACGGGACCGCGCGGGAGGCCCCGTCAGCGCTCGAGACCCCGGCCGCCCCGCGGCCTCGGCCCTCTCGGCGGCCTCTCCTCATATGGGGCGCCGGCCTCCTGCCCGCCATACGGGCTCGTGTAGACGTCGATGCGCACGTCCGTCTTCGGGTTGCCCTGGAGGTCGGCGCAGAGGGTCTCCGGCACGGCCGTGAGGGGGCCGCCCCGGGCCGGGCCTCCCTCGGTGACCTGCGCGGAGGACATGGCGTCGCCGCCGCAGCCCGCGGCCGCGCGGACGGGGAGCGGGACGGCGAGGGCAAGGGCGAGGCAGGCCGCGCGCCCGCCAGCGCGGAACGCCGCGCCGGTCGCCGCGCCCCGCCGCCCCGGAGGCTCAGCGACCGGCATCGGGCGCCGCCACGGTCTCGCCGGAAACCGCCCCGGTCACGCGCGGGGCAGCCCCGGTCTCCCGGGGCGCGGCCTGCGCCTGCACGGTCGCCGCGGCCTGGCCGCTGCGAGACCAGCGCGAGGCCTCGATGATGTTGGTGCCCAGCGTGGTGCGCACCGCGATGCGCACCGGCAGCAGGACCCGCGCCCCCTCGAGCGGCGCGAGCCAGACCGACATGTCGGTGTTGTCCTCCATGAACTTCACGCCCGGCTTGTCGGGCCGGTGCCCGGCGATGGGCTGGTAGCGGGCGTTGCAGACCAGCACCGGGCCGGAATAGCCCGGCTTCTCGACGGTGCGGGTCTCGCCGTAGCTCAGCACCACGTTGAAGCGGCTGGCGCCGTCGAAGACCGGGATCACCCGGTTGCAGTTCTGCGGATCGGTCAGCTCGCCCCGGCCCTGCGCGGGCATCAGGAGGGCGCTCACCGGATCGATGATGCCGCGCTTGTTGGCCTCCGTCACCGGCACCCGCTCGGCGTCGACCGCGAGCGGCGGGGCGATGTCGGACGCCACCACGTTGCCGCGGGCGAGCGCCATGCGCACGGTGATCGAGGCGCTGGCGCTGTGCGAGGCGATCGCGAAGGCGGCGGGCACCGGGCGGCCCGGGGCGCCGACCTGACCGCTCGCCCGCCCGGAGCCGTAGCCGCCCGTGATCGCGCCGACGAGCCCGGTCAGGCGGGCGCTGACGTCCATCCGGTAGCGCTCGCCCTCGACCGCTCCCACGACCTGGGCGGTGCCGATGGGCACGCCGGCCAGCATGATGCCGTAATCGATGGTGACGGCGGTCTCGCCCGCCTTGGCGGGCCTCGCCCGCGCCGCCTTCGCGGGCGTCGCCTGCCCGGGGACGAGGGCGAGCCCCGCCGCGAGGACAGCCGGGAGAAAGGCCTTGGCACGCATGGGAAAACAACCGCCCCCGATCGCGACACGTCCAGCGAGGCGTGCCCGGTGAATCGGGCTCCATCGTGGCGTCGTCAAGGTTAATGCTTCCTCATCGCGGCGGGGCCGGGGGCCCGGACCGCGGCCGCGGCCCGCGGCGGCGCGCCGGCCGGGCGGGGCCCGGGGCGCCCCGATCGAGAGCCGGCGCGCGGCCCTCCGCTTGACGAAACCCGTCCGCGTCCCCTATAGGCCCGTGCTTTCCAGGGACTTCGCGGGGTCCGGCCGCCGCCGGTGTGCGATGCACGCCCGGCTCTCGCGTTGCGCGGTCCTTGCCGCAGAACAGAACTTCTTTGAGGATTGAAGACCATGTCGCGTCGCTGCGAGCTCACCGGCAAGGCGGTGCTCACCGGTCACCTGGTGAGCCACTCGAACCACAAGACCAAGCGCCGGTTCCTGCCGAACCTGTGCAACGTCACGCTGCTCTCCGACACGCTCGGCCGCTCCGTGCGGCTGCGGATCTCGGCCAACGCCCTGCGCTCGGTCGAGCACCGCGGCGGCCTCGACGCGTTCCTGATCAAGGCGGGCGAGACCGACCTGTCGCAGAACGCCCGGCTCCTGAAGCGCGAGATCCACAAGAAGATCGCCGAGGCGGCGTAGGGCGCGGAGCGCGCCGGACGCGGCCACCGGACGCCGCGCCGCCCGCGCGGCCGGGCTTCCGGGGCCGACGCGACGAGCCGCCGTTCCGGCGGCTTTTTTCGTGTCTTCGTGACCGCGGCGCCGGCCGGCCGCGGGCTCAGCGCCGGCCGCCGGCCGCCCGCCGCGGCGCCGGCCCGCTGCTCGCGTCCTCGTCGAACAGCTCGGCCAGCTTCTCGGTCATCACGCCCCCCAGCTCCTCCGCGTCGATGATGGTGACGGCGCGGCGGTAGTAGCGGGTCACGTCGTGGCCGATGCCGATGGCGAGCAGTTCCACGGGCGAGCGGGTCTCGATCTCGTCGATGACGTAGCGCAGGTGGCGCTCCAGGTAGTTGCCCGGGTTGACCGACAGGGTCGAGTCGTCGACGGGCGCGCCGTCCGAGATCACCATCAGGATCCGGCGCTGCTCGGGCCGCCCGAGCAGGCGCTTGTGGGCCCAGTCCAGGGCCTCGCCGTCGATGTTCTCCTTGAGCAGGCCCTCGCGCATCATCAGGCCGAGGTTCTTCCGCGCGCGGCGCCAGGGCGCGTCGGCGGCCTTGTAGACGATGTGGCGCAGGTCGTTGAGGCGGCCCGGCGTCGGCGGCTTGCCGGATTGCAGCCAGGATTCCCGCGACTGCCCGCCCTTCCAGGCCCGGGTGGTGAAGCCCAGGATCTCCACCTTGACGCCGCAGCGCTCGAGGGTGCGGGCCAGGATGTCGGCGCAGGTCGCCGCCACGGTGATCGGCCGGCCGCGCATGGAGCCCGAATTGTCGAGCAGCAGCGTCACCACGGTGTCGCGGAAGTTCGTGTCCTTCTCCTGCTTGAAGGAGAGGGGCTGGAACGGGTCGATGACCACGCGCACGAGGCGCGCGGGGTCGAGCTGGCCCTCCTCCAGGTCGAACTCCCAGGCCCGGTTCTGCTGGGCGAGGAGGCGCCGCTGGAGCCGGTTGGCGAGGCGCCCGACCACGCCCTGGAGGTGGGCGAGTTGCTTGTCGAGGTAGGAGCGCAGGCGCGCGAGCTCCTCGGCGTCGCAGAGGTCCTCGGCGTGGATGACCTCGTCGAACTTCTGCGTGAAGACCTTGTAGTCCGGCCCCCTGGGCTCGTTGGCGCGGGGGTTCGGCGGCCGCCAGGACTCGGAGGCCTCCTCGGAATCGGCGTCGTCGGCGTCCTCCGGCAGCTCGCCCGAGGGGGCGTCCGCGGCTTCGCTCGCGCCCTCCTCGAGCTCGTCCGAGGCCTCGTCCGAGATCTCCATCTCGGCGCGGTCGCCCTGGCTCTGCTGCTCGGCCTCGCCCTCCCCGGCCTGCTGCTCGTCGGACTCGGCCTCGTTCTCGTCGTCGTTCTCCTCGTCCTCGGGGTCGAGGGGAGCCTCGTCCGCCATGTCGAGGGAGGAGAGCAGGTCGCGCACGGAGCGGGCGAAGGCGCGCTGGTTCTCGAGGCTGCCGACGAGGCCGTCGAGGTTGCGGCCGGCCCGCTCCTCGATGAAGTCGCGCCAGAGGCCGACGATGCGCCGCGCCGCCTCGGGCGGGGCCTGGCCCGTCAGGCGCTCGCGCACCATCAGGGCGACCGCGTCCTCCATGGGGGCGTCCGCCCGGTCGGTGATCTCCTCGTACTTGCCGCCGCGGTGGTAGCGGTCCTCGAGCATCGCCGTCAGGTTGCCGGCGACCCCCGCCATGCGGCGCGAGCCGATCGCCTCGACGCGCGCCTGCTCGACGGCGTCGAACACCGCCCGCGCCGCCGCGCTCTCGGGGGCGAGGCGCCGGTGGACGGTGTTGTCGTGGCAGGCGAGGCGCAGGGCCATCGAGTCGGCGTGGCCGCGCAGGATCGCGACGTCGCCGGGCGAGAGCTTGCGCGGCGGCTCGGGCAGCCGGGCCTTGTCGCCGGTGAGCGCCGGACGGTCGGTCGCGAAGGTGACCTCGATCTCGGGCTTGCGGGCGATGGCCCGCAGGGCCCCCGCCACCGAGCGCTTCAGCGGCTCGGCGGCGGAGTCGCGCTTCTCGCCGGGCTTGCGGTTGGAGATGGACATCGGGCTACTTCTTCACCGGCTCGAGGTCGGGGGGGCGCTCCGGGACGCCGTCCCGGGCGCGGGGGGCGGCCCCGCCGCGTCGCGCCGCCCGTCGGGACCCGGGTCCGCCATCGGGGATGCCCCGGGCCGGGTCAGCTCAGCGCGACGTTCACCGCGCTCTCGGGCAGTTCCTTGCCGAAGGAGCGCTGGTAGAACTCCGCCACGAGCGCCCGCTCGAGCTCGTCGCACTTGTTGAGGAAGGTCACCCGGAAAGCGAAGCCGATGTCGTTGAAGATGTCGGCGTTCTCCGCCCAGGTGATCACCGTGCGGGGGCTCATCACGGTCGAGAGGTCGCCGTTGATGAAGGCGTTGCGGGTGAGATCCGCGACCCGGACCATCTTGTTGACGATGTCGCGGCCGCCGTCGCCGCGGTAGTGCGGCGCCTTCGAGAGGACGATGTCGACCTCGCGGTCGTGCGGCAGGTAGTTCAGCGTGGTGACGATCGACCAGCGGTCCATCTGGCCCTGGTTGATCTGCTGGGTGCCGTGATAGAGGCCCGAGGTGTCGCCGAGGCCGACCGTGTTCGCGGTGGCGAAGAGCCGGAAGCCGGGATGGGGCCGGATCACCCGCTTCTGGTCGAGGAGCGTCAGGCGCCCGGACACCTCCAGCACCCGCTGGATCACGAACATCACGTCGGGCCGGCCGGCGTCGTACTCGTCGAACACCAGGGCGACGTTGTTCTGGAGCGCCCAGGGCAGGATGCCGTCCTGGAAGGCCGTGACCTGCTTGCCCTCCTTGAGCACGATCGCGTCCTTGCCGACGAGGTCGATGCGCGAGACGTGGCTGTCGAGGTTGATGCGCACGCAGGGCCAGTTCAGCCGCGCCGCCACCTGCTCGATGTGGGTCGACTTGCCGGTGCCGTGGTAGCCGGTGATCATCACGCGCCGGTTGCGCGAGAAGCCGGCCAGGATGGCGAGCGTGGTGTCCCGGTCGAAGATGTAGTCGGGATCGAGGTCGGGGACGTGCTCCTCGGAGGCCGAGAAGGCCGGCACCTCGAGGTCCAGGTCGATTCCGAACACCTGGCGCACGGACACCTTCATGTCCGGGAGTGCGGGTGGCGTGTCTTCAGCAAGCATACGGGGCCTCGTCGGGGCAGGTCGCGGGGATGGGCGCACCTGCGGATGTCGCGACGGCGCGGGGAGACCGGCGGGCGCCGCAATTCCTTAATCTGCGGGGGGAGCCGGCGCAAACGTGCCTTGCTCGGATATATGGGCCGGGCCGCGCGTTTCGAGTCCCGTCGCCGCAGGGCAGGGATGCGAGATCCATGCCCCGGCGGCCGCGCTCAGCACAGGCCGGCGCCCCGCAGGGTATCGTGGGCCCGGATGATGTCGCGCAGGCGGTCCTCGAAGGAACGGTCGCCGCCGTTCGCATCCGGGTGGAAGCGCTTCACCAGCACCTTGTACTGCGCCTTGATGGCGGCGGCGTCGGCGCCCTCCTCGAGGCCGAGCACGTCGAGGGCCCGGCGGACCGGGGCCGAGCGGCGCGGGGGCGGCGGCTCGGGCTTCGCCCGGCGGGCACTGGCGCCCCCGCCCTCGGCGCGCAGGACGCCGAGCGGGTCGACGTACTCCCAGTCGCGCTGCGCCGCGCCGGCCTGCGCGCCCGGCTTGGCGCCCGGGTTGACGCCCATGGCCCAGGTCGGCCGGTGGCCGATCACGGCGTCCTTCTGGAAGGCCTGCACGGCCGCGTCGTTCATCCCGGCGAAGTAATTGTAGGAGGCGTTGTACTCGCGCACGTGCTCCATGCAGAAGCGCCAGTACTGCCCCTCCTGCTTGCGCCCCTTCGGCGCCCGGTAGAGGCCCGCCTGGGCGCAGCCCGGGCGCTCGCAGCCGGGCCCCTCGGCCTTCTTCGGCTCGTCGCAGGTGGGCTTGATGCGGATGCGGTCGAAGAGGGGCGAGTTGAGATCCATGACGGGGCGATTATGAGGGGCGGGAAGCGTGACACAAGGGCTCCGGGCCTGATGCCGCAGGCGGAACCGAACGGATTGACGCCGGTTCCGGAGGCCCCTGAATCACGCGGCCTTGAGGGCGTGCGGGGATGATGACGCGATGAGCTTGTGCGACTGGATCAGGACGACGCTGGAGGAGCGGCTGGCGCCGACGGCCCTGAGCGTCGTCGACGAATCCCACCAGCATGCGGGGCATTCCGGCTGGCGGGAGGGAGGCGAGACCCACGTCCGACTGGATGTGGTATCGGCGGCCTTCGAGGGAAAGACCCGCGTGGAGCGTCACCGCATGGTGAACGGCCTCCTCGACGAGGCCTTCGGGCGCGGCCTGCACGCGCTGGCGCTGCGGGCGCGCACGCCCGCGGAGGCGGGCTAGGAGCCGTCCGGCCGCGCTTCTCTCCCGGACGCGCCGCCGGCCTCGCCCGGCGAGGCTCGCGCGGGGACGCCGCACGGAGGAGCCGCACGGGCGAGAGCCTGGCGCGGGGACCCGGTCCGCGCGGCCCGGCCTCAGCCCTTCCGGAGGGAGGCGGCCGCGCTCCGGTCCCGCGCCCGCGGGGCGTCCGGCTCGGCGCCCGGCGCCCGCGGGGCGAGGCCGTAGACGGCCGTGGCGGCGAGGAGCGCGAGGCCGAAGGCCAGGAACAGGCGGCCGTAGAGGAGCCCGGGATCGAGGCCGGCGCTGCCGCGCACGACGAGGGCCGAGAGCGCCTGCACGGCGCTCGCGCCGCCCATGAAGACGATGTTCATGAACGCGACGCCCCGCCCGAGGAGGTGCGCCGGGAGGAAGCGCCGGGCATGGGCCATCAGGACCGCGTAGCTCAGGCCCGCGGCCCCGATCACCGCGAGGAGCCCGACCGCCGGGCCGGGCGCGCCGGGACCCGCGAGCGCGAGCGCCACGAAGGCGAGGCCGGTGACGAGGCAGCCCGCGAAGGCCGTGCGCTTGGGGTCGCGCACGAGGCGCTCCAGGGGACCGTACCCGATGGCGCCCGCCGCCATGGCGGCGCTCATGGCGAGCGTCCCGTTGCCGCGCGCCAGCGCGTCGAAGCCGTGCACGCTCCCGAGATACGGGCCGACCCAGAGCGACCGCGTGGCGATCACGACGGCGTAGCTCACGAACACCACGGGCAGGATCGGCCACAGCGCCCGCGTCCGGGCGACGGCCACGAAGCCCTGCAGCAGGGGCGCGCGCTTCGGGTCCGGCAGCCGCGGGGGATCGCGGATCAGCCCGAGGATCAGCAGCGCCGAGCCGAGCGTCAGGCCGGCGAGGCCGAGGAGGATCGGGCGCCAGCCGAGCAGCCCGGTCGCGAGGGCGAGCGGCGTCGCGCCCAGGAGGTCGCCGGCCGTGCCGAACCCGATCATCAGGGAGGACAGCATGGCGAAGCGGTCGGGCGGGTAGAGCCGCCCGAACAGGTAGAGGGCGCCCATGAGGGCCGGGGCGCACCCGAACCCGATCAGCGCCATGGCGGCGGCGGCATCGGGAAAGCCCCGCGCGGCCCCGAGCCAGGCGGCGCCGAGCGCCGCCAGGACCAGGAAGGCCGTCACGGTGCGCCGCGGCCCGTAGCGGTCGAGGCAGAGGCCGGTGGGCACCTGCCCGGCCGCGAAGGCCGCGAACCAGCCCGCCGAGAGCAGCGCCAGGTCGGACGGGGCGAGGCCGAGGTCGCGCCCGAGCTCGGGGCCGACCACCGCCAGGAACCCGCGGTCGAACTGGCTGATCGTGTAGGCCAGCAGCAGGACCAGGAAGGCGGTCACGGCCGGCCGCGCCGGCCGGCTACTTGATGCGCTCCAGCACGCTGACGTAGTTCGCCACCGCGACGCCGCCCATGTTGAAGACTCCCGCCAGGGTGGCGTTGGGGATCTGCATCCCGCCGGCCTCGCCGCAGAGCTGCATCGCCGAGAGGGCGTGCATGGAGACGCCGGTGGCGCCGATCGGGTGGCCCTTGGCCTTGAGCCCGCCCGAGGCGTTGACCGGCAGCTTGCCGTCCTTGCGGGTCCAGCCCTCGCGCACCGCGTCGGCGCCGCGGCCCTCGGGCGTCAGGCCCATCGCCTCGTACTCGATCAGCTCGGCGACCGTGAAGCAGTCGTGGGTCTCGACCAGGGAGAGGTCGCCCAGCGTGATCCCGGCCTGGTCGAGGGCCCGCGCCCAGGCGGTGGCGCAGCCCTCGAACTTCAGGACGTCGCGCTTCGACATCGGCAGGAAGTCCTGCGCGTGGGCGGTGGCCCGGAAGGCGACGGCCCGGGGCATCCGCAGCGCGGTCTCGGTGTCGGCGAGCACGACGGCGGCGGCGCCGTCCGAGACGAGCGAGCAATCCGTGCGCTTGAGGGGACCGGCCACGAAGGGGTTCTTGTCCGACTCGGTGCGGCAGAACTCGAAGCCGAGGTCCTTGCGCATCTGCGCGAAGGGGTTCGCGACGCCGTTGGCGTGGTTCTTGGCCGCGATCATCGCGAGGGCGTCGGACTGGTCGCCGTGGCGCTGGAAGTAGCGGCCCGCGATGCCGCCGAACACGCCCGCGAAGCCCGCCGGCGTCTCGCCGTCCTCCACGAGGTAGGAGGCCTTGAGGAGGGTGCGGCCGATCTCGGCGCCCGGTGTCCGGGTCATCTGCTCGACGCCCACCACCAGCACCACGCGGGCGCGGCGCGCCTCGATGGTCTTGATGCCCTGGTGGACCGCCGCCGAGCCGGTGGCGCAGGCGTTCTCGACCCGGGTCGCGGGCTTGAAGCGGAGGTCGTCGCTGGCCTGGAGCACCAGGGAGGCGGTGAAGTCCTGGGGCGAGAAGCCGGCGTTGTAGTGGCCGAGCACGATCTCGTCGACGTCCCCGGGGCCGATCCCCGCATGGGCCAGCGCCTCGTCCGCCACGCGGACGATCAGGCTCTCGACGGTCTCGGCGTCGTGCTTGCCGAAGGGGGTGTGGCTCCAGCCGACGATGCAGGCAGTCATGAGGCGAACGATCCTCCCTTGATCGGCGGCACTCTGCCGAAGGCACGGGCCCCCCGCAAGCGCGCCTCACGCGCGGGTCGCGCGAAAGCCCGCATAGCCGGCGACGCGCAGGGCGCAGGCCGGGCAGGTGCCGCAGCCGCGGCCCCAGGGATGCAGGGCGCCCCGCTCGCCGAGGTAGCAGGTGTGGCTCTCCGCGACGATCAGGTCGACGAGCGCCGCGCCGCCGAGGCGCTCGGCGAGCCGCCAGGTCTCGGCCTTGTCGATCCACATGAGCGGAGTGTGCAGCACGAAGCGCCGATCCATGCCGAGGTTCAGCGCCACCTGGAGCGCCTTGACGGTGTCGTCGCGGCAATCGGGGTAGCCGGAGTAATCCGTCTCGCACATGCCCCCGACGATGTGGCGCAGGCCGCGCCGGTAGGCGAGCGCCGCCGCGAAGGTCAGGAACACGAGGTTGCGGCCCGGCACGAAGGTGTTGGGCAGGCCCCCCGCCTCCATGGCGATGGCGGTGTCCCGGGTCAGCGCCGTCTCGGAGACCTCGCCGAGGGCGGCGAGGGAGAGGGTGTGGTCCTCGCCCAGGCGCCCCGCCCAGGCGGGCGCGATGGCGCCGAGGCCCTCGCGCAGGCGCGCCCGGCAGGCGAGCTCGATGCGGTGGCGCTGGCCGTAATCGAAGCCGAGCGTCTCGACGCGGGGGAAGCGGTCGAGGGCCCAGGCGAGGCAGGTGGTCGAGTCCTGGCCGCCGGAGAACAGCACCAGCGCACCGTCGTTCGTGTCCATGGCGATCTCCTGCCGCGGGGCGCCGGGCCCGGGGCCGGCTTAGGCCCGCTCCTCCATGTAGGCCGCGAAGGCGGCCGCGTGGTCGGGGTGCCAGCGCGACAGGGCCGGGCGGTTGCGGACGATGTCGTCGGCCGCCCAGCGGATGCGCTTCTCGTCCATCTCCCGGGTGGTCTCGTTGTCGGGGCACAGGATGTAGAACTCGCCGGCCGCCAGCCCGGCCGCGAGGCGCCGCACGGTCTCCTCGGGGGTCCAGGCGCCGGCGGGCTTCCCGCTGGCGCCCCGGGCCCGGGTCAGCCCGGTATAGACGAAGCCGGGGATCAGCAGGTGGGCGGTGACGGGCGCGCCGCGCTCGCGCAGCTCGTGCGCCAGGGCCTCCGTCACCACCTTCACGCCCGCCTTGCTGACGTTGTAGGGCGTGTTGCCGGGCGGGGTGGTGATGCCCTGCTTGGAGCCCGTGACCACGACGGCGCCCGGCCCGCCGGCCTCGATCATCCCCGGCACGAAGACCTGGAGCGCGTTGACGACGCCCCACAGGTTGGTGTCGAGGATGCGGTGCCAGGTCGCGTCGTCGGAGAAGAAGCGGCCTCCCGCCTCGATGCCGGCATTCGCCATCAGCACCGAGACCGGGCCGAGGCCGGCGGCGGCCTCCCGCAGGGCCTCGACCGCCTCGCGCCGGCCGACGTCGGCGGGCAGCGCCCGCACGTCGGCCTCGCCCCCCGGCGCGGCGCCCGCGACCTCGGCGGCGGCCCGGGTCAGGGCCTCGCCCGCGAGGTCGGCCAGCACCACCCGCATCCCGGAGGCGGCGAAGTGCCGGGCGGCCGCGAGCCCGATGCCGCTCGCGGCGCCGGTGACGACCGCGACGCGGCCGGGAGCGATGGCGGGATGGTCGGTCATGGGGATGCGCCTGGGTTTCGCGGGTGGTGCCCGGGCCCCGGAACCCGGGCCCAGGGCTCGCAACTAGAGCATTGTCCGGCGAAGTGGACGCCGGTTCGCCGCAGACAATGCGGCAGAATCAAAAATCTGGAGCAGCGGCCGATCGCAGCGTGATCGGATGCTGCTCTAAGGGCGAGGCGGCGCGGTCAGACAGCCGCGGCGCGGCGCTCCCGCGCCGGCAGCGCCCCGTCGAGCAGGCTCGCCAGCGCCCGCGCCCCGACGCGGCCGACCTCCGGGTCCCGGGTCACGAGGGCGGTGACGATGGCGCCGTCGATGAGCAGGCCGACCTCGTGGACGAGGGAATCGGGGTCGCGGGCGCCGGCCTCCGCCAGGAGGTCGCGCAGCCGGGCGATCACCTGGCGCTTGTGGGCGAGCGTCAGGGCGCGGATGCGGTCGTCCCGCTTGTCGTGCTCGCCGACCGCGTTGATGAACGGGCAGCCGTAGAAGCGCTCGTCCCGGAACCAGGTGCCGAGGAGCGGGAAGATCCGCTCGAGGCGCTCGCGGGCGGGCGCCTCGCCGGCCTCCAGGCCGCCGAGGAACCAGTCGCGCCAGGCGCGCCCCTCCTGCTCCAGCACCGTCTCGACCAGGCGCTCCTTGGAGCCGAACAGCTTGTAGAGCGTCGCCTTCGCGGTCCCGGCCGCCGCCACCACGGCGTCGACCCCGACCGCGTGGATGCCGTGGCGGCAGAACAGCTCGGTCGCGGCGCGCAGGAGCCGGTCACGGGGCGTGCCGGCCCGCAGCGGGCCGGCGGGCGGCGCCGCCCGCAGGGCGCCCGTCACGGGCGGCTCCCGCCGGGCCGGCCTGCGGCGGCCGGNCTGTACCTCGCGTCCAAGTACCTCGCGTCCAATCCGGTCCCCTCGTCTGCGCGGTGCCCGCGCGCCGCCCGCACGCCCGCCGAACAGGCAAGACTGATCTGTTTTGCAGCAAGTGCCGCCGCCGCGCCAGCGCCCGGGCGCCGATCCGGCGGGAGAACCGGCGCCCCGGGCCTGGCACGCATCTTGAAGGAGACAGACCGGTCGGTCTGCGACGCCCAGGCGGCGCGGCCCCCGAAGAACGCCAGCAGGTCAGGACACGACGCCGATGAGCCGCTCCGCCCTCGAGACGACCGCGACTGCCGCCGCGCCGGCGCTGACGGGCTGCCTCCAGCCGATCGACCGGGACGCCCTGGCGGCGCTGAGCGCCAAGGGCCGGGAGAACCCGAACGTCGTGAAGACGCTGGCGTGCCGCACGGTGGCGGAGGGCCGCTTCCGGCACCTGAACTTCATCCGCACCCTGCCGGCCTACGTGGTGGACGAGCCGCCGGGCCTCCTCGGGGACGACACCGCCCCCAATCCGTCGGAGGCCGCCCTGGCGGCCCTCGGCTCCTGCCTGGCGGTGGGCATCCACGCCAACGCGGTGGCGCAGGGGATCACGATCTTCAAGCTGGAGATCGCCCTCGAGGGCGACCTCAACATCACGGCCGTCTGGGGCACGGGCGACCTGTCGGAGAAGCCCGTGGGCTTCACGGACGTGCGCGCCCGGGTGACGCTCGAGGCCGACCGGCCCCGGGAGGAGCTCGCGGCGCTGATCGCCCACTCGCGGATCTGGTCGCCCGTCGCCAACACCTTCACGCGCCCGGTGAACCTGGAGATGGGGCTCGCCTGACGGGCCCGGCGCCCCCCGCGGGCGCCGCCCCCCTTCCCTCTCCGAACGGACGCGCCGGCCATGCTGCAGACTCTGTCGAGGCCCCCCGGAGCACGGGCGCCCTCGCGCGCCGACGCGATGGTGGAGGCGGTGCGCAAGGCCGCCCTCAGCGACCTCGCGCCGGTGGTGCGGGAGGTGGACGCCGGGGGCCTCTACCCGGAGGCGGCCCTGCGGGCCTTCGGCGCGGCGGGCGCCTACGCGGCGCACCTGCCGGCGGGGGGGCCGGCCGGCGCCGCCGACCTCTGGGGGGCGATCCAGGCCTCGGCGGCGGCGGGCGAGCACTGCCTGTCCACGGCCTTCTGCATGTGGTGCCAGGACGCCCTCGCCTGGTACATCGCCTGCTCGGACAACGGCGCCCTCCGGGCGGCACTGGGACAGCTGGTGGCCTCCGGGACGCTGCTCGGCGGCACCGGCCTGTCGAACCCGATGAAGACCTTCTTCGGCATCGAGACGATCCGGCTGAAGGGCGAGCGCGTGCCGGGCGGCTACCGAGTGCGGGGCGCCCTGCCCTGGGTCTCGAACCTCGGGCCGAGCCACTGCTTCGGCGCCGTCTTCGCGCGGCCGGAGGGGCGCTACGCCATGGCGGTGATCCGCTGCGGCGCGGAGGGCGTCGCCCTGGTCGAGGGGGGCCGCTTCCTCGCCCTCGACGGCTCGGGCACCTACGGGGTGCAGCTGCGCGACGCGTTCGTGCCGGACGAGGACCTCCTCGCCGACCCGATCGACGCCTACCTCAAGCGCATCCGGGCCGGCTTCGTGCTGATGCAGACCGGCATGGGCATCGGCCTCGTGCGGGCCTGCATCGCGCTGATGCGCGACGTCGCCGGCTCCCTCGGCCACGTGAACCGCTACCTCGACGTCCAGCCCGACGACCTCGCCGGGCGCCTCGGGGTGCTGGAATCCGAGATCGAGGCCTTGAGCGCGACGCCGTTCGATCCCGGGCCCGCCTACTGGCGCCGGGTGATCGAGGCGCGCCTGGCGACGAGCGAGCTCGCGGTCGCGGCGGCCCACAACGCGATGCTGCATTGCGGGGCCAGGGGCTACGTCGCCAGCGGCGAGGCCCAGCGCCGCCTGCGCGAGGCGTACTTCGTCGCCATCGTCACCCCGGCGGTCAAGCAGCTCAAGAAGATGCTGGCCGAGATGGACCGCTGAGCGCGGGCCCCGCGCGCCGGCCGTGTGCGGGCACCCGGGCCTCGCGCCGGAG
The DNA here is from genome assembly GCF_003574465.1 of Methylobacterium crusticola. Classification (GTDB taxonomy): domain Bacteria; phylum Pseudomonadota; class Alphaproteobacteria; order Rhizobiales; family Beijerinckiaceae; genus Methylobacterium; species Methylobacterium crusticola. The sequence goes on from NZ_KZ984623.1 coordinate 17,029, forward strand.
ATCCGGCGCCGACCTCGCGCCGGAGATCCGGCGCCGATCCCGCGCCGGATCTCCGGCGCCACGGAGGCGGAAGCCGCCCGATCACGAGACCTCCCTCACCCAACGGCACCAGAGGAGCCAACCCCATGAGTGAGTCCGTCCTGATCACCCCCGCCGCGCTCACGAGCATGATGGAGGCCGGCGGCACCGTCGTCATCGACACCCGCAGCTCCGACGCCTACGCGGCCGGCCACATCCCGGGCGCCGTCAACGTCCACGACATCTTCACCTACCTGGCGACCTCGACCCCGGACGGCGTCGCGGCGATGCGCGACAAGTTCGCCGAGACCTTCGGGGCGGCGGGCCTCTCGGGCGCGGAGACCGCCGTCGTCTACGAGGCCTCGATGAGCTCGGGCTTCGGCCAGTCCTGCCGCGGCTACACGCTGCTGAGCTACCTCGGCTACCCGAAGGTGAAGATCCTGCACGGCGGCTACGCCAGCTGGACCGCCGAGGGGCTGCCGACGACGACCGAGCCGGCGGCGCCGGCGGCGAAGACCTTCCCGGTCGACCCGGCGGCGGCCCTGCTGTTCGTCGACCTCGACGCCATGAAGTCCGCCGTGGCCGACGCGGGCGTGATCAAGCTCGACACCCGCGACGTCGACGAGTGGATCGGCGAGAGCTCCTCGCCCTACGGCCGCGACTTCTGCCCGCGCAAGGGCCGCATCCCGGGCGCCCGCTGGATCGAGTGGTACCGGATGATGAAGCCCACCGCCGCCGGCCCGATGATGAAGTCGAGGAACGAGATCCTGGCCGAGTGCGCCACGGTCGGCATCACGCCGGAGACGCCGGTGGTGCTCTACTGCTTCAAGGGCGCCCGGGCCTCGAACACCCTGGTCGCCCTGAAGGAAGCCGGGATCAGCGACGTGAAGCTGTATTTCGGTTCCTGGAACGAGTGGTCGCGCGACCCCTCGCTGCCGATCGAGGAGGGCCTGCCGAACGCGCGTCCGCCGGGCGCGATGCCGGTCGCGGCGGAGTAGGCCTGCGGTCGGACGCGTCGCGGCGGCCCGCAGGCTCGCGGCGCCGGTCGCCGCGCCTCAGGCCGGGGCCGCCACCGCCTCGACCGCGACGTGGTTGTCGTGGAAGGCCGCGCCGCCGAACGGGGCCGGCGCGTCCGCCCCCGTGAGCGTGTTGATGCCGCGCCCGTCCGGGTAGGCGTCGTTCGGCCAGATCGACTCGGCGATCAGCACGCCGCGGCGCAGGCCCGGGAACAGGGTCGCCCGCAAGGTCACGGCCCCGCGCTCGTTGACGAGGCGGACCCAGGCGCCCTCCCCGATCCCGAGCGGGCCCGCATCCTCCGGATGGATCATCACGGTCGGGTGGCGCTCCCTGGCGCGGGAGGTCGGGGTCTCGGTGAAGCTGGAGTTCAGGAAGCTGCGGGCCGGGCTGGTGGCGAGGCGGAAGGGGTGGCGCGGCGTCGCCGCCATCAGGGGCGCCTCCCAGTGGTCGGGCAGGGCCGGCATGGCCGGGCCCCGCGGGCCGTCCTTCGCCACCGGCACCGAGGGCCAGTCCGGCCGGAAGTGGAAGCGGCCGTCCGGGTGCCCGAACCCGTCGAGGAAGTGGGCGCGCTCCCAGGGCGGCTGGGCGTCGAGGAAGTTCTCGGGCTCCATCTCCGCGAGGGTGCCGCGGCCCGAGGCCCGCAGGGTCGCGTCGATGAGCGCGCGAGGGCTCATGGCGAAGCCCGGATGCGCCGCGCCGAGGCGCTCGGCCAGGGCCGTGACCACCTCGTGGTTCGAGCGGCAATGCTCCGGCGGCTCGATGCGCTTGAGGCCGAGCTGGATGTGCTGCTGGCCGCCGCCGGTGTAGAGGTCGTCGTGCTCCAGGAACATGGTGGCCGGCAGCACGATGTCGGCCATGCGGGCCGTCTCGGTCATGAACTGCTCGTGCACGCAGACGAACAGGTCGTCCCGGGCGAAGCCGCGCTTCACCCGCTCCTGCTCGGGGGCGACCGAGACCGGGTTGGTGTTCTGGACCAGCATCGCGGTCACCGGGGGACCGCCGCGCAGGGCCTCGGCGTCGCCGGTGAGGACGCGCCCGACCTGCGACTGGTCGAGCATCCGGGTGCCGGGCCGGACCGCGTCGAGGCCCTCGATCAGGCGCTTGTCGATGCCGAACACGCCGCTGTTCGAGTGGAAGGCACCGCCGCCCCGGTGCTGCCAGGCGCCCGTCACCGCCGGGATGCAGAGCGCCGCGTGCATGTTGGCGGCGCCGTTGCGGCTGCGCGCGAAGCCGTAGCCGAGGCGGAAGAAGGTGTTCTTCGTCGTGCCGACGAGGTGAGCGAAGCGCTCGATCTCGGCCACCGGCAGGCCCGTGATGGCGGCGGCCCAGGCCGGGTCGCGGGTGCGCAGGTGCGCCTCGAGCGCCTCCGGGCAGTCGGTGTAGCGGGCCATGTAGGCGCGGTCGGCGAGGCCGTCGCGGAACAGGACGTGCATCACCGCGCAGGCGAGGGCGCCGTCCGTGCCGGGCCGCAGCAGCAGGGCGAGGTCGGCCTGGCGCATGGTCGGGTTGTCGTAGATGTCGACCGCCACCACGGTGGCGCCCCGCGCCTTGCGGGCCGCCTGGACGTGGGTCATCAGGTTGACCTGGGTGTGCACCGGGTTGGTGCCCCAGATCACCACGCAGTCGCTCTCGGCGATCTCCCGCGGGTCGACCCCGGCCAGGCGCCCGGTCCCGGCGACGTAGCCCGACCAGGCGAGCGTGGTGCAGATGGTCGAGAACTGGCCCGAGTAGCCCTTGGCGTGGCGCAGGCGGTTGATGCCGTCGCGCATCACCAGGCCCATCGTGCCGGCGTAGTAGTAGGGCCAGACGCTCTCCGGCCCGTGCAGGGCCTCGGCGGCCCGGAACGCCTCGGCGGTCCGCCCGAGGGCCTCGTCCCAGGAGACCGGCGCGAAGCGGCCCGACCCCTTCGGGCCGGTGCGCGCGAGCGGCCGGGTCAGGCGGTCGGGATGGTGGATGCGCTCGGCGTAGCGGGCGACCTTGGCGCAGACGACGCCCGCCGTGTAGCTGTGGCGGGCCGAGCCGCGCACCCGCCCGACTGTCCTGCCGTCGATCACCTCGACGTCGAGGGCGCAGACCGAGGGGCAGTCGTGCGGGCAGGTGGAGGTCCGCCGGTCGATCCGTGCAAGCGCCGTCACTCCACCGCCTCCTCGTCAGGTCCCGCCGCCGGGCGCGGCGTCCCGCGGCCCCCGGCCCGGCCGGGAGCGCGCCTGCGTCGTCCTCGCCGCCCGCGAGAGGCCGGGAATTCCGGCCCGGGCGCGCCCCTAGCCGACGATGTCCTTGTCGTCGAAGAACTGCGCGATCTCGAGGGCGGCGTTCTCCGGGCTGTCGGACCCGTGCACCGTGTTCTCGCCGACGGACTGCGCGAACTGCTTGCGGATGGTGCCCTCGGCGGCCTGGGCCGGGTTCGTCGCGCCCATCACCTCGCGGTACCGGGCGACGGCGTTCTCGCCCTCGAGCACCTGGACCACCACCGGGCCCGAGGTCATGAAGCCGACGAGCTCGCCGTAGAACGGGCGCTCGGCGTGGATCTCGTAGAACTTCTTGGCCTGGGCGTCCGACATGCGGATGCGCCGCTGGGCGACGATGCGCAAGCCCGCCGCCTCGATCACGGCGTTGACCGCGCCGGTGAGGTTCCGGGCGGTGGCGTCGGGCTTCAGGATGGAGAAGGTGCGCTCGGTGGCCATGGGATGTCCGTCAGGATTGAAGCGTGCGTTCGCGGCGGGATGCCGGGTGCGGCACCGGGCTCGAGGCCCGCTCCCGGGCCCGTGATCGGGAGCCCGGCGCCGGGCTTATAGCCGCGGGGGCCGCCCCCCTCAAGCAGAGCCGCCGGGCGAACGCCCCCGGCCGCCGGGGGCGCCCATCGGCGGGCCCGTGCTGCGGCAAAGCCGCAACGCGGCCGAAAAATCGCCCCAAACGAAGCGTTTTTGGCGGCGATCGCGGCCTTTCGGCCACGCCCGGTCCCGCCCTCGGCGGCCGGGCCTCCTCGAACTGATCCGCCGCGGGCGGGCGGCGTCCCCCGGACGCCGGTCCGTCGCGCACACCGCGGAGCCCAGGGAGATCGTCCATGCGTTCCAGTCTGATCCCGGCCCTCGCCGCAGGCCTCCTCGTCGCCGGCGCCGCCGCGGCCGCCCCCGCCAAGGACCCGAGCGGCACCTGGCTCACCGAGGACGGCCGGGCCAAGATCAAGATCGAGAAGTGCGGGCCGGGCGGCGCCCAGGCCTGCGGCACCGTCGTCTGGCTGAAGTCTCCCCTGAACGAGCAGGGCCAGCCGCGCACCGACGCCAAGAACCCCGACCCGAAGAAGCGCGCCCGGCCGATGATCGGCCTGCAGCTCATGGAGGGGCTCAAGCCCGAGGACGGCGGCTTCAAGGGCCAGATCTACAACGCCGACGAGGGCAAGAGCTACGACGTCTCCATCGCCCGCGAGAGCGCGAGCGAGCTCAGCATCTCGGGCTGCCTGCTCAAGATCCTGTGCGGCTCGCAGACCTGGTCGAAGGCCCCGGACGAGTTCGCCCAGGCGACGCCGGCCAAGCCCGCCGCCAAGCCCGCGAAGCCCGCCGCGGCGGCCCCGGCCGCCGGCGAGTGACGCGGGCGGCCCTCTGCGGCCGGCGCGGGATCCGGGCCGGCGCGGGATCCGGGCCGGCGCGCGCCGCCGGCCGGCTCAGCCGCGCGGCGCCGGGCCCGCCGGCTCCTCGGGGTCGGGCCGCAGCTTGAAGCCGCGCTGGACCGCGGGCCTCGCCTTCACGCGGTCGATCCAGCCGGCGACGTTCGGGTAGGCCGCGATGTCCTGGCCCTGGCGCTCCCAGAGCTTGGCCCAGGTCAGGATGGCGATGTCGGCGATGGTGTAGTCGTCGCCGGCGACGTAGGCGTGGCGGCCGAGCTGCGCGTCGAGCACGGCGTAGAGCCGGGCGGTCTCGGCCGTGAAGCGCTCGACCGCGTACGGGATCTTCTCCGAGGCGTAGATCCGGAAATGGTGGGTCTGGCCGAGGGTCGGGCCGAAATTGGCCGCCTGCCAGAACAGCCAGATGTCCACCGTGATGCGGGCCCTCTCCCCGGCCGGGTAGAGGATGCCCGCCTTGCGGGCGAGGTACTGCAGGATCGCGTTCGACTCGAAGACCGTGATCGGCGCGCCGCCCGGGCCGTCCGGATCGACGATGGCCGGGATCTTGCCGTTGGGCGAGACGGCCAGGAACTCGGGCGCGCGCTGGGCGCCCTTCCCGATGTTGACCGGGATCATCCGGTACGCGAGGCCGCATTCCTCGAGCATGATCGAGGCTTTCCAGCCGTTGGGCGTCGTCCAGTAGTACAGGTCGATCGGCGGTGTCGTCGCGGCCGACATGCGGGCGGTCCTTCTCGCACGGCTGTCCGTTCGGGCGGCTCGGATACGGGTAGCCTGGGTTCGGGCGGCAACGGCCGTCCGTCGGGGCATCTCGGGCGGGCGGAGCTAAGCAGACCGGGGCCACACCTGTACAGGGTAAAGGTTGTCTCAATCCCGGCGCGCCGAACGGCCGCCCCGTCGATCGGCGGCCGGCCGGCCAAGGTCTCACGCAACCCCTGCGCCAAGCGTCTTGCGGCCCCGCTGACCTTGCGTCACTCTTGCGACCGCGATGGAACGGCGCCCCCGCGCGGGCGGCACCCGCACCATCCCAGCGAGGAAGCCCCGATGCCGTCCCGACCCGTCCGCGCCGCCCTGGCCGTCGCCCTCCTCATCGCCGCGCCGGCCGTGCCGCGGGCGCAAACCGCCGCGTCGCCGAGGCCCGGCAGGACGGAGGGGGCGCCGGCCGCTCCCCGGGAGCAGGGCGTCAAGGAACCGAGCGTCAAGGGCCTCGCCGCGCGCGACCGGCAGAAGCGCTGCGGCGCCGAGTGGCGCGCCCTGCCGGCGACCGAGAAGGCCGCCCAGGGGCCCCGGTGGCCGCAATACTACAGCAAGTGCGTCCGGCGCTTGAAGGAGCAGCGGGCGTGACGCCCCGCTGCGGGACGCGGCGGCCCTCCGGGACGCGGCGCTCCAGCACGGGGCGCGGCGCGCGGCCCGTCAGAGCGGCTTGGTGAGGCCGGCGTGGCTGTGGGCGTAGCCGTGGCGGGCGTAGAAGCGATGGGCGCCGGTGCGGGCGAGGCCCGAGGCGAGCTGCATCCCGCTCGCCCCCCTGCGGCGCGCCAGCGCCTCCGCCTCAGCCAGCATCCGGGCGCCGATGCCGGCCGAGCGCCGGTCCCGGCGCACCTGCACGCCCTCGAGCACGGCCTTGAGGGCGCCGCGCCCGGCGATGCCCTGCCGGAACGTGAGCTGGAACACGCCGACGACCCGCTCCGCCTCGAGGGCGACGAAGAGGTCCGTGTGCGGGTTGTCGGCGATGGCCGCGAAGGCGGCCGCGTAGGCCGGCCGGGTCTGCGCGGTCCAGGCATCGCCGTGGCCGCCGAGCGCGTCGTCCGCGTGCAGCCCCACCACCGCCTCGAGGTCGCAGGCCCGCGCGGGGCGGATGGTCAGGTCCGGCACGGCGGGGGCGTCCCTCAGGTCTCGCCGGCGCACCGCATGAGGTCCAGCGACGCCTCGAGCTTCTCCAGCAGCGCCCCGAGGCTCCGGCGCTCGGCGTCCGACAGGATGGCGAGCAGGCGCTCCTCCCGGGCGAGCAGCAGCGGTACCAGCTCGCCGTAGACCGCCCGGCCCTTCGGGCTGAGGGCGAGGAAGATCTCGCGCCGGTCCGCCTCGTCCTCCTGCCGCTCCACCAGGCCGAGGTCGACGAGGTGGCCCACCGCCCGGCTGATCCGCGACTTGTGGGTGCGGGTGCAGCGCACGACGTAGGCCGCGCTGCGCGGCCCGTCGTGCATGCCGAGCGTGGCCAGCACGCGCCATTCCGGGATGTCGATGCCGAAGCGGGCGTAGTCGGCGGCGAGCGCCTGGCTGAACTCGGCGCCGAGCCGGTTGATCCGGAAGGGGACGAAGCGCAGAAGGTTCAGCCGGTCCATGGATCTGTCCACGCGGGCGCCCGGGAGCCGGCACGGGCCGGCGGGTCGGCCGCCCCTCCCTTGACGGTTGCAGGTGCAACTGTCTAGGATGGTTGCGACTACAACAAACATGCCCCGGCCGCCGCCGCAATCCGCCTTACGTCGCAGGGCGGGCGCGGCCGGGGAGGCCCCGGAGGAGCGCCGCATGAGCAAGGGTTTCGCCAGCCAGTCCGACCTCGCGGAGAAGCGCGAGACCTTCGCGGAGATCGGGCCGGGCCTCTACGCGCTCACAGCTGAGGGCGACCCGAACTCGGGCGTCGTCGTGGGCGACGATTCCGTCCTGGTGATCGACGCGCGCGCCACGCCCCGCATGGCCGGCGACCTCGTCGCCCGGGTCCGCGAGGTCACCGACAAGCCCATCCGGCACGTGCTGCTCACCCACTACCACGCCGTCCGGGTGCTCGGGGTCGCCGGCTACGCGGACCGCGTCAACGTCATCGCCAGCGACGTGGCCCGCGCCATGATCGTCGAGCGCGGGCAGGCCGACATGGAGTCCGAGATCCAGCGCTTCCCCCGCCTCTTCCGGGGCAAGGAGGAGATCCCGGGGCTGACCTGGCCGACCCTGACGTTCCACGGCGAGATGACGCTCTGGCTCGGCACCCGCGAGGTGCGGATCATCCACGCGGGCCGCGGCCACACGGCGGGCGACACCGTCGCGTGGCTGCCGCGGGAGCGGGTGCTCTATTCCGGCGACCTCGTGGAGTACGGCGCCACGCCCTATTGCGGCGACGCGCACTACCAGGACTGGCCCGCCACCCTCGACCGCCTCGAGGCGCTGCGGCCCGAGGCGCTGGTCCCGGGCCGCGGGGAGGCCCTGACGAGCCCCGAGCAGATCCGCGACGGCCTCGAGGGCACGCGCGCGTTCCTGCGCGACCTGTTCGCCATCGCCCGGGCCGGGGTCGCGGCCGGCCACGACCTCAAGGCGGTGTACGACCGGGCGATGAGCGAGATGCGGCCGAAATACGGGCACTGGGTGATCTTCGAGCACTGCATGCCGTTCGACGTCAGCCGGGCCTACGACGAGGCCAAGGGCCTCGACGCCCCGCGCATCTGGACGGCGGAGCGCGACCTCGAGATGTGGCGCGCCCTCGAGGGCTGACGCCCCGACCCGCCCACCGCCGACGCCCGGGCCGCAACCGGGCGCGCCCTGCCCGGAGGAGCCGCCCATGAGCCCGACCCCGCGCTTCCCCTACGTGCCGCCACCGGAGCTCGCCGGCGCGACCGGGCGCCGGCCCGTGGTGGTGATCGGCTCGGGGCCCGTCGGCCTCACCTGCGCCATCGACCTCGCCACGCGCGGCGTGCCGGTCGTGGTGCTGGACGACGACGACACGGTCGCCACCGGCAGCCGGGCGATCTGCTGGGCCAAGCGCACCCTCGAGATCTGGGACCGCCTCGGCGTCGGCAGCCGCATGGTCGAGACGGGCGTGACCTGGAGCGTCGGCCGGGTCTTCCACCGCGACCGCGAGCTCTACCGCTTCGACCTGCTGCCCGAGAGCGGCCACCGGCGCCCGGCCTTCGTCAACCTCCAGCAATACTACGTCGAGCGGTTCCTGATCGAGCGGGCGGCGGCGTTCCCGGACCTGATCGACTTGCGCTGGCGCAACGAGGTCGCGGGCCTGACCCAGTCGCGCGACGGCGTGCGCCTGGAGGTGACGACCCCGGACGGTCCCTACGCGCTCGAGGCCGCGTGGGTGATCGCGGCGGACGGCGCCCGCTCGCCCACCCGCACCCGGATGGGCCTCCCCTTCGAGGGCCAGCGCTTCGAGGAGCGCTTCCTCATCGCCGACGTGCGGATGAAGGCCGACTTCCCGACCGAGCGCCTGTTCTGGTTCGAGCCGACCTTCCACGCCGGCCAGAGCGCTCTCCTCCACCGCCAGCCCGACGACGTCTTCCGCATCGACTTCCAGCTCGGGCCTGACGCCGACCCCGAGCGGGAGCGGCAGCCCGAGCGGGTGATGCCGCGGGTGCGGGCCATCGTCGGCGCCGGGACGCCGGTGGAGCTCGCGTGGTGCTCGGTCTACGCCTTCCGCTGCGCGCGGCTGGAGCGGTTCGTGCACGGCCGCGTGGTGTTCGTGGGCGACAGCGCCCACGTGGTGAGCCCGTTCGGGGCGCGGGGCGGCAATGGCGGCGTGCAGGACGCCGACAACCTGTGCTGGAAGCTCGCCCTGGTCCTGGCCGGGGAGGCACCCGAGGGCCTGATCGACAGCTACGACGTCGAGCGCGGCCACGGCGCGGACGAGAACATCCTCAACTCCAGCCGCACCACCGCCTTCATGACGCCGAAGACGCGGGTCGAGCGGCTGTTCCGCGACGGGGTGCTGGCGCTCGCCGCCGAGGCGCCGTTCGCCCGCCGCCTGCTCAACGCCGGGCGCCTGTCGCGGCCGTGCAGCCTCGCGGGCTCGCCCCTCCAGACGCCGGACGGGGTGCCGATGCCGGGGGGCGTCGCCCCGGGCAGCGCCTGCCCGGACGCGCCGGTCCGCGACGGGGCGGGGCGGCCGGGCTGGCTCCTCGACCATCTCGGGGGCGCGTTCACCCTGCTGGTCTTCGCCGGGGAGGCGTGCCCGGACCTCGCCGGGTGCGCCGACCTGCCCCGGGTCGTGGTGGGCCCCCGGCCCCTCGACTGCCCGGGCGCCACGATGCTGGTCGACCCGGACGGCGTCGCCGCCGCGCGCTACGGGGCCGGCCCCGGGACGACCTACCTGATCCGTCCCGACGCCCACGTGGCGGCCCGGTTCCCGGCGCCCGATCCCGCCGGCCTCGCCCGCTCGCTCGCGCGGGCGCACGGCCGGGCCGACGCCCCGGTGCGGGAGGCGGCGTGATGCTGCGGCAGGACGACGGCTTCCACGGCCGGGGCGACGACGTCTACGGCGCGCTCCTCTCCGCCCACGAGGGGCTGAGCGACGACGAGAGCGCGGCGCTCAACGCCCGCCTCGTGCTGATCCTCGCCCACGAGGTCGGCGACGTCGCCCGGCTGAGGGAGGCCCTCGCGCTCGCCCGCCGCAGCCTCGGCGCGGCGCCCGGGCCGGCGCCGGGCTGAGCGCCGGGGCCTGGGCGGCGCGGCCTTCAGGCGGCCCGCGCCCGCGCCCCGTCCGCCGGCAGGCGCGTGTGCTCCCGGAACTCCTCGATCGGGGCGGGCCGGCCGAGGAGGAACCCTTGCGCCTCCTGGCAGGCCTCGGCGCCCAGGAAGGCGAGCTCGGCGCCCGTCTCGACGCCCTCGGCCAGCACCGGGAGGCCCAGGCCGCGGCCGAGGCCGAGCACGGCCCGCATGATGGCGGCGGTCTCCCGGTTGATGTCGACGGCGTGGATGAAGGAGCGGTCGATCTTGATCTTGTCGAACGGGAAGGCCCGCAGGTTGGAGAGCGAGGCGTAGCCGGTGCCGAAATCGTCCATCGCGATGCGCACGCCGAGCGCCTTGACCTTGCCCAGGGTCGCGAGCGCCCGGGCCGGGTCGCGGATCAGCGCCGTCTCGGTGATCTCCAGCTCGAGCCGGACGGGGTCGATGCCGCTCTCCGCGAGCACGTCCTGGACGAGCTGCGCGAAGGCGGGGCTGTGGAGCTGCACCGCCGAGACGTTCACCGCCACCCGCAGGGGCCTCTCCCAGCGCGCCGCCTCCCGGCAGGTCTCGCGCAGGACCCACTCGCCGATGGCCAGGATGGCGCCGGTCTCCTCGGCGATGGGGATGAAGCGGTCGGGCGGGACGCTGCCGCGCCCCGGATGGTTCCAGCGCAGCAGCGCCTCGAAGCCCACCACCAGCCCGGTGTCGACCTCCATCTGCGGCTGGTACAGCAGCACGAACTCGCCCCGCCCGATCGCCTGGCGCAGGTCGTGCTCCAGGGTGCGCCGGTCGCGGATCTGGACGGCGAGGGCCGCCTCGAAGTAGCGGTAGGTCCCCCGCCCCTCGGACTTCGCGCAGTAGAGGGCCGCGTCGGCGTGGCTCAGCAGGGTCTCCCGGTCGGTGGCGTCGTCCGGGTAGAGCGCGATGCCGATGCTGGTGGCGACCGGGGGGGCGCCGTCCGAGGCCGCGTTGCCGGCCCGGATCGCCTCCAGGATGCGGGCGGCCAGGCGCCCGGCCTCGGCCGGGCCGCCGACCTCCGGCAGGATGACGGCGAACTCGTCGCCGCCCAGGCGCGCCATGCTCTGGCGCTCGTCCAGCTCCGCCGGCACCCAGCGGGCCACGGTCCGCAGCAGCGCGTCGCCGGCGGCGTGCCCGTAGAGATCGTTCACCTCCTTGAAGCGGTCGAGGTCGAGGCAGAGCACCGCGAGCCGCCCGCCCGTCGCCCGGGCACGGGCGATCTCCTGGTCGAGCCGCGCCGTGAAGCGGGCGCGGTTCGGCAGGCCCGTCAGCGCGTCGTGGTGGGCGAGGAACTGGATGTGCTGCTCGGCCTGCCGGCGGGCCCGCAGGTCGCGCACCGCGACCGCGTGATGGGGCCGGTTCGCGAAGGTGATGGCGCGCAGGATCACCTCGACGGGAATCGCGATGCCGTGCCGGTCCCGCAGCTCGGTCTCGATCACCTGGTCGACCCCGCCGTCCTGCGTCCGGCGCACCACCGCCTCCGGGAAGGCGCTCGCCACCGGCCGGCCGATCAGCTCGGACGGGGCGCAACCGAGGAGGTCGGCGAGGCTGGTGTTGACCGTCACGATGCGGTCGCCGTCGCAGACCGCGATCCCCTCGACGGCGGCGTTGGCGAGGCTGTGCACCAGTTCCTGCTGCTCCCGGCGCCGGCGGACGCGGCCGTCGATGGTGATGGCCGTGAAGGCGAGGACGAGGAGCGTCAGGCTGGCAAAGCCCGTCGAGACCGCTGCCCGGGCGTCGGCCTCGGCCGGGACGCCCGGGGCCGCCGGATCGGTCAGGATGTCGAGGGCCGCGAGGCCGAGGAAGTGCTGGAGGCCGACCGCCAGGATCAGGAGGAGCGCCGCGGCGCTCCGGCAGGCGGGGTCCTCGCGCAGGCCGAGCGCGAAGGCCGCCACGCAGACGAGGCTGCCGGCGAGCGCCGAGGCCAGCAGCAGGCCGAGATGCCAGGAGACCAGGCCGGCCGCCGCCGGCCCGACCAGCCCGGCGCAGTGCACGGCGGCGAGGCCGAGGCCCAGCAGGGTGCCGGCGAGCCACGGGGCGCCGGCGCAGGGCAGCAGCGCGGCGCGAAGGCTCGCCCCCGTGGCGATCATCGCGAGGGCCATCGAGACCAGCGCCAGGCCGGCGTCCCGGTTGGCCCCGCCGCCAGGCTGGAAGGAGAGCCGGGCGATGAAGTGCGCTCCCCAGAGGCCGAAGCCGCCCGCCGCCGCGCCGACGCAGAGCCAGATGGCGCGCATGCGACCGGCCGAGGCCCGGGCGTGCTGGAGGAGATCGACGGCGGTGACCGAGGCGAGCACGCCGATGAGGAGCGATAGGCCGAGGAGCCGGACCTCGTGCCGTTCGAGCAGGACTTCGATGAGCTGGACCATGTCGACCTGGCTTTGCGGTGCATTCCGGTACTTTGATCCCGCGGCGGTTGGGGATTGGTAAAGGTCGATCCGGGTCTCGCCGGAAAACCCGCCCATCGGCACTGCGTACTTCCCCAAGGTAAGACAAGTACGCGCCCCGCGAGATCGCGCGCCGACGCGTGGCGCGGCGCGATCGTGCCGCCGTCGACGGCGCGGCCGCCGGGCGCTCGACGTCCCGGCGCGAGCCCGGGACGGCGCGATCGCGCCGGCCCGGGGAGCATGTGCCTCAGCACACCCCGCCGGCCCGAAAAGTGGTTCTACATGAAGGGGCTGGCAGGCCCTCGCGCCCCACAGGCCCGCGTCCCGACGACGAGAACCGAGCAATGGCTGGTCGATGGCACGAGACCCCGCGCGGCTGGAAGCCCCGGGCCCGTCCGCGCGGGGCGGGCCGCCGCGTCCCCCGCGGCCGCCCGCCCCGCATCCTCCACGTCGCCGACATCGTCGACGCCTACGTGCCCTGCACCCAGGCTCCGGCGAACGACGACCGGGATTTCGGCGTCCCGATCCGGCTCCCGGAGCGCGCGGCGGCGCGTCCGTTTCGGCCGTCCGGGAACCTCAGGCTCGTGCAGGCCCCGCCGCCGGCCGCCGGGAGCGCGGCGCCCTCGGCGGCCGGCGGCGCGGGCTGACCCGGTGAGCCAAGCGCGCCGGCGCGCCCGTCAGGGCTCGCAGGGCAGGATGGCGGCGCCGGCGGAGACGAAGCCCGCGAGGCTGCGCAGGTCCGGCGCCTGCCGGCGGCTTCTGGCCACGGCGTCCGCCTCGCGCTGGAGCCGCGCGTTGCAGGAGCAGGCCGGGAGCCCCTGCCCGGCCGGAGGCGTGCAGGCGTCGTGGTGCATGCAGGCCGCATCGAGGGCGTCGGTCGGCGGGAGGCCGGGCCCGCGGTTGCCGGGACCGCAGTAATTGCCGTGGAACACCAGCGCGTCCCTGGGAATCCCGCTCCCCGGCAGTGAAGGCGGCGGCGCGACCGCGAACATCAGGTCTTGGGCCGACGCGAGTGTCGGCCCCGTAAGTGAAGAGGCCGCGATCATCACGATCGCGAAGGGTTTCAAGCGTTTCGACTGGTGCATCGGACTGGTCCTCATCCTGCGTCCCCTTACCGCCAAGATGGAGTCGCCGGCCCATCCGGCAACCGGGCGCCGCCCGAGCGTGCGGGGTTCGGGCCGCGGGCGCCGCAGAGTTCGGGCCGCGGGCGCCGCGGGGTTCGGGCCGCGGGCGCCGCGGGGTTCGCGGGCGCCGGAGCGTTGACGGCGGCCGCTCCGGTCGACTATGTTCTTGATCTGTTCGAGCGCCCGCTCCCCGCCGGGCCCCACGAGGTCGTCGCGCGGCCATGTCGCACGCCATGCCCACCGCCACCTCCCCGGCGCAGGCCGGCAAGACGCTGTTCTTCTTCGAGAAACCCTCGGCGATGCGCCAGCTTCAGCGCTTCTTCCGCTCGCCGCGCACGGTCTGCGTCGCCGCGGAGGGGCACCTGCTCGCGGCCGACGAGCCCGGCGCCATCCGGGAGGAGTGGAAGGCCTGGCGCTTCGACGCGCTGCCGATCGCCCTCGACCGCATCCCGGTGGCCTGCGGGCAGAACCGCTCCGGCCAGTCGCACGCCCCGAAGCTCGCCGCGATCGGCCGCGCCCTCGAGGGCGTCGAGCGCGTCATCATCGCGACCGATCCGGGGCGCGAGGGCTCGATGATCGCCTGGGAGGTGCTGGAGCACCTCGGCTATCGCGGGCGGGTCGACCGGCTGCGGCTCGGTGCCCTCGACGAGGTCTCGATCCGCCGCGCCTTCGCGGCGCTGGCCCGGGAGGCCGATTCGGGCGAGCGCGACTACGCGGCCTACCTCGAGGCCCTCTGCCGCCAGTACGAGGATTGGCATCTCGGCCTCAACGGCACCCGGGCGATGTCGCTGCGCCTGCGCCCGCCGGCCTTCCGCGAGCCCTGGCGCTTCGGCGGCGTGCAGACCCCGACGCTCGCGATCCTGGCCGACCTTGAGGAGCGCATCCGGACGTTCGTGCCGCGGGACTTCTTCCGCATCGCCCTGCCGGTCGCGACGGAGAGCGGCGGGGCCCTGACCCTCTGGCACGCGCCGAAGGACCGGATCTTCGAGCGGGCGGAGGCGGAGGCGATCCGGGCGGCGGCCAGCGGCTGGGCGGGCGCCCTCGGCGTCGTCCAGAAGGACGTGCGGCGCACGCCCCCGAAGCTTTTTTCCAAGGACACGCTGGCGCGGGCCTGCGCCAAGCGCTTCGGCTGGGACCCGCAGGTCACCGCCCGCCACGCCCAGGACCTGTACGACCAGGGCCTCCTGAGCTACCCGCGCACCGAATCCGCGCACCTGCCCGAGGGCCAGGCGCGGGACGCGGCGGCGGTGATCGCCGCCCTCGCGGGTGCCTCGGCGGAGCTCGCCGCGCACGCCCCGGCCCCGGAGGCGTTGGTGGTGCGGCGCGGGCAGAAGGGGCATTACGTCAAGGATCCGGGCGAGCACCACGCCATCGTGCCGCTGCGCAAGGCGCCGGCGCCCGGCGCCCTCGCGCCGGACGCGCGGCGGCTGTGGGAGCTGGTGGCGCGGAGCTTCCTCGCCGCGCACCTGCCGGACGGGGTCGACGCCCGCACCACCGTCTCGGCCGAGGTCGCCACCCCCTTCGGGCCGAAGCGCTTCAGCGTCACCGGCAGCGTCGTCAAGGTGCCGGGCTGGCGCGCGCTCTACGGCGCGGAGGCCGACGAGGATGCCGAGGCGGTGCCCGGCAAGGCCAAGCCCGACGACGAGCCGCGGGCCGGGCGCCTGCCGCCCGTGCGGGACGGCGAGGCGGCCCGCGCCGAGGCGGCGGAGATCGAGACCGCCCGGACCGAGCCGCCGCGGCGCATCACCCGGGGCGAGTTGCCGGTGGTGATGGGGCGCCTGATCGACCAGGTCGAGGACGCCGCCCTCAAGCGGGCGCTCGAGAACCCCGCCAACCCGAC
This sequence comes from Methylobacterium crusticola, assembly GCF_003574465.1. Taxonomy (GTDB): domain Bacteria; phylum Pseudomonadota; class Alphaproteobacteria; order Rhizobiales; family Beijerinckiaceae; genus Methylobacterium; species Methylobacterium crusticola. Next base: position 32,485 of record NZ_KZ984623.1, read on the forward strand.
CGAGCCGAAGGGCCTCGGCACCGCGGCGACCCGGGACGCCGTGCTGCCGAAGCTGATCAAGAGCCACTACGTCGCGCTCCTCAAGGGCAAGGACCCGGCCATCGAGGTGACGGAGGTCGGCCTCGCCTTCCTGGCGGCGGTGCGCAAGGTGTTTCCGGCCTACGGCGACCCGGTCGGCCGGGCCGTGTTCGAGGCGAACCTGGCCGAGATCGGCCGCGCGGGGAGCCGGGAGGAGGCGGCCCGGCGCGCCGAGGCGTTCCGCCGGGCGACCCGGGCCCGGCTCGACGCGCTGATCGCGGCCGTGGCGGGGTCCGAGCGGCTCGCCCTCGATCCGGCCGCGGGGCCCGCCAGCCCCGCCGGGCGCCCGCCGACGGACGCGATGGTGGCCTTCGCCACGGCGCTCGCGGCCCGCAAGGGCGTGCCGCTCCCCCGCGGCCTCGCGCGGGACGCGGGCGTCTGCCGGCTGTTCCTGAACACCCATGCGGGCCCGCGCGGGGCTGTCCCCGCCGGAGCGCCCCGCGCGCCCAGCCCGGCCATGCTGCGCTTCGCCGCATCGCTGGCGCGCGAGAAGGGCCTCGCCGCCCTGCCCCCGGAGGTGGAGGGGGATTTCGGCGCCTGCCGGGCCTTCCTCGACGCGCACGCAGACAAGGGCGCGCCCCCGGCCGCGACGAGGAAGCGGGCGCCGGGCCGCAAGGCGCCGCCGCGCAAGGCGTCGTCCGGCAAAGCGTCGTCGGGCAAGCGTGCGGGCGCGCGGCGGCGCGCGCCCGAGCAGCCGCGCGCCTGACGGGTCCGCGCGCGCGC